>DDLW01000062.1 GCA_002340345.1 Alphaproteobacteria bacterium UBA2562 | reverse complement strand
CCCCCTGCGGCGGATTGGTCCGTTCTTGCCACCGCCGCCAGTGCGAAAGTTGGCACTTATGGCTGGCGATCCTGGGAGAAACGCGGCGGCGTCGCAAGAGACACGCTCCGGCCCATACCCGACCCAGCGCAGATCAATGCGGCGCTGAGGGCGCAGGGGCTTAATCCTTTTGAGCCCAAAGATTAAGCTCATACTTTTATTTATCTCTTAGCCGCGAGTTGTCGGCTAATCTCATCCATGCGGCCTTCCAGCCCTTCCATCCGGCCACCCAATCTCTGTTCTAGCCTTAGGAGATCTTCA
Organism: Alphaproteobacteria bacterium UBA2562; assembly: GCA_002340345.1. Classification (GTDB taxonomy): domain Bacteria; phylum Pseudomonadota; class Alphaproteobacteria; order UBA2562; family UBA2562; genus UBA2562. Next base: position 11,443 of record DDLW01000062.1, on the reverse strand, counting down.
TGGCCAGGTTTTGCGGCGAGCTCTCGGTTTAATTTTTCGCCTACGTTTAGTTCTTCTGCCATCTTTTTTCTCCATATCCGTCTTGATGAATTAAATATACTGCAACAGTGTATTTAAGTCAAGAGGGAATACACTGTTGTAGTATATCTTTTTTATGTTATCTTTCTAAAAAAGGAGATAGCATTGAATTTAAAAGAGATCACAACAGAAGAGATTAACGAATGGCTTCAAGAAGTTGGCTGCTCTGCTGATGACTACGGCTCACTTGATGCTTTTTCTAAACAAACTGGTCTGGCATATACAACGATTCAGAGCTGGAGGCTGGGGAAGACAATACCCAGGCCGCATTTTAGATACACAATGACCGCGATATCCCAAGGCCTTAAGCCTTGGACAGCTAAGAAAAAATGCAGTCATGGCGACGGTTAGAAAAATCAAGCTCGCGGCAAAAAAAGCCGCAGGCGAGGTCAACGGCGTTTGTTCTGTGACACATTCTGTGACACATTTACCCCTGTGTTCAAAAGGGTCTTTCTAATACAGTGATTTCTTTAGGTTTAAATGGTGGAGCCGAAGGGAGTCGAACCCTCGACCTCTAGAGTGCGATTCTAGCGCTCTCCCAACTGAGCTACGGCCCCACAGCGGGTCAAAAAGACCCTAAAAAAATAAAACAATATCGCCTTTTGGGAAGGCTTACTGTGCCTGATTTATGAAAAGAATTTCAAGGCTCTTTAAAAGGAAGGTCTGGAATATCAGCTTAAAAACCCCCATCTGTCAAGGGAGGATGGTTGCAAAGACAAAAGGGAAGGCGGCCTATCTTGTTGTTGCTTGCTGTGTCGGCGGCACCCCAAACAACAGCGCCTTTATTTTAAAGATTGAAATGAACACAAAAAACATCGAAAGTGCGTCCTCAATCGCGCCACATTTGCGACAGACTTCACTGGTCAAGATATAGGGTGTTCTCCCCATGGATATTATTTTAAACCCAGTTATTAATGTGACACAAATCGCCCTCAATATCTATATGTGGATGGTGCTGGCGTCTGTGATTCTCAGCTGGCTTGTTGTGTTTAATGTGATCAATACCCAAAATCGTTTCATTTATATGCTCGGGGATTTCTTGCATAAAGTGACAGAACCGGCCTTAAGCCGCATTCGCAAGATCATGCCAGACCTCGGCGGCATTGATCTGTCGCCGATGGTGCTGATCTTGGCCATTATCTTGGTGCAAGGGATTCTCTCTGGCTTGGTGACCCCAACGCCCCATTATGTTCGGTAAAAGAGATTTTGACGCAAAAGACCATGGCGCCCCAGAAGGACCCTCACATCGAGGACTCTCACATCGCGGACCCTATGGGGCTCCCCTTTGAACCGCATCCTGAAGGGATACGGTTTCATCTCAGGCTCACGCCAAAGGCGGCTCAAAACCGCATCCAGGGGGTGGTGCAGGATCACCATGGTCAAAGTCTTGTCAAAATTGCCGTGACGGCGGTGCCGGAAAATGGTAAAGCAAACACAGCTCTCCTGAAATTTTTGGCCAAAGAGTGGAAAATCCCCAAAACCATGCTCTCGATTGAGAGTGGGGCGACCGATCGCCGGAAAACGCTGCTGATTCGGGGCGCGCAAAAAGCGCTCGCACAGTTTCTCTCTGAATGGGTCAAAGCATTATGAGGTCCTGTTGAGCATGGGTCAGAGGGGGGGCTAGAGGGTGGACCAGAGGGCTTTCGGCCATAAAACACCCCGCCTTTGATCTGTTATGGCAGCCTGTTCAATCTTTGTGAGGTTTCATGACACAGCCTTCCCCGAAAATTATTGATGGCAAAGCCTTTGCCGCAAAACTCCGGCAGCAAATCGCAGACAAAGTCGCCGTGGTCAAAGACCGCCATGGTCTTCATCCGGGGTTGGCGGTGGTTTTGGTGGGGGAAGATCCGGCAAGCCAGGTCTATGTCCGCAATAAAGGCCGGCAAACCTTAGAAGTTGGCATGCAGAGCTTTGAATTTAAGCTTGCCGCAGATACAGACCAATCCGCTCTTCTTGATCTGATTGCGACCTTAAATGGGCGTGATGATGTCCATGGTATTTTGGTCCAGCTGCCTTTGCCAAACCATATCCAGGAGCAAGCGGTGATCGAAGCCATCGCCCCCGAAAAAGATGTGGATGGCTTTCATCCCATGAATGTCGGGCGCTTGGCAACGGGACAGCCGGCCTTGACACCGTGCACGCCTTTGGGCTGTTTGATGTTGCTCCAAGACCGTTTAGGGGATCTCTCTGGCAAGCATGCGGTTGTTGTGGGGCGTTCGAATATTGTGGGCAAACCGATGGCGCAATTGTTGTTGGGTGCCCATTGCACGGTCACAATCGCGCATTCCCGGACGCAGGCTCTTGCCGCAGAATGCGCACGGGCTGATATTGTCATTGCGGCAGTGGGGCGGCCCCAGATGATTGGATCTGACTTCATCGGCGACGGCGCGACTGTGATTGATGTCGGGATTAACCGCATTGCGAAAGAAGAGGGCGAGGGCACTCGCCTGGTCGGCGATGTCGATTTCCAGGCTGTCTTTGAGAAGGTGGCGGGAATCACCCCTGTTCCAGGCGGTGTTGGCCCGATGACCATTGCCTGCTTATTACAAAACACGCTGACCGCAGCATGCCGTCAAAAAAATATCGATTTGGAGGGTCTGACCTAAAACCCTTGGCATGTTTCGCTGACGCGAAATCCAAGCGACTTTGTCGAGAAAAAGTTTTTGGGGGTTTTAGGGGGCCTTTTTCAAAAGGCGCCCTAAGATCGCGGTTACGCGCGCATGTCTACGAAGACCGGAAATCCTCTGTCTGGTCCCACTCTGCTTCTAGGCGTCGTTTTACATCCCCGGCAGCGCCTGTTTTTCGGGCCAGCAAGCTATAGGCAACGGGGATAATGAACAGCGTCAGAACCGTTGCGACGCTGACACCGAACATAATCACAATACCAATGGCAATACGGGTCTCAGCCCCCGCCCCAAAAGCAAGAACGAGGGGAATGGCGCCAGCAATTGTGGTGAGGCTGGTCATGAGAATGGGGCGAAAGCGGGTGAGGCTGGCCGCGCGCAAAGCCTCATCGAACGCCAGGCCGTCATCGCGTTTTTGATTGACGAATTCGACAATTAAGATGCCATTCTTTGTGGCCAGTCCAACCAGCATGATCAAGCCGATTTGCGTGTAAATATTCAAACTTTGCCCCATGAGAAGCAAACCGATCAAAGCGCCGACAATGGCCAAGGGGACGGTGAGCATGACAATAAAAGGATGGATAAAGCTCTCGAATTGGGCGGCAAGGACAAGAAAAACAACGGCGATGCCCAAAATAAAAACAAAAATCATAGAATCGCCACTGGTTTTATATTTGAGAGATTCGCCTTTATAATCAATGACGGCGGTGTCAGGCAGCTCGCTGCGCACCAGCTGTTCAAGAAAAGTGAGGGCTTCTCCCAAAGTGAGGTTGGGGTCGAGATTGGCTTCAAGGGTGATCGCGCGCAAGCGATTATAACGGTTGAGCCTTTCCGCTTCTGCGGTGACCTCTATGGTCACAAGATTGGCCAGTGGAATCAAAGCGCCGCTATGGCTGGAGCGCACATAAAGATTTTCCAGGCTGACAGGGTCTTGTTGGGCGGCTTTTTCGGCCTCCAAAATCACGTCATATTCTTCACCCCGATCAAGGAAGGTGGTCACCCGCCGGGACCCCATCATGGTCTCTAGGGTGCGCCCGATGGCAGAGACGCTGACGCCCAAATCGCCGGCGCGATCTTGGTCAATCGAGATCCGGAGGCTGGGCCGGGTTTCGTCATAATCGGAGTCTAGCCCTTGCAAGCCTGGATTATTCTCGCGCACTTGATCGAGGATGTGATCGCGCCAATCGGCCAGCTCGGCATAGCTGCCACCGCCAAGCACGAATTGCACGGGTTTGCTTGTGCCGCCGCCAAGCCCTCGGCGCATGATCGGAAACGCGCGCACTCCTGGAAGATCCGAAAGCTGACGGCGGATTTCAGCCATGATGGTATCCGTGCTGCGCCGGCGGCTCCAATCAGATAAGACAATGATGGCAATGCCGCTGTTAAAACTGGTCGGCACGCCAAAAGAGCGCGGGGCACGCATAATCAATTGTTTCACTTCGCCTGTATCGACATAGCTTAGGAGCCTTTGTTCAATTTCGTCAATATAGGGCTCCATATAGTCGAAAGAGGCCCCTTCAGGCCCTTTGATGATAATGAAAAAGGCTCCTCGATCCTCTTTGGGGGCAAATTCTTGGGGAATGAGAGGATAGAGAAAAGCACTTGCGCCCGCTAAACCGAAAAAAACAATCAAAATCAGAAAACGGGCTTTAAGACAGCGATTCAGGGCCTGGGCATAGAGAGATTGTAAAACACCAACAAAACGATCAACCGCAAGAGATAAGCGGCTTGGCGCTTCTTTGCGCTTCAAAAGCTGGGAGGCCAGCATCGGCGACAGCGTTAAAGCAATCAGGCTGGAAAAAGCCACAGAAGCGCTCATGGTGATGGCAAATTCTGTAAAAAGTCGGCCCAGATCGCCTTCGACAAAGGAAATCGGAATAAAGACGGCAATCAGAACCGCTGTGGTCGCGACCACCGCAAAGGCGACTTGCCGTGTACCAAGAAAGGCGGCGACCAAGGGCGTTTCACCCAGCTGGATGCGGCGATAAATATTCTCTAAAACAACAATGGCGTCATCGACGATCAGGCCAATCCCCAGCACCAAAGCCAGCAAGGTCAAAAGATTGATCGAATAGCCTAAGGCAAACAGCACAATAAAAGCCGCAATAACAGAAACCGGAACCGTCACCGCTGGGACCAGCATGGCGCGGGCATTGCCTAAAAAGAGAAAAATCATCAAAACGACAAGGGCAATTGAGATTCCGAGGGTTTTATAAACTTCTTCAATGGCTTTGCTGACAAAAACAGAGCGATCATAGCTTTCTTCGATGCGCATGCCTTGGGGAAGCGTGGTGTTCAGCCGTTTGGCAAGGGCCTTCACCCCCTCGGTGACATCCAGGATATTGGCTTGGGATTGTTTAATCACACCCAACCCAACCCTGGGAATGCTGTTGCCGCGATAGATGATCCTTTCTTCTTCGGCGGTCAGCGCAATGCGGGCGACATCGCCAAGCCGGACCAGAGTGCCCGTCTGGGCGCTGATCACCAAATTGCGAAAATCTTGTGCCGAGCGAAAACCGCGTTCCATTTTGGCGGTGAATTGGAGTCTTTTAGATTCAATGTCCCCCGCCGGTAATTCAATATTTTCAGCCCGTAAAGCACTTTCGACATCTTCTGGTGTCAAATTGCGTGCCGCCAGCCGCATGGGATCCAACCAAACCCGCATCGCATAATTGAGGCCACCGCCAATGCGAACGCGGGCGACCCCCTCCACCGCAGAAAAACGGTCTTGTAAGGCGCGGGCGGCATAATCCGTCAGCTGCAGGGCGCTCATCTCGGGGCTGGTCAGGCTTAACCAAAGAATCACGTCATCGTCAGAGTTGGATTTCTCAATTTCTGGAGGATCGGCGCCGTCCGGCAAATTATCGGCAATGCCAGCAATCCGGTCGCGGATATCGCTGGCCGCTTCATCGATGTTAACCCCGGTTTTGAAAGAAATGGTCACACGGGAGCGGCCATCGCGCGAACTGGAGGACATATAATCGATGCCGCTAATGCCTGCGACTTGATCTTCGATCACCTGGGTGATGCGGGATTCGACAATGGCGGCGGCGGCGCCGGTGTAGCGCGTGTCCACCGAGACCACGGGCGGATCAATATCAGGATATTGTCGCAAAGGCAGACGGTCAAAAGACACAAGTCCAAATGCAATCAACAGCAAAGAAATCACCGAAGCGAAAACCGGGCGCGTGATGGAAAGGTCCGAAATCTTCATCGCTTAAGACGCCTTTGTCTCTGGAGATGTGGAAGGATTTTACAGCATCTTGCTTTTTCTTTGCCTCAGGACAAAGGCAGTCCGTTTTTCATGGGCGCACAAGGGTGATCCCATCACTTTGCCTTTTGCTTTAAAGAGGCAAAGCCATCATCGGAGTCCAAGATTTGAACAGGGCGTCCGTCCTTCACCTTGACAACACCATGCCAAACAATTTTATCGCCAGGTTTTAAGCCGGAGAGGATCTCAACTTGGCCAGCTTGGCGTTTCCCTGGGATGATTTCATGCAAGACAGCCCGCCAGCTTGGGTCCGGAGACGGTGTATCAGAGTCCGTTTGGGGGGGCTGTGTGAGACGATAGACATAGCTTTTGGCCCCACGCAAGAGAATGGACTCTTCTGGCACAACAAGGGCTTGGCGGGCATTGGCTTTTAGGGCGAGGGTCAACAGCATGCCCGGCTTCAGCAAACGGTCTTCATTGGGAAGACGGGCCCTGACCTTAACGGTGCGGGTCACAGGGTCAATATGGTTATCAAGACTGCTGACGGTACCATGGAATATTGTCCCACGATAAGACGCCGATTGCGCCACAATGGCCAAGCCAGGGTGGAGCACAGACAGATGCACCGCGGCCAAATCAAAATCGAGTCTGACTTCGGAGCTATCATTGATTTGTGTGACAATCTGGCCGGGCTGGAGCAGAGCCCCCATACTGATGGAGCGCAAACCAAGGCGACCTGTGAAAGGGGCAACAATCTGCCTTTGTTTCAAACGCGCCTTCAACGCCTCAATTTCGGCCTCGACTTGGCGGAGAGAGGAGCGACGTTCTTCTAAAGTCTCAACGGAAATGACTTTCCGTGCGGCAAGATTTTGGGCGCGTGCATAGGCCGATCGGCTTTCTGCAAGCTGTGCTGTCAGAGATTTCAGATCTGCCGTCAGCTCGCTCCGATCCAGGGTGACAAGGACGTCGCCTGCTTTAACATCTTGGCCATCTTCGAATAAAATTTTTGTCACCCGTGCGGTGACTTGGGCGGTGATATCAACACTCTCTTTCGCAAGGGCGGTTCCCAAGGCCTGGATGGGGTCGTGAAAATTGACGATGTCCACGGTGTAAGCCGTCACTTTGGCAGGCGGTCTTGGCTTTTTTTGGGCAGAAGCAGGCGGCGTGATGGCGAAAGAGGCTATAGAGAGGGCAAAAAAGAGGCTTCTGATAAAGGCTGTCTTAGGACTTTTGCGGGGAAATTGCTTTTGGTCTATGGGATACCAGGCGGTCGAGGAGGGGCGTGTTTGTATGTTTGGTCTTTGTCTGGAAGCCATGAAACACTCCTTCTCCAGAGCACCACTCTGCGATGAACTTGCCCTTTCCCAGAATGAAGAGCAAAAATCATGTGATTTTATGCTCTTATGGAGATACAGCATTTTGCTTTTATTGTGAACCGAAAGAAAGGTTGTTTTTCGGGAAGGCACAATCAGGCGACTTTTCGAGAAAAATCTCTCAAAAAACATTTACGCGATCAGGTGTTTTTGACCTGATCGCGTTTTTTGTGGCGCTGTTTTCTACACCGGGATTCAGAAAAGAGGCCAGCTTATAAGACCAACTGGCAAAGTTGATGATTTTTCGGTTGGTATAAATAAGCCTCTGCTTCTGCGGTTCTTAAGCGGCGGCAGGATTAACAAGAGGGGGTTGGGCCGCCTTGGCATCGCGTTCCGTGAGAGCTTGCGTTAAACGGTGCTGGTGAAGTGCTGTGCGGAGCTTCGACAGCAAATGCGCACGGTCTAAGGGTTTGAGCAACATTGCGGTGATCGAAGAGGCGTTGGCCTGTTCTTGATCATGGCCAGAAAGCCTGGAGACCGCCATGAAAATGGGGATCGGATTGGTTTTTCTCTGGGCTTCCCGCGCACGTAAGGCTTGGCTTAAACGATAGCCTAAGGATGCAAGGCGATCCCCATCAATCATGATGAAAAGGGGCGTTTCTTTTTCTAAAATCCCCAAGGCCAAGTCATAGCTACTGACATGACGATGACAAGGCAAACCGAGGCTTTTAACGATTTTATTGAGGCTATGGGCTGTGGTTTGGCGCTCTGCAATGAGGAGACAGCCTGCATGGGCATTTTCCGCGCTAAAATGCCGCAACCCGCCTTGGGAGCGGCTGAGAAAGCCTGACCAAAGGTCATAGGCGCCACATCGAGATTTTACAGTCAAAGATCCATGGCTTACACAAGAATTCTGCCGGGAAGATGTCAGAACAGGGTATGGTGATGTGGTCTCAAAAGACATTGATCAACTCCACTCCTTGCAAGGTCCTACGACATGATGATGCGGATCAGAGAGAATGTGTATATGTCCCGTATGCCAACTTTTGATTGTTATCTTGCTTACAAAGCGCGTGGGGTTTCGTTAAAATATGACCCTCTCTTTACGTATGGCTGTAAGCAGTTTTGAAAGATTATAATTTGCTGTAAAAGCAAATATTCTGATTTGAAGGCAAGATATATCCAACAAGGATGGATCACTATTTTATTTCCAGGACGAAGAGGCAGAATAAAGTTTTTATTATTGTGGTGTTCTAGAATTCATCTTTGATGAAGGTCAAAACACTTCAGAAAGGCTTTCTGCTCTCCGATTTCTTTTTAAAGATAACGGCTAGAGACTTAAACAGCAAGCGTTTGACACATGGCACTGCAACAGAAGAAAATCCCTCAAAAGGGGGAACGAGGAAAGCATTTTAACAAAAAAGAGAGGGTAACATATTGAGATCCAATATATTGCCAGTGGCAACTAAAAAAAAGCAGCGCACAAAACATAAGATTAAAAAAATGACAGAAAAGGGTTTGAAGCCTTATACCGCATCTCGATGAAAGCCTAATACTTATGGATGCGGTATTTTGAAAGGAGATAGAACTGGTTTAGGCCAAAGGGTAGAAGATCAAAATTATTCAAAAACAAGAAGTTACTAAATTACAGTTTAGTCATGCTGGAAATATCGCGAAATTTATCGCGTAAGCTTGTAAAACGACTCGCAATCTTTCCAGCTTTTCTTCCAAAACAAAGACAACCTCTCGCGAGGGTTGTTTATTCGCCTCTGACAGAGTCTAAACCGGAGAGGAAATTATCCATATTCCGATTCAGGCTTTCAGATTGTGCCGCAAGATTATCAACGGCTTCGAGAACATAGCCCGACATTTCCTTTGTACTATTGGCCGCCACGCTGACATTCTGAATATCCGAAGAGACCGTCGAAGTTTTATCGGCAACATTTTGGATCGTCGCTGCAATGTTCCGTGTTGCTGTGGATTGGGTTTGGACAGCGACAGAAATTTTTGACCCGACATCATTCAAATCTTTAACCGACGCCATGATGGCTCTTACCGCTTGCACAGCTTTTTTCGTTTCTTCTTGGACGGTTGAAATTTTACCGCTGATGGTTTCGGTGGCTTGGGCTGTTTGGCTGGCCAGATTCTTAACTTCATTGGCGACAACAGCAAAGCCACGTCCGGCCTCGCCTGCACGGGCGGCCTCAATGGTGGCATTCAAAGCCAGTAAATTTGTCTGATCGGCGATGTCATTGATGAGTCCGGCAACTTCACCAATTTCTTCGACAGCCCCAGATAAGCCAAGCACCGTTTGTTCTGTTTTTTGCGCTTCTAAATTTGCATTTTCGGTAGAATCGACCGCGCCATCCATTTGGCGACCAATGTCATGGATGGATTCGGCAAGTTCTTCGATCGTATGTGTTGCGTCTTGCATGTTCTTGGCCATTTGCTCGGCGATATCGGTCACTTTTTGTGACTGTAGACCTGTTTGAGATGCATTGGCCGAAAGCTCTTGTGCTGATGTGGTCAAACTTGTTCTGGCTTCATCGACATGGCTAAGAATGCCTGCCACCGCCGTTTCAAACGCGCGGCTTAAGCGTAGGATTTCATCGGATTGCAAAGATTGCTTGGCTTGATCTTGTTCTTTGGCCTGCCGTAAAGTTTCGGTTTCAGAGAGAGCCTGCTGAAATGTGAGCAAAGACGCATTCATAACGGCGATTTCGTCTTTAGAGCTGTCCACAGGCAAGACAACATCATGATCTCCTTTTGCCAAGCGGTCCATGGCATGGGAGGCCTGCATGATGCGGCGTCCCATAGACCGCGCCAGAAGAAGTGTTAAAAACACAGCACATATAAAAGCGGCAAAGGCTAAAAGAGAAATAGTGATGACAATATTGTCCCTCGTTTCATTAAGATCTTCAAAGCCTTGGCGAATGGCGTCCTGCACAAGGGCTTCGGCATCGTCAGCATCTTGGATTAGGACCGCAAAATTTTTGTCAAAGGCTTGATCGGCCTGGCTTCCTGCACCTTGCTGGGCTTGTGTTTTGGTATAGCGTTCTTGGGCCGAGGCGATGAGTTGATCGATCGTTTTTGCGAAATTTTGTCTTTGGGAGCCTGTTTGTGGATTGTCTATTTTTAGAAGCGTGTCTTTTGCCTGTTTGAACTGTGTAATGGCATCTTCGAAGCTTTCTCCGGCATCCCCGCCGAGTATTTCAGCAATCAGGAGATGACCATTGGCGAGCATGAAACGGGCCTCACCGATTGCACGGTTAAAATCAGCGGCTTCTATCAGGTTATTCGGTTGCGGCAGGGCCTTTAATGCAGTGACGAGACCTTCATAAAGATCATCAAATTTTTCATCGGCTTCGGACCCAACCCCTTGGTTTGTTGCCAAGGTCGCATAACGGCTTTTAGCGGCTTGTTCAAAAGTGTCTAATTGGGCCAAGACAGCTTGGATTTCAACGCGCACAGCTTCGGATTCTGTGGGATAAAAGCGGCCTTCCTGATTCTCACCCCCTTTGAGAATGACATTTCCATACCAACGGCTTTGATCCAAGAGGTCCCAAACCTCTTGGATATCTTCAGAGGTGTCGCCTGACATGATTTCTTCAAAGACCAGGTGGGCTTTTGTGGCGGCGAGTTTGATTTCCATCGCCGCATCGCCAAGGGGGGCAAGGCGCGCCCCGGCATTATACCCATTTTCACCGATTTTATAGGACCCAATAATCCCCAAAACACCGACAACAGCTGAAAAAAGAGCCAAAGCAAAAAAAGCGATAAATAATTTATGGGTAATTTTGAGATCACTAAAAATATTCATGAACCTACCCTTTTGCTGTGGGTCCCTTTTTTATGGGTCCCTTTATGTTATGGGGGGCGAGCGGCGCATTTTTGCATTCGTAAGTGTTTTGCACGCGATCCAAAAGAAAGCTGTATCGTGTTTTTGTTACCAGAGATAGAGAGAAAAAGTCGCTTATAATTTTTAAAATAATCTTTATCCCAAGTGGAGAGCAAAAGGCAAAGTGATGCGCCCCAAAAGCTTTTTGAGAGACTTTTTCTCGAAAAAGTCGCTTAAAAAGACCTCTGCATAATGGTTGATTTTTCTGTTTGTCTTTTTCGGCTTCTGTTTTTGCAGGTTATTTTGGCCGAATTTGGCTCTATAAGTGGCACTTTAGGGTTGTTTTCGGCTTTCTCCTTCCTTTTTAGGCGGACTCCGG
>DDLW01000293.1 GCA_002340345.1 Alphaproteobacteria bacterium UBA2562 | reverse complement strand
AACCTAAGTCGCGGATGACTCTAGAATCTTGTTTTGCCGCAAAATGAAAGCGATCAGGCGACTCCACCTGATCGCGCTTTGCTCTAAGCTCTTCGACAGCCCTTTACGTTAGAGAGTCATGGCCCTTCCTCTCCATGCGCGTTTGTCTGGTCCTGCGGCTGATACCGATATCGAAGGATTGTTGGCGCGCTGGTTCCAAACGGATATTCTGTTTTCTCTGCCTGATAGGCCTGGGATCTTAAAAGATCCTGCGGTCCCTGATCATATGCGAGGGGCTTTGGGACAGGCCTTGCTCGAAACCGCCAGTGAGGAGGCGCAGGCCGGTCACCCTTGCCCTTGGTCACCCCCTTGTGCGCTGGAAATCCTGTGGGGCGACATGCCGCCAGTGCGCCCAGGGGTGCCCGTGCCAAAGCCCTTTGCCTTGGCTCTCGAACCAGGTCCCGAGGCGGGCCGGGTCACTTTGCGGCTGTCCCTGTTTGGCTTTGCCAGTGATCAAGCCGAGGCGGTGGCCGAAGCTTTGACCCGGATCTTGCGGGCCGGTGTGGCGCCGCGCCCGGGACCGCCAACACCATGGCGGCCTCTTGATCGTAAGATTGTCACGTTAGACCCTCCGGACCTCCTAACAATACCAAGAGAGGCTAAGGGGATCGCGCTTTGTTTCGAGACCCCCTTTATTGCACGTGGTTTAGAGCCGCCTACAGGAGGCTCTGGTCCTTCTCTCACGGCAACAAAGCTCCTGACTGGTTTGTCGCGACGGGCCGAAGGCTTTGCGCGCTGGCATGACCTTGATCTCTGGATCGATGGAGACAGGTTGGCCAGCATTGCTGCAGGTCTGACCGTGGATCTCAGCACCATGACCCCCATAAGATGGCAACGTCCCACCACCCGTGGCCAAAAAAAGCCACTTTGGCGCGATGGGCTTTGCGGTGTCTTACGCCTCTCCGGACCAGGAGATCTCTTACAAGAGTCTCTCCTGGGCGCGATGCCGCTGCTGGTGCTCGGCCAGAGAATAGGGGCTGGCAGCCATGTCAATCAGGGCGCCGGACGCTATCAATTGGATCATCACATGCTTCGTTAAAATTCAAGAATACACTTTAAGTTCCATAGGAAACAGATCTTCTCACTATGGATGAGCATGATGCTCCCCAAGGAGATCTGGTGATGACGATATATTTTAACAATATCAAAAAAGACGGTTTCTCTGCCGAACTTGAGGCCTTTTGGCGCGACAATCTCGGTCGTTTGAAAGGCCGGGCCCGGAATCTTAGCAATGGGTGTCATGAAAAAGCAGATGATCTTGTCTCTGATGCGATCGTTAAAGTGCTTATGCATATCAAAATAGGGCCTAAATCCGATTGTAATATCGAAGCGCTCGCCTTTCTGGCCTTACGACATGCCACCTTTGACCGGTCACGCCAGGAGCATCGCCGGCGGAATGTTCAATGGCATTCACGAAAATACTCTCATAAATTTTGCGGCTGATATTGGTTGCGTGAATATGACGAAACCAAGGGATGCCCTTCGCGATATTGGCCGCCTTTTAGATCATAGCACCCCAGAGATGCAGCAGATTTTCCAAGACCGCCTGGTCGAGGAAAAATCTTATGCCGAGATTGCCGTGACCCAAGGGATTAGTGAAAGTCTTGCCCGCAAAAAAGTACAGAAATTGCGCAAGCATCTTAAATCGGCTGTTCCTGAAAAATTTAATTTCCAAGCGTCACAAATTTAAAGTTGTGACGTCTTTTATCTTAATAGACCGCCGAAAGGTCAATCAGCGAGGATTAAACCATGGCAGATACCACGCCTGTGAATTCCCAAATTACGGATGCCGTGACACAAACGAATGTCAATGTGTTGGGGGAAGCGCCCGCGCAATCTCTGGGCATGCTTTATCAGATGTCAACCCATGCAGCAGGCTTATCGATTCAGAATGCGGTGAATAGTCAACAAGGACTCAATCAGATTTCCCAAGCAACGGTTGCAACGGCAGTCTCGCAAATTATGAAACTTGCAAGTGCGGTTGGTGGTGGAGATGGCAGCCCAACCAAGTAATTGAAACGCGCTGAAGCGAGGGAACATAATCATGAGCCTTTGGCCAAAAAAGCAAGACAATATCGCAGCAAAATCAAATATGGCACTGTCTTCCAAAACGGATGAAGCGGATCAGGATGAAACAACAGGTCAAAATGCCCAGCTCTCCCCAACGCCTCCTGGTCCTCCGCCACCAAAACAACCTTTAGCCCGCTATCGGCAGATGAATGATCAGCGCATGGGCGCAAAGGAGGCTGGCTCTGTAAATGCTGTCGCAGGGCAGACCACCCCCCGAAAAACTGAGACTGTCTCCTCTCAGAAGAGCGTATCGCAAACACAAACAGAGGGGGAAACGGATCCAGCCAAGAGCGCATCATCAGGGGATGGCAATGTCGCGCATGCTGGGGAGACCAGTGAGAATGGGGCAAACCAGGCACAAAATGGTGATGACCCGGCCCCTCAAGCTGGCGCGACGGCGACCGGAGCGAGTGGTATGAATGCCCAGGTTCTCGCTGCGCTGGAAGCAAGTAACAATGCTGCTGTGCAAAATATGCCAGCTATGATTGCTGGGGCTGCGGATTCAATGATCTCACAAGCGGCAGGTCTTGCGGCGCAATCTTCGGCAAGCTACTTCGACAGCATGTCTAAGGTGGTGTTGGCCAGCCAATCGGTTTTGTTGAAACAGCTGACGGAAAATGTGGTCGAAGGCAATGTCAAACCTGCTGTGATCGATGCGGTGGGAATTATCGCGACAGAGGTTTTGTTGGCTGGGGCTATGGCTGTGGCGGCGGCTGGTGGTGCCATGGAAGCGGAATCTGTGAGCTTTTCCATTGATAAGATGGATACAGCTCTTGGCAAGCTGAATCAAGCTGTCGAAAATGGTTCGTCAAAGCCATGAGGTGATTCATAAAATATTGATAAGAGTATATTCCGTTAATAGAGGAGTTTTATAATTTTTATTAACGGAAAATACTCTAAAGGTCAAATTCTTACTGAGAAAAAAATCATAATATTTTGAATTTTAATTTTTTATTTGGGTAACTTTTTGGCGATCTCGATTTGTCTTAGGTTCTAACTTGTAAAGCCTCGGAGCGTATTGAAAAGGCCGAGACTAAAAATCAAGGAAAGAGGCGATGAGAGGTTTCCTGTTGTTTAGAGCCTTTCGCTTTTAATTTGAATCCGGTGAAACGCTCTTAGTTTTTGTTTTTGCAACAAAATGCATCGTTAAAGGGGCTCCCTCTTTAACGCGCTTTGCTCTCAAGAGTATCGCTGAGCATTCTGGAGGACGCTATGGAGCAAGATCTTATCCGCATCCGGCAAGATATCGCCCAGACTTTTGGGGCAATTTTGGCGGATTGGTCAAATGCGCTTACTTTTGAGCGCACAGAGTTAACCGTTTATGCCGAGATATCGTCCGAATTATCCCATGCTTACGAAGCCATGGTGCGCGCAATAGAGGGATATCGCCGTTTGAGCGCGCGCAAAGAGCTAATGGACACAGAGGCCGTGGCAAAGCATGGCGCTATGTTTGTGCCACCACGAATGAAGATGCCGGCATCTTATGCCTCTCCGTCTTTTGTGGAAAACCGACCCCATAAGAACATCAGAACAGGGGATCCTTATAGCCATGTCGTGTCAGAAGAATGCGCCGGGGAAAGCTATTGCGCGTGGCTGGGGGATGAAGAAGAAACAGAAGTCCAGTCCGAGGATATCACAACAGAGATCTTTGAGATCAACAAACAAAACGAATTGGCGTTAGAGACAACAGATATCGAGAAGATCGCGACCGAAAACAAGGGAGAGCGCCATGAATCAACAAATGGTGCATAATTCATGGCCATCTTTGCTTCAGCTTTGCGAAAAGCTGATCGGTAAAAGTTTGAATGGCACCCAAAAAGATGTTTTGGCCTTGTGGGCAAAGGCCCATCTGGACCAAACCGATAGTGCCCCTTGGTCGCCCCCCTCTCAAACTGTAGCGATGTCGAGAACCATGCCCACGCCGAATGGAAATTTATCATTGAGTGAAAGTCAGCAATCAAGCGTTGCAGCGCAAGTCGAAGCCTCCCTGCATTCCGTCGCACAAGCAATGGATGATATTCATTCGGCGCGTCAGACAGAAGAAAAGGCGATGCAGCAGATTGTGGGGAATGCACGCCAGATTGCAGAACATGCCGCACGCTTATTGCAAGCTCTGGCAGGACATGGCGGAAATGGGGCCTCAGCTGGTGTTGGGGGGGCACAAGCTTCCCAGACCAGCGCAGCGGCCAACACGCAAAATGGGCCTGTGAGCAAAAACGATCTCGTCACATTGCAAAGTCTCTTAACGCCGCACATCAATGCAGAAATTAAAGCAGAAAATGAGCGTCTTGCTGGTTTGATTCAAGGCATGGACCATAAGATAGATGCCATCAGACAGGTCATCAATAACAGTCTGCAAAAGAGTCCGACGGCTTCTGCGCCTGTAAATCAGGCCCAGGCAACCCAGGCAACAGCGCCCCCTGTGGTGACAACGGCTGCTGTTACCAATGACAACAAAGACAAGACTCCCCATGACAAATAGAGAATGCTGAAGCTTTGCCTGTGCATTGGCATGAGTTTCTAAAATATGCGTTTTAAATGCATTGTAGCAAAGATAAACAAAGATCTTTTGTCAAATATTACCTGAGTGATTTTTTGCTTTTGCATCAATTTTCGTAAACAAAAGAGGCGTATTGCGCCTGTCTTTGTTCGGATTGATGCACGCAATTGTATTCGACCACACTGACAGTCATGGCAAGACCAGGTCAGGTGATTTGCAAAAATGCTTAAGGTCGATACATGGGCATTGGCGTTCACTTGAGATACAAAATTGCCTCACAGAGGGGCAAGTTTAAGTGACACCAATGAAGTGTGTGCTGAGTGCCATTCAGCCACACATTCAATATCTTAAAATTCAATTCTAGAATCTATGGCGCAAGTCAAGCCATTGCATTGAAGGAGATTTATAAATGGCTTTTCCCACATCTGTCAATAACCAAATTACTGACGCGGTCACCCAATCAAACGTCAAGGTTGTGGCAGAGGCCCCAGCCATGGCGATGGGGTCGGTATACCAAACCATGGCCCACTCAACAGGAATTCTGTTTGAGAATGCAGTCGCCTCTCAGCAACAACTCAACACGCTGGCGCTTGCCGCATCCAATCAAGGCGTTATGCAGATTTATAGCCTTGATACGACGGCTGCAGCTGGTGCGACAGAGAAGATTGCTCAAACTGGCATTGCCGATAATCTGACCAGCCTGCTGACAGTTTTGAATGCATTTAAATAAAGTAAACTTCGCATTTCAGTAAAGACGCTCATCCACGAAGGCTCATCGGAGGATAAACATGATTCTGGACTCTTCTGTAAATGACCAAGTTACAGACGCTGTTACCCAAGGTTCCCTCGAAATCATGGGAAATTCGCCAGCGATGGCGATGGGGTCATCTTATCAGACGATGGCGCATGCCTTTGGCGTTTTGTTTGAAGGCGCGGTTGCCGGACAGCACAGGCAAACACTGACGGCAATCGCGTCATCAAGCCAAGGTTTGACCCAGGTTTATAGTGTGAATTCCATGGCCGGGGCGGGGACAACAGAACAGGTCTCCCAAACTGGAATGGCTGACGCTCTCACATCTTTGCGCGGTGCTATAGAGGTTTTGACCCCTCACATCCTGCAAAAGACCTAGGTCAGAGGATTGAAGAAATGCAAGCGAAATAGAAGAAAGAAAGTATGTGTTTCTGATCTCAATGATGTGATCAGAGCCGCACATGTCCTTATCGAAAATCTGATGCCAGAGCGGCATTTTTAGAGATGAAAATGGAGTAAAAAATGGCTTTTCCAACGTCCGTCAATGACCAGATTACCGATGCCGTGACCCAATCGAATGTCAAGGTTGTCGCGGAAGCTCCCGCTATGGCCATGGCGTCAATTTATCAAACCATGGCCCATTCAACAGGGATTTTGTTTGAGAATACAGTTGCTGCACAACAACAACAAAATGCATTGGCGTTGGCCGCGTCTAACCAAGGTGTCATGCAGATTTACAGCTTTGATACCACGGCTGCTGCGGGGGCGACTGAAAAAGTGGGGCAAACGGGGGTCGCGGACAATATGACCAGTCTTTTGACCGTTCTTCAAGCCTTTAATCCAGCACCAAAAAAACCTGCTGGCTTGTAAAGCGTCATGCGCACGGGCGGCGTGATCAAAGCGCCGCCCGTGCTTTTTATGAGCTGATTTCTGTGTTGTGTCGATGAAGCTTCACAAAAAAACCGGGGCGGTATTACCACCGCTCCGGTTTTTCTGTCCCATAAAACTTTTAACAAATGTGATAGCAGGATGGCCTTGAGAGCAAAGTGCGGCTGGA
>DDLW01000279.1 GCA_002340345.1 Alphaproteobacteria bacterium UBA2562 | reverse complement strand
CTTTGGCCGCCGGAGGCAAAACATAGCAAAAAGCGCCTTTAAACATTCATGTTTAAAGGCGCTTTTTATGTTAAAAATATTTCGAATTTATCGCTTTTGCTCTTCTAAGAATTTCTCCAGCCAGCGAATATCATAACTGCCATCCATCACGTCAGAGGCTGCAACCAACTGGCGATGAAGCGGAATCGTTGTCTCCACCCCCTGAATGACAAATTCTTCTAAAGCCCGCCGTAAGCGCATCATGCATTCATTCCGGTTTGCCCCATGCACAATTAATTTTGCAATCAGACTATCGTAATAAGGGGGGATAGAATAACCAGAATACAACCCTGAATCAACACGCACTCCAAGCCCACCAGGGGCATGATAACCTTCGATGCGGCCTGGGGAGGGGCGAAAATCTACAGACGATTCAGCATTAATGCGGCATTCAATAGCGTGGCCCTGGAACTCAACCTCAGACTGAGAAAAGGATAAAGGCGATCCAGCCGCAACACGAATTTGCTCTCGCACCACATCAATGCCCGTGATGAGTTCCGTTACAGGATGCTCCACTTGCAAGCGCGTGTTCATTTCAATGAAATAAAATTCATTATTTTCATACAGAAATTCAATTGTACCTGCTGAAGAATACCCCATTTTAGAAATCGCATTGGCAACACGCATCCCAATCTGATCGCGCGCCTCTTTATTCAAAGCCGGAGAAGGTCCCTCCTCCAAAACTTTTTGGTGACGGCGCTGCAGACTGCAATCACGCTCACCAAGATGCACGGCATTCCCATGCTGATCGCCAATCACCTGAATTTCAATATGGCGCGGCTTGCCGAGATATTTTTCAATATAAACGCTATCATCACCAAAGCCCGCCTTGGCCTCTGAACGTGCCATTTGAAAGGCGTTTGGTAGTTCTTCTGAACTATTTGCAACTTTCATCCCGCGACCGCCACCGCCAGCAGCGGCTTTAATCAAAACGGGATATCCCATATCATCAGCCGTTTTCTGTGCCTCATCGAGGGTCTCTACCGCACCATCAGATCCAGGAACAACCGGCAGGCCCAATTCAATAGCCGCTTTTTTAGCTTGAACTTTATCACCCATCAAACGGATATGGTCAGCGCTGGGGCCAATAAAAGTAAAGCCATGCTCTGACACCATGTCAGCAAAATGCGCATTCTCAGATAAGAACCCAACGCCTGGGTGGATCGCATCCGCACCCGTAATTGTTGCAGCTGTCAGAATCGCTGGGATATTTAAATAGCTGTCTCTTGGAGCAGGAGGACCAATACAAACGCTTTCATCGGCAAGTTTGACATGCATTGCATCCGCATCGGCTGTGGAATGGACCGCAACCGTTTTAATCCCCATTTCGCGACAAGCGCGATGGATCCTCAAGGCAATTTCACCACGATTAGCAATAAGAACTTTTTCAAAAGACATGTTTGAAACGGGCCTCCAAGGCGCGCTATGGCATGTTAGAGCAAAGGGTAAAAGGAAAAGAGGCCTATCCTTTTGATCGATTTTGACGACAGCAGCAAGGACGGACAGTATTGTTTTCAATCCAGAGCAGAAAAACAATAATACAACACTCTTACACCCTTTGGCTCAGTGATATAGGAGAGACGATTTAAAATCTCAAAAGTCGATTGCTTTCAATCCACTTCTCATCAATCCATGAGAACAAGAGGCTCACCAAATTCAACGGGGGAACCATCTTTGACAATTATTTGGCGAATGACGCCATCCTGTGGTGCTGGAATCGGATTCATAACTTTCATCGCTTCGACGATGACAAGTGTTTGGCCTTCTCGGACTTTATCCCCAACGGACACAAAAGGAGACGCACCAGGCTCCGGCGCTAAATACACCGTGCCAACCATAGGCGAATTAACACTGTTCCCTGTCGTCTCTGCTGGAGCAGGCGCTTGCACAGTGGTGGACGCTGGGGTTTCTTGAGGTGCCATGACAGGGTTTGTGACCGCTGACATCTGTGGATGAACAGCCGTGGGCATGACTGACACTGGGGCTGCCACTGGATGATGTTGATTTTGCGGACCTTTGCTTAAACGAACTGTGGTGTCATCGACCCGCATTTGCATTTCCCACAAACCAGTATCATTCATGATCTCAGCAAGTTTCCGGACATATTCGGGATCGATTTCAAACTTCGCCATTTTGGTCCTCATAGTGTAAGATATAGGAATCCTAAATTGCAGGATTCTAGAGCAAAGCCAGTTAAAGTGTTGCTCCTTTAACCATGGGCTTTACGGCAAAACAAAGATATAGAGCCTTTTCTCAAATCTAATGAAAGGCAAAACCCTCTCGTTCAGGGATGATCTTTATGATGAGAGCCTTTATATTTCAATAGAAAAAGCATTATTATCCTCGGTGACGTCAGTAACGCTCTTTTTCTACTGCTTTCATCTTGTTGAGACTTAAAGAGACCATGAGAGGTTTCCAAAGGCAAGGCAGTCTAAAAAATAACAAAGGGCGCCTTAATCACTTCCCTCTAAGATCTTCGACATAGCTTCCAAGGCCAAGAGATATCCTATGGGTCCAAGACCACAAATCACCCCCTGTGAAACGGGTGTCACATAGGAATGATGGCGGAATTCTTCCCTTTGGAAAACATTAGAAAGATGAACTTCTATAATCGGCACTTCTGATATCAGCAAAGCATCACGAATGGCAACAGATGTATGGGTATATCCTGCGGGATTGATGATAATTCCCTTGTGATTTTCTCGTGCTTCTTGAATCGCGTCAATCAATTCACCTTCATGATTGCTTTGGCGAAAATCAACCCCTAACCCTAAATGGTTTGCACGTTCTTTACAGGACTCCTCTATATCTCCTAATGTTTCAGAACCATAGACAGTTGGTTCTCGAACGCCCAGCATATTCAGATTTGGACCATTCAAGATCAAAATTGCGGCTTGGTCTGGCACTTTATCACGCTCCATAAAGACTTTTGACCATCAAAATATTTTTAGTATGGAAGGATAGATAGATGTAATTTTATATCGTTTATATGAATATGAAGATTCCAATTTCAATAAAAATAATAAAAACTCTTGCTTATAGAATGGTTATTTCTAGAGGCTACTTTGTGGTGGGTTTGGACGGGGTCTCCGTGGCGTGATCTTCCTTAAGGTTTTGGCAATTGGACCAATAGGTTCCAACGCTGGATCAAGCGGGAAGTTTTTGAGCGGATATAGCGCATGCCACATAAAATGATCATAAGGCATGCGCTATATCTTGTTAAATTTGCGCAAATATCCATATGTAATTTATACTCAAACTACTTTGACCTTGCTATATACTTATTTCGATATTAGGTTATCATTTTCATTTGTGATAAATCAGGAATATAATCATAGGTTCCATACACTTTGCGTGGGGCTTAAATTATTGTAGGGCTTGGAAATTGTAAAGAAACGGTCAATCCCTGCCCCTTTGGGCCATCAGAGAGGGCGAGATCGGCTTTATGGAGGTCGGCGATTGCGCGTACAAGCGCCAAGCCCAATCCAGAGCCTTTTCCCTGTCGCGTTTTTTCCCCTTGATATAAAGGTTG
>DDLW01000359.1 GCA_002340345.1 Alphaproteobacteria bacterium UBA2562 | reverse complement strand
TTGTTTTTGCCGCAAGACGCAGCGATCAGGTGACGCCACCTGATCGCGCTTTGCTCTATCTGGCCAGCCGCTTAGAAAGTCCAGCATGGCCTCTTCTTCTCCACCAACGTATCTGAAGGATCACAATAGAAATTGAAATGATTCCTCAGGCGCGACAAAGATTGCATTGGCGCTGGATTTGCCACATTGTATCTTTTCATGGCATTAGAAATAATTCTACAACCCTTTGTTTCTCAAGCAAAATAGAGCAAAAGAACAGGTCTATCTTTTTGGCTCTAGGCTCTGATCAAGGCCTTGTGGAAACAATATTCTGGAAACGACACTCTGGAAACTACGATTCGGGCGTTTTAGGACTATGGCACAGCAACAGTCTCAGATAAGTGGTCGCTTCACGAGAATTGGAATGAAAGTCGCCCTGTGCGGCCTGGGCCTCTTTGTCACCGGCGAAGCCAAAGCGATTTCAACGGGCTGTGCCGCGTTCCAAGCGACCAAAACCTTCACGAGCGACAATATTGCCCTTCGTGGTTTCTCAACAGGGGATGTGGTGCGATTTGAGACCACAGCAGGAGATCTCACCGCAATTTTATTCGATAACGGGGGCTTGATGGGCAATACGACTGTGCTCACAGAGAGCAATGCGAATCGGTCCCTCGATTACACCTTTACCCAAGCTGGCGACTATGAACTCTCACTCCTCATTTTGTCAGCGGCGGCCTCCATCAAAGTGACATGTCTGTTCTCCGGAGATGATTCTGATGAAACTTCCATTTTCACAGAAGCCGCCGCGATTGCAGCAACAACAACAACCTTGCGGCAAACCACAGGCCTTGTGAATGAACGTATCCGCGCTGTTATGCCAAGCACCCTGAGAGGCGGCGCTGCCAACCAAACTGGCGGGCTGGCCATGATCTCAACGGATCGTCCTACAGCGAAGGGAGGGGAGGCTGCAGGAAGGGGGGGTGCTGCAGGGGGAGAATCCGGGCTCCCATTGGCCGCATGGGCAAACTTCTCTTGGTCAGCCGTGGATCGCAAAGACCGTACAGCCCCCATCGATCAAGACGCCTTCACCGGTGTGGTTGGCTTAGATGCCCTGCTGAAAGATCGGATTTTGGCAGGGGCTGCCCTGTCCGTGAGCTTTGTCGATGCTGAGGGCTTTGGTGGTAGCGCCCAGGCCGAGGAGATTGGTTTTACCATCACCCCCTATGCCGCTATTGCCTTAGATGACGTGTTTTCCGCCGATATTTCTTTGGGATATGGTGCTGCCTTTGCGGATCATTCGTTTCAAAACAAAACCATCACCGGTGACACCCATAGTCATCGTTATTTTGTCTCAGCCAATGCCAGCGGTTTGCAATATTGGGATGCCTTTGGTCTGCAAGGGAGTTTAGGGCTGCTTTGGAGTCAATCCTTCCAAGAGGGCTATACCCTCTCCGACAGGACCGAGATCAATGACCAAACCTCCCAACTCGGCACTGTCTATGCCCATATACGCCCCTCTTATATTGTCTATTCAGAGGGGGAAAATGCCATCGAACCCTTCATGAATCTAGGATATGAGTATGACTATGCCATCACCAAGATCCGAGGTGCTGCCAATGACCGGGACGTCATGAAAGTCGGGGGCGGGATTTCCCTGTTCGGTGAAGATATCAGTGGTGAAGTCGGCGCCGAGACCGATATATTCCGCGAAAACGAAACCTCTGTGACCATTAATGGCACTTTACGTGTGAATTTCTAAACATCCATCATGCCTTTCTCATACCGCTTCCGGAATGAAAGACATTCAACTTTTGCAATGAAGACCTTAAAAAAAATTTCGATTCCGGAACAAATGTAACTGCAAAAGTATTTTTCATTCTCTAACGTCAAGAGAATGAAACACAGACCCTCAGTATTCCTTCTCCATCGCCTTTTCCATGTGAGGGAAAATCACTTTGATGGCGGATTTCGGCGTGTTTTCGATCTCGATCGTCGCATGGTGAGCGGCGGCGATTTTCTGGATAATCGGAAAACCGAGACCAAAACCTTGGACATTTTGCTTGTTCTTGGCTCGGTAGAAGGGCTGAAACACAGCCTCTTTCTCGGCATCAGGAATGCCTTTGCCGCTGTCAATAATCCAAAGCGTTACCCGGTCACGCTCTGGCACCACCCAAACGCTGACCGGCGCTTTGCCATGGATATAAGCATTGTCCAAAAGATTACGCACCAAATGCTTCAATAAGCGCAAATTGCCAAAGAGGATCGTGGGTTCCCCTTCCAAGATACAGTCTGGATAGCAGGCGGCTTCTTCGGCGACGAGGGCCATGATATCGATCTTTTCCCGTTCATCCTCAATCCCAGACTCCAACCTGGCCATCATCATCAACTCATGGATTAAGGTGTTAAGCTCTTGAATGTCACGGCGTAACATCGCATGGCGTTGGGGGCTGTTGTCTTTACCGAGCATTTCAAGCCCAAGCTGGATCCGGGACAGCGGCGTTCTCAATTCATGGGATGCATTGGCCAGTAATAGCCTTTGGGCTGTGACCAGTTTTTCCAGCTGTTCAGCGGTTTCGTTGAAGCTTTTTGCCAGTAAAGCGACTTCGTCTTTGCCCTCTATTTTAACACGCGTTGAAAGATCTCCGGTTCCAATCATCTCAACAGAAGTTTGCAAACGCTCAAGACGACCTGAGACCCGACGAATAAAAGGATAAGTTGTTACCGCCACCAAGATTGCGATCCCAAATAAGAACACAATCATCATATTGGACTCACTGGGCACGGCGATCCGATCCAGGACAATCACCAACCAGCGCCCATCGGGTAAGAGGGTCGTCCATTGGGTTTGCCCCCGCGTATCAACCCAGCGCCCCTCTTCAAACGCATCTCTGCCAAAGGCCTCAACGGGGGGATATGTCACCATCGCACTGGCTGCGATCAGCTGTTGTTCTGGTGTAAACAAAGAGATCTCGAACTGCATTTCCTTGGCAATATGCTGCACTCGATCTTGCTGCTCATACCAGCTTTGGTCAGGAGGCAGAAGAAGCTTTGCCAAAGAGGAAGATTTCTGGAAAAGCTGGCGTTCAAACTCTTCATGTCCCACAAAGGTCCATAGTCTATCCGCCAAAACCGTAAAGCCAATCAGGCTGAGAATAAAAATCGTGTAAATCTGCAAACACAGGCGATGTTTCATAGATCCTCCTGCGCTCTGGCAAAGACATAGCCCATGCCGCGCACTGTAATAATGCGCCGGGGGCGTTTCGGGTCCTCTTCGATTTCGCTGCGAATACGCGAGATATGCACATCGATCGAGCGGTCAAAGGCCTCGATATCGTTGCCTTGCAGGGCATTCATCAAAAAGTCTCGGGTCAAGACCCGCCCAGGCCGGCTTGATAAAATATCAAGCAATTGAAACTGATAGACCGTCAAGTCGCAAACTCGGCCATCCAGGCGCACCGCCATCGCACTTTGATCAATTTCCAGCCGACCAAAGCGCTTAATATGATCTTGAGCCTGTTTTTTGCCCCGGCGCAAGATCACCCTAAGGCGGGCGAGCAATTCACGCGGTTCAAAAGGTTTCGCCATATAGTCATCGGCGCCGAGTTCCAAACCGATCACCCGGTCCATGGGGTCTCCTTTCGCCGTCAGCATCACAATCGGTAGGGTTTGTCCTTCACTTTGTAGCTGCCGACACACATCCAACCCATCCATATCGGGCAACATGAGATCTAAAATCAGCACATCAAAATCTTGCTGCTGTACAAGGGCAAGCCCTTCCCCCCCATGGTCTGCCAGGGTGACCGTAAAGCCTGAATCGCCTAAATAATCTTTGATCATTTCGGCCAGTTTTTGGTCATCTTCAATCAGTAAAATCCTACCGGCCATTCTATGTTCCGATCCTGTCTGTCTTCCCGACCATAACCGGGCCATATTGCCGCTCTATCTCGGCTCTGTAAAAAAATGTAAAGCCAGGAGGGAAGGATGAAAGGGCCAAGACCTTTTGGCCGTCAGAGGCCTGCTTTTACACTTCTTTACATCGGAGAAAAATCTGAGACATGGGGTGTCTGTAAGACAAGACACAGCAAATCCCTGCCGATGAAGGATCGACGATATGAAAAAACGCAGCGCCCTTTTGCTTCTTGTCACCTTGACTCTGCCCTTCCAGGCCATTGGTGAAGAGGGCTGGTCATTTTCCGCCGGGGCCGGACTCATTTACACCCCGACCTATTACGGCGATGATGAAAGCCAACTTTCAGCGATGCCGAATTTCCGCGTCTCTTACGGCGAGCGTTTCTATGCCTCTCTGGGAGAGGGAATCGGCTATAATTTGGTCAATCATAAGGGCTTCACCGCCGGTCCGGTGATGAAATATAATTTCGGTCGCAGTGAGGATGGCAGCAATCCTTTCGCCTTGACCGGAGAAGACAGCGACGACCTCAGAGGGCTTGGGGATGTGGATGGGGCGGTGGAGCTTGGTGTCTCTCTTGGCTATGACCATGCCCCTTTGCGCATCAAAGTGGAGGCCCGCCATGCGGTCGGCGGCCATGAGGGCTTTGTGGGAGACGCCAGCGTCCATTATGCTGACAGAACCAATATTTACGGCCAATCCGTGATCTTTGCCATCGGGCCAGAGCTGTCCTATACCGACAGCAACTTTAACAAAGCCTATTTTGGCGTCAATAGGGCCCAATCTGCGGCCTCTGGCCTGGCTGAATATGACGCCGATGAGGCCACAGTCTCTTATGGAATTGGCGGTAACATCATGATCCCGCATAACGCGCATATCGCGACAATGGCCTTTGCCCGCTACAGCCGGCTTGGCGCGACAATTGCGGACTCCTCCCTTATCCTCGAACGCGGCTCAGAACATCAAGCCAGCTTTGGTGTGCTGGTAAATTATAGTTTTTGAGGGCTTTATAAAGCATACAGGCTTAGGGTGCGGTCTTCTATTACGGTTTCACCCTTTGCCATAGCCTTGCGGTTTGGTCCTCGGAGGCCGTTAGGATCTGCTGGCCATCGGGCGAGAACATCGCACTGGTAAAACGCCCCTCATCCTCTTGTAAAATAGCGATTTCTGTCCCGGTTCTCGCGGTCCAAAGCCTGAGCGTCTGATCATCCGAAACAGTCACAACCCAAAGACCATCGGGCGAAAAAGCTGCGCTGATGAGACGATCTTCATGGCCCTGCAAAGTCGCGATCTCAGCGCCGTTTGCCGCCGCCCAGACTTTCGCGGTAAAATCTTCGGAAAATGTTACAATCTGCTGGCCATCGGGGGAGAACACAGCTCCAGAAACAGAATCCTCATGCCCTTGTAAGACCATGATTTCTTGAGCCGTTGTGGCATCCCACAGCCTTGCGGTGTGATCTTCAGAAGCGCTCAGAATCTGCAAACCATCGGGGGAGAACACAGCACTGGTCAGGCTGTCTTCATGGCCCTACAAAGTCGCGATCTCAACACCGGTTTTTGCCACCCAGATTTTCACCGTCTGATCACCAGAAAGTGTCAGGACCCGCGCAGCATCTGGAGAAAACAAAGCCTCATAGACACTATCCCCATGACCCTGGAATGCCATAATCTCTTTGCCGGTTGCAATATCCCAAAGGCGTGCGGTCTGGTCATCCGAAGCCGTTAAAAGGCTGTTGCCATCGGGCGAGAAAACGGCCCCATAAACACCTGCTTCATGGCCATGGGCGGTCATGACCTCTGTGCCCATGGTCCCGTCCCAAACTTTGACAAGGCTATTTTCGGAGACCGTTGCAATTCGCAAACCTTTTGGGGCGAAAACGGCGTCATAGAGCCCCTCTTCTGCATCATGAAGGCTGTTGATCTCTTTTCCTGTTTTTGCGTCCCAGATCTTAACCGTTTCATCCTCGGACGTGGTCAAGATCCACGATCCTTCCGGAGAGAAACGCGCTTGGTAAAGGCCTCCCTGATGGCCGCGTAAGACATGCTGCTCTTTGAAGGTGACCAGGGGATCGGCTTTTATGTTGCGTGGCAAGACAATAAAACTCCCTAAAATCAAGATGGACAGAGCCAAATAGAATTTTAAAGTTTTTTGTCCCATATCCCGCTCCAGTAAAAGTCCGTCTGTCGATCAGGACTTTTCATAAAACGCAATTTATTATTTTTTGCCATCGCCATTTGAGACTTTCGGCGTCTTAAAATGTGAGGTCCTTATCGTCAAGAGCCTTCGGCGACCAAAGGACTTGTCCTTTGGA
>DDLW01000368.1 GCA_002340345.1 Alphaproteobacteria bacterium UBA2562 | reverse complement strand
AAACAAAAACAGAAAGCATTTCACGTCAGTCTCAATAAAAGCAAAATGCTCTCAGTTACTCAGATTTTCAGTTTTTAGGATCATCCTCCCGCCACCAATATTTCTGAAGCCAGTTCTGAGCACTTCTCAGATCTTGCTGCGCATCTTCAGTGTAAATGGCCTGCTTGATACGCTCGGCAATAAACTTCCGCGCCATTGTAAAGCGGCACAGATACATGGCAGCGAGAATAGGAGGCACAGGAGAACCAATGACATGGGGGTCAAGCCGGTGGAAAGAGTCACCCAGGAGAACTTGGGCTTGATAATTTGTTGTTTCCACTTGAGGGCTGAGCATCATGTAAATCAAAGGCGGGTAATAGAACTTTTCCTGAATATTTGTCGGAACCAAATTGAACGTCAAATACCCAAGGTCAAAATCTGGCTTAAAGTAGAAAGGTACTTTATTCCCAACCCCTAATGATAAAAGACGCATCCGCTTGAGAGGAAAGTAATTGTGAAGATTATCTGCAATTTCTTGATCAAGCGCCCGTCTGTTTTGGACTGGATCCCATTCGCGTTCATAACGCAGCACTTTTGTAATCGCAGGCATCGCTGGATTATCCATGCTAATGCCACCATCGGTGATACCGTCATAAACATGGCGCCATTGTACAGGTGACGTCGCACCATAAGCAATCTGGCGTACCAAAAGATTCCGATTGGCCTCTGTTTCAGGGAAATTATAAAACATCCGAGGCTTCCACTTTTGATCTTTCGCGCGTGGATCCCCATACATGTCAAAAGTTGTGATCATCACATTATGGTGCAAATCCCCCAAAGTGATGTCGCCAAAATAAGATTGTAGTAAGTCTTGTGAATCTTTGCGACCTGTCCAGGAGGTCAAACCATAAAGCGATGTCAAGGCGGTCAAACTTAAGGAATGGCCGTAAAGACGCGCATCGCAGAAAAGCCGTTCCAATTGACCGCTTAGAATAACATCACGCGGATTTTCAGCACGTGCCAAAGCAAGCGCTGAGAGTGCACCCGCTGAAGTGCCTGCGAATAATGTCGCATCATCATGTCGCAGAAATCTCTCATCAGCCAGGCAAAGCTGCTTCAGCATTAAAACTGAAAACAACCCATAAATACCACCACCATCCAGGGTAAGCACCCGCCAAATTTTGCCATCTTCTTTAGGCGCGTAAGCCCCTTCACTTTTCTGGCTTTGCGACACAGCATTATTTGCGCTGACTTCACTTTGTTTTGTAACCAAGACGCCAGTCTCCTCGCGATTTTTATCCGGTTGATACCGATAGCATATTCATGCGTTGACAAAAAACAACCGGAGGTTATTTTAACTATATTTTTGGTTTTGCTCAAAAGCAAAATCTTAAAAAAGGGTACAGATATTACGAAAATGCCTCTTCGAACGGCAGCTGAGAGAGTGACCTCAAAATCCACTTTTAAAAGGGTTTTTGGAATGTCTAGACTCTAAATAAGTATGGGCCGCTTTAAACCATAGATATCAAATCCATCCACGATAAAAAGTTGAAATCAGGGCATTTCGTAAAATTTTTTAGGTATTGAGTTGCTATTTTTTTCTCGGCCTAGGCGTTGTAGGCCATCCTACATAACCACAGATTTTTTATCAACTCTTAAACTACGCCATTAAATCTGTGTGATAGAATTTTTATCACAGGAAAAAGGCATTTATTGATAAAAATAAAGCTTTAATAAAAATTTTATACTATAATATGACCAAAAGTCGCCATAATGAAAGTAAATAAAGTTATATACTAGAATATTTTTCAATTTCAAAACCATAAATCTGATTATATTAAGAAGATCAAGAATAAAGGTAAATACAATATTTTATCTATTGAAACCACATTTCATCATACTTATATAATTAAAAAACATATATAAGTTCTAATATAAATATATACTTTTTATCTGGATAAAATCATTTAATCATTACTACCTTCTATATTCAGCTCATTCTGAAAAACAAAAATGTTACAATTTTATTATAATTTCACCTAATCTGTATTTTAGGAAATTAAAATTCCATTAAAAAACATTTTCCCCAAAAAAACATTCTCAAAAAGAGTATTTACTTAAAGAATTAATACCTAAGAAACATAAAAATCTAGAATTATAATCATTAATAGAATTTTAGAGAATCACTTCAAATTTTTTTCAAAACAATCCGACGCCATTCAATCTTTTGCAAAACCGTCTTTCTGTCTGTCGGAAGCGCCATAAGCGCCACTCTATAATCATCCATTAAAACCCTTTCAATAACAGACCAGGCTTCACTCTCAAGATGAAGGGAAGGGGAGCATAGGACAGATAGAGGGTCAAATTTTATCGTCAACTGCGGCAAGGGCAAAGACAGCCCCAACCCTAAAGCCTTTACAATTGCTTCTTTTACAACCCAAATGCGCATAAAATATTCTGATTGACGATGGTGCGGCAATGTTTGAATTTTCTGATTTTCAAGATCAGATAAGCATAAAGACCCTAAAGCCGTGTAATCCACTTGACGATCTTTACGTTCAACATCCACACCAACAGGGACGCTGGGAGATATGGCACAGACAACAAGCCCTTCTGTGTGAGACAGGCTAAAATGCAAAGCAGGACGACCATCACAGAATTTTAAAAGAGGTTTCCCCAGAGGATTGATCTCTAAAACATAGTTAGAATCCCCAGCTACAACCTCAACCGCATATTTAAGAAGCGCACGACCAACAACAAAGGCCGCACGATCTTTCGCAAATCGGTATTTTTCAGCGCGTTCTATCTCGCATAACGATAAAAAAACATTCAAATCCTTATCAAGTGCAATATCTTTAGGCGGTACTGTAAAAAAAACAGTTATATGCGACGACATAATTGCCCCATGACTTAAAAGCCTATTCTCTAAATCAAAGAAAAAGCAAAATGCTATAAGTCAGCATCCTTTATTAAGCCCTTAGAGCATTTCGCTTTTAATTTGAATCAGGTGAAATGCTCTATCTCATTGTTTTTGCCGCAAGACGTA
>DDLW01000371.1 GCA_002340345.1 Alphaproteobacteria bacterium UBA2562 | reverse complement strand
GGAAAGTTTAATGGCATTGCGCCCGCCGATGACAGTGTGAAAACCTTGCGGAAGAGCCTCAATATCGTCCAAAATGCCGGCACAAGCGCAAGCTTCGGCAAGGGCCGCGTCTTCTGCCACAGGATCGGCAAGGCGAAGATTATCGGCAACGGTTCCGGCAAAAAGCTCGGTATCTTGGGGCAGATAACCAATGGACTGTCGCAATTCAATGGGATTAATTTGCCTGACATCGACGCCATCAATGAAAACAGCGCCGATTTGAGGCTGATACAGATTCACCATGAGTTTCAGAATAGAAGATTTACCACTGCCATTCGGGCCCGTAATCGCGACAACAGAGCCAGGGGTGATATCGAAACTCACGCCAGCAAGGGCAGGGTCATGATGGGCCGCATAGCGTAAGAGAACATTGGAAAAACGAATACGACCGGCAAAGCGACGACCCCTTGCAATGGTCTCGCCCTTTTGTCGATCAAGAGTCTCGGTTGGCTGTGCCATCAGCTGGTCAAGGCGGCGCACCGCATTGCGGATTTCTTCCATCCGTGTCAGGGCGAGAAAAAGCATTTGCATGGGCGCAAGC
Organism: Alphaproteobacteria bacterium UBA2562; assembly: GCA_002340345.1. Classification (GTDB taxonomy): domain Bacteria; phylum Pseudomonadota; class Alphaproteobacteria; order UBA2562; family UBA2562; genus UBA2562. Next base: position 20,468 of record DDLW01000371.1, on the reverse strand, counting down.
ACACGCCATACCAAAGCCATACAAGCAATTAAGGCCCCAACTGTGATGTGATTGCCTTCCATTGCCGCTAAGCTGCCTAAGGCTAAGGTGCCAGCGCCGGCTGAAATCATCATGAACTGGGAAAAGGTTTGTACCAAGGCGGTGAGGCGGCTCTCTCTCAAACTGGCTTCGGCGAGCTGTGCCGAGCGATTCCGAAAGCGCTCTTGCCAGATGGCTTCTGTCGCATCAGCCTTGATCCCTCTTATGTTCGAAAGAATTTCGACTAAGAGACCTTGGCAGTCTCCGCCTGCATTGACCGATTGCCCCACAGTCCGTTTTGCGGCGCGCAATGCCAAAAAGCCAGCAAGACCGAAACTCAACATCAAACCAAGAGGTAATAAAGCAAGCCACCCACCAATCCAGGCAATGGCTGATAAAAAAATCAAAGCAAAGGGAAGTTCTAAGACCGCAAGTGCCAGAGGCCCGACAAAGAAACTTCGAATAGATTCAAATTCTTTTAAACGCGCCATTTGTTGGCCAACAGGGCTTCTTTCAAGTTGTGGCAAGGGCAAGTCTAAAATGCGTTCAACAGCAGACACGCCGATAATCATATCGATACGACCGCTGAGATAGGCAAGCAATGTCCCGCGTAAGGTGCGTAAAAGAGCATCGCCAGCAAGGGCGATCATGACACCGATCGCGAGTTGATACAGGATATCCTCGCTTTGATTCGCAATGGCTTGATCATAGACAGCCATAACAAATAAAGGCGGAGCAAGGGCCAAGAGATTTAAGACCATGGTGAGGCCGAGCAATTGCGCTATAAAAATTTTGAAGCGCATGATGCTGTCAAAAAACCATCCATAATGTTTTGACTTACGTTCTAAGGCAGGATTTTGAAGGTCTTGTGAGAAAAAGAAAATCGTTCCCTTTTCACTGCCATCGAGAGAGTCGCATCTTTCTTGATGCGTGGCATCATAGACATCAAACAAAAGGGGAGCATGGTCCTCTTGTGTTGATGTCAGGTTAGGATCGTTTCTTGTGGCCTCTGTTTTCGCCGTGAGCAGAAAGATTTTCCCAGAATGCGCCAGGAATAAACAGGGCAAGAGCCTTGCATCAAGCTCATTAAGGGTGCGGTTTTTTTCTGTCCAACTTTTATAGTCTAAATTCGCAAGCGTATTCCGGAGATCTGTAATATCCATACGCTCGGTCGAATTTGTCAGCGCTTCTGCCAATTGTCGGCTGTTGCCTCTCCAGCTGAGGGCGGTTAATAACGGCATTAAACAGGCCGCTGCAGGGCTGAGGCCTTTTCCAGCCTCCAACCAGGTCATGCGATTTTGTAAGGTTATAGCTGTCATGACGCGGTCTCCTGTGCGGAGGAGTCTTTGTCGGCCCTTTGTGAAGCGCTTAAAGAAGGCACTCTAATGGTTTGGCCTGTCACCGCTGGCGTGCCTCTTGTGGTGGTGAGAGCCTCTGGAGGAGACTCTGGCAAAACAGGTAAAGGGATTAAATTGGCCTCTGTCAAACGATAGCGCTGATCGGCAATCTTTAATAAAGACGGGCGGCTGGAGACCAAAATAATGGTCATTTCGCCTTTCAAATTTTGAAATAAATCCCGCAGTTTACCGTCCGCTTGGGTATCAAGTGCGGTATTCGCCTCGTCAAAGAGCAGAATACGAGGCCGATCAATCAAAGCCCTCACAATGGCAATCCGCTGGGTGATACCAGCAGGAAGATTCTCACCGCCCGCAGCCCCGATCTCTGTGTCATAGCCTTGGGGCAGGCGCTTGATTTCGTCATCAAGGCCAAGAAGATAGGTGAGGGTCAGGGCTTCGTTAATGATAGGGCCGCTGCGGAAATTGGTGAGATTTTGGATAATTGTACCAGAATAAATATCCGTATGCTGCCGAATAAGGCTAATTTGTTCCCTGAGGCTGCGGGGGTCATGAAATGCAATATCTTCGCAATCCACGAGAATGCGCCCTTTTGTTGGTAAGATCAAACCCGCCAAAAGTAAAAGAAGAGAAGACCGCCCCGAACTATTGTCCCCCTCAATGCCTATAATTTCACCAGCCCCAACAGTAAGATTGACATCTTTTAAGACGAGATGCTGGCTACCTTGGTAATGGAAACAGACATTTTCCATATCAATGCGCCCCTCGAGAGAGGGCAAGTCAGGTTTTCTGAGACCTTGTTGGTCGAGGCTTTCGAGCGGTAAAGTCAGAGCTTCATCCAGTCTTTGGGCCGAAAGCTGAATTGTTTGGAAATTTGTCCATAAGCCCATTGTCGATTGTAAGGGTTGGAGCGCGCGACCGGCGAGAAGCGTGCAGGCCGCGAGTTCTCCTGCGCTTAATGTGCCTTGCAGAACGAAAAACCCCCCTGCGGCGACAATGGCCACCATATTAAGCTGGCCAAAGAGACTGCCAAGAGAGTGTGCGAGACCAGATTGTAATGTAATACGCCTGACACTCTCAGCACTCTCTTCTTGCAGAAGTTGAAATTGCCGCAGAAGAAGCGGTTTTAACGCGAGTGCTTTGACCGTGTGAATGGAATTCAGCATCTCTAGAAGAAAGTCATGGCGCTGATTGTCGGCTTCGGATCGGCTGGCAATCGCATCCCGCAGGCCAAGGCCTAGGAAACCGGCCAAAAGGCCAAACAGGAGTAAAAAGCCAAGGGGAACAAGAAGAAGCCAGCCGCCGAGATAGCCGATCAACACCAAAAAGAGAATCGCAAATGGAATATCAATTAAAACAAGAGGTAATTGACTGGCAAAAAAATCTCGAAGACTGCTAATCGCATTCACTTGTTCGATATAATTTCCAAGAGGCTGCCGTTCAAACGTTTGTAAATCCGCTTTCATATAACGGTCCATAACCATGCAGCGCGAAAGATGCTCAAAGCGTGCACCGTTCCAACTTGCAATCCAAGCACGGCAAAGGCGTAAAATACCGTCAAAGATCAAACAAATAGAAAGGCCAATCACCAGGAGAGAGAGGCTTGAATGGGCACTGTTTGGCAAAATGCGATCATAAATTTGCAAAATGAAAATAGGCAAAGCTAAAGCAAAAAGATTGATTGCGGTCGAAAAGATTAAAATTTCTTTTTTATACCATTTCTTATCAGAGAGAAGAGATTTGAGGGACGCAAAGCGGGAAGACGATTTATGCTGTTGAGATTCATAATTCGAAAAAGGCCACCAGAAATCGCGTGTCACCAGCTGGGAAAGATTTTCTTGTATGCTCTGACCGATATTTTGAAAGCGCCCAACCATTTTGCATGCCTTTAAGATCAACGGAAAAAAGTTTTGACTTTTTGCCGTTGCAGCGTTGCCGCGCGGGCTTGATGAGAAAAATATGTCAACTTTTGAGGGTTTAACCTTACAGGAAGAGGCGTTTGAAAAATGATCTTTCAAAGCTCTTATGAGGGTCGAAAATCCAAATGATTCATTTTAAAGTTGTGTTTGTGTGCGCCAATAAACCTCATGTCATGAATCTCGACGCCTTTATAGGAACACACACTATAATGGTTAACGCATTTTGAGGTTAATATTTCGTTAAATAAGCAAATATGCTGAGTTTATTTTGCAAAGGATTTTTGGCATTCAGAAGGCGTATGCTGATAAAATTTACTTTTTTTCATGTAGTTATAAAAAATTGAACATGGCTGGACGTCGGTGCAGCATGAACCATTTGGTTGAAAAAAATATCAAATCGCTTTGTGGACGCTTGCTGCCTTTGAGGATAGATACGCCTAAAAAATGAAGGCGCTTTGCCTCGAGACGATCATTTATCGTGTGATCTCGGCAGAGAACACATAGCCAGATCCACGAACCGTTTTGATGATCGTTGGATGGCGTGTGTCACCTTCTAGTTTGCGTCTCAGGCGTGTAACAAGAACATCAATAGAGCGATCTAAAGGTTCCCAGTCTCTGTTATGAATCGTATTTGAGAGTTGGTCACGGGAAAGCACAATACCAGGATTGGCAACAAATTCTGCTAAAAGATTGTATTCGCTGCTTGTCAGTTCTGTGATTGTGCCCTCTGCTGTCATCAGGCGGCGCGCGCCAAGGTCGAATAACCAATTTTCAAAACGCACTATATTGCGACCAGGAAGAGCAGAGTGAGGGTCTGAACCGCCAGCGGATGTCTCTCCACCAGAACGGTTAAGACGCGATAAAACACTGCGAATACGCGCAAGAAGCTCTCTTTCATCAAAAGGTTTGGTGACATAATCGTCAGCACCAATTTCTAAACCGACAATGCGATCGACGGTATCTGACTTGGAGGTCAGAATAATAATCCCAGCCTGATATTTTTCTCTGATATGGCGTGTGAGAACAAGACCATCCTCGCCCGGTAAAACCAAATCCATCAGGACGAGGTCGATCGTATTTTCGGCTAGTTTTTGCCGCATCTCATCGCCATTTTCTGCCGTGCTGGTTGTAAAGCCTTGCGCATCCAGATAAAGACACAGCAGTTTTCTTGTGTGAATTTCATCTTCAACGATCAAAATATGGCGCTGTTCTTCCGACACCGAGTGGCTCCATTATGTTTTTGATTTTGTTTTGACGAAACAACAGAGTCCTATAAGCCTAGTAAGGCATTTATGCCATGATTTTCTTAAAAGGCCGTTTTCACATATTACGCATTCTCTGAGATTCTAGAGGTATTCTACAATTTTACCGCATGAAAAGGCCAATCATTATAAAAGCAGAGCGTGATGGTTGGAAAACTTCCCTGTGACCATCTTGACTTTTCGTTTTAGCTTGGCAAGCCCCATTTCGCCTCATTCTGGCATGCAAATTGCTTTTTCCAAAGCTGTGTTTGTGAGGGCTGCAATCTTCCGATGAAGCTAAGCTGTTAAATCATAGAAAAGCCTTTTGCTTGTTTCAATAGCTTATCACGCTTTTTCATAAAGTGTAATTCGCTTTATTATACTGTCTAGGATTGTATGTGGCCTCTTTTGATAGGAAGACCAAGTGAATTTAAAGTCTAATTTTACCATTCACATGGTGATAGAAAACTTTCGATCATAAGGGACAACCTTAGAAGAAATTAATAAATACAGTTTAGATTAAGAAGAGAGGTTTTTAAATAATAAATATATATTTATATTTCTGTCACTGTTAAATTCTAAGATGATGATAGAAAATTTAGGTGAAATAATAAGTATTTACGAAATAAATATTTATTAATATTTGAATGTTTGGAAGAGTATGTGTTTTTTTGGGGGGCAAGGATGGCACGTCAGCAGTCTGTTTCTAGTCAGCAGGGTTCGCAATCTGGATCTGGGCCCTTAGAGGGGTCTGCAAAAAGCTCAGCGGCGGGACTCGCGCTTGAAGCGATGGCCTTAACACCCTCTCAGGCACATAAGCAAGATCAAGAAGCTGCCGAAAGTTTTGGCAGCGGCCCTTCCGCAGAAGGCCAAGATCGATCTTTAGATGTGATCCATACAGGACATCGTGCTTTTCACAATGATGTCGATATGCCAAATCCTCCTGAAGATGCGAATCCTCGGGATCCGCTTCATATCCCCCATGATCACCGCTCCCTCCAAGAACAGACCTCTTTCCCAGAACGGGCCGGAGACAAAGGTGCGGCAGAGCGAGAGACGATGCCTGCAAGGCCGGAAGTTGCTTCTGATGGGCCTGTAAAAGATCGTGACATTGAAACCGACGAGACGGCTCTTTTCCCCGAAAGCCCAGTGCCGCTCTTTAAAGAGGGTCATATCCCACTCGCCTCAGAACCAGACGCGCCACATTTAGACGCAGGAGATGCCGCTCTTGTCCTTAACAGTGCGGTTTCTGCGCCTGAGCAAAATTTTGACGATCCTTTAGGGGATCAAAAATTGCCTATTGGTGGAGAAACACTGCCGAGTGATGGTGGCGCCCCTAGCGACCCTACCCCCGACCCTAATCCCAATCATGCGCCAGAGATCTCTATCCCCGATCCTGTGCAGACCTTATCAACCAAAGAATTACGTTTAGAACATCAATTGGTTGAGGATCGGGTTTTTCCGGATTTGAATGAACGGCAAAAAGTCGATCTTGATCGGGTTGATGGTCTGGATTTGCAAAATTTGACCCTGGCTTATGATCACCCTGTAAGCGTCACGTTCTTATCAGAAGGCGCTGGCTATAAGAATAGTTTTGGCTGGTATGCGATTGATGAAGACGGCACTTTCCAAAGCGCAGAACTGCTTTTTGCCAATGCTTCTGCCAAATATAGCGGCGGCAATTTGATTGGTGGTGAGAGTAGCGTTGACCTGGGAGATCTTCCTGCTGGCACGCAAATGGGGTTTTTCCTCATCGGCAATGGCTATAATCGGAATAAAATTCTGCGGGACATCGAGAAAGACGGAGAGGGGCATTTCGAATTTCGCAATCAAGCCGGAGAGCCTGCGACGCTCCATGATGACCAGCCACCGCGCCTTGTTTGGGTGAATGATGAAACAGGGACTGAAACCCTGATCCGAGGCAATATTTTCCACTCAACCGCAAAAGAAGAAACCTTATCGCTTAATCCGGACACCTTACAACATGCTGTTTCTGGGGTTGATCATGAAAATGGAAAGCTCGTGATTGGATTCGAAGATCTTCTCAATGGTGGCGATAAAGACTATAACGATATTATTTTTGAAGTTGATATTGGACCTGCAAATGTGCGGGTCCTCGACCCCGCGATTGTTTCAGGAGATGTCGATATTACCGATAGCGACGGTGATCGAATGTCACAAGCGGCTGTTGCTTTGACTGAAGGCGCGCAAATCGGCGATCTCCTTTATATCTCAGGCTATGAAATCACAGAGAATGATGGTCGTTTCATGGTCGGGGATACAGGTCTTGAGCTTATCGACGGCGGCTTCGATCCAGAAACAGGGTCCCTTATCCTGAGAGGAGAGGCCGAGATTGATGTCTATGAAGATGTCCTTGGTGCCATAAAATTTGCGAATGACCGTGAGGATGTCTATGGCGGAGATCGAGAAATTCGGTTCACTGTTTGGGATGAGAAAGGGGCTCAGAGCAATTTAGCCCCAACAGTGATGCATGTGGACGGCCCAGAAGCGCCGCCAAGTGCGTATCGTGAAGCGCCAGGCAGCCCAGGTGGCGAAGCTGAGCATTTCTTGCAGGCTTTAGATGTTTTGCCGCGCGATGATGATGCGATTCTCACACAGGCTGATATGACACTGTTGCTGACGTCAGAGGGAGAGAGTGGGGCGGCTGCGCATGATGCAGGTTGGATGTCTGATGCAACAGCTTTGTCTGAAACAGACCCGGTTTGGGGGGGGGCAAGCGATCATCATCCAAGTGCTTTAGAAACAGAAACCGGCCTAGAGGATGTGCCCATCAGGTCTCTTCCAGCGACGGATATGATTGATCCAACTTTATTTCGCGGGATGGAAAGCCATGACTAATCGCGTTGTAAGAGTCCTTCTTGTCGATGATAGTGTTTATATGCTGATGGCTTTGCGGAGTATGTTAGGCTCCCAAAATATGATCGAAATTGTTGGAGAAGCCCGGAATGGTGCGCAAGCCGTCACAATGGCGAAAACTTTAAAGCCAGACGTGATCACGATGGATGTCCATATGCCGGTCATGGATGGTGTTGAAGCCACGCGCCAGATCAATCAAGAAATGGCGATTCCCATTATCATGCTGAGTAGTATTACAGAAGATGGGGCCGATGCCACTTTCCATGCTTTGGAAGCAGGGGCTGTTGATTATATCCCAAAATCTTCTTCTGCCTTAGAAGTTGACCTTGGCACCGTGGCAACAGACATCATAGAGAAAATCTGCTTTTGGGGAACAAGAGGGCTGTGGACTCGCCCAGAGGAGAGCCTGTCGCCAGCCTATCAGCCTGCAAAAACGGCCATAGATGTTTGGAGTCACTTTAAAGAGAAAGCGCCTTCTGTCTGTGATCTTCTGGTACTTATGGCGGGCAATGGCGGGCCTAAGATCTTAGGAGAGATGTTGGCAGCTTTGCAGCCGGAAAATTTTAATCTCCCTATTCTCGTTGCACAACAAATGCCTGCGGCTTTTACTTCGGGCTTCATCGCATATTTGCGGCGCGTGTCGAAAATTCCAGTATGTGAAATTGGGCATCATGCGACCTTAAAAGCCGGTGCCATTAATGTTCTTCCTGGAGGGCGAGATGCTCAGCTCGTGCAACGGGCCAATGATCCGAGACCTTTGACCGTGTCTTTACAACGCGGGCAAAATGCTCAGAATCACCCTTCAAGTGATCTTTTGTTGCAAAATCTGGCGCAAAATACCCTTTCTAGCTTAATAGTTGTTTTAACGGGGCGCGAAAGATTATATAAAGGTCCAATGGTACTATCTGGGAAAGATCATTTCCTTGTAACGCAATCTTTAGAAAGTTGTATTTCTGATCAAACTGTCCAAGATTGCCACCAGACAGGTTTGGAAAGTTTTTCTTTAAGCCCTCTGGAACTGATTGATTGGATGTATGCTTGGCCGAAAACAAATTTTCAAAAGGCGGCTTGAAAGACTCTCTAAGGCTTTCTAAACTATTGGCCTCTTAGGAACCATGGAAAGGTTTTAGAGCAAAGTGCGGCTGGATGGAAACATCCAGTCGACACGTCTTATAGCAAAAACAATAAGATAGAGCATTTGTGTGCGTCAATCATCACGCAAAATGCTCTAAAATGGTTCCGCCACATTTGAACGAAAGGCTGTATGTGTTTATTTTTGCCGTGCAATGCATGTTGGAAATGAGCGCACTTTAATGGCTGGATGGACTCCGATATTTCGAACCCTCGAAGGTGGGCCAATCCACCGAGATATCTTTTTGTTTTTGTTCAATGTTTCCAAACAAAAGGCCCAACAGATGTTGGATTCTTCTGTTTGGATTGAACCACACGCTTTGCTCTCGTCATATCTTTTCACTATGCGAAACATGGAAAGAGTTTTTCTGGTCCTTCATTATCTTTCGAAAATACTTTATACAGGGAGCAAGAATGGATTTCCCGGAAAAGGTTGCATTAATCGAAGATGAAGTTTTTACACAGAGAATTGTGGAAGCGTCTTTGACGCGCATGAGATCTTGTGTGCTACACAAATACGCGAATAGCGCAGAGGCCTTAGCGGGTTTGGCCGAGTCTCGACCAGATCTTATGCTTGTGGACTTAAATCTAGGGGATGAAAGCGGTCTGGATCTTTTAACAGCCTTACATGCTCAACAAGAAAACTGGTCGGCCCCGGCTATTCTTGTAACAGCGGCTGAGGATATGGACTGGACCAAATACAAACATTTATCCATTATTGGGTTATTGCAAAAGCCTTTTCATCCGCCTGAACTCCCAGATCTGATAGAAGGCATCTGGAGAGCGTATCATGCAAAATGATCAAGATCCGTCTTATCAAGAAAAAAGAGCCATTATGCTGCGGGAAGTTGCGGCTCTCGCTGATGAATTTCGTTTGGCGTTACCGGAAATGATAGGGGATCTAAAAACTTTATGGGCGAACGTTAAGGCTGATATTTTGGAAGCTCAAGAAAATGACACGTCTCTAGATCTATTTTATCGTAAAGCGCATGAAATTACAGGGGCATCAGGGCTCTTTAATATTAAAGATGTTCATAATATTTGTGCAGAGATTGAAAATATTGCCCTTAAAAATAAAGGTAAAATACAAGATGATAAAATAAGCCAGTCCCATATCGAAGAATTAATGCAATCCTTAGATAAATTTATATCAAATTCTTGAGGAATGGCCAGATTGTCGCGTCATGACACTATATATTGATTTCTTCGTTGAAAAGGTTTTGCATAATAGAGAAGGACTGCACTGAACATTCCATTGAGTCCGGCTCTTGCATTTTAGACAATAAGGTTAATAAATCTCTATAGTTTATTTTCCTAAAAGTCTTGCTAAGAAAGAGAAAGTTTCAATCTGCGCCTCGGACATCAGTCAAATAGACTGGATAACCCTATGATAAAGGGATCTTACATACCATAGACCAGTTGGGTTGAAAGCAGAGCAAAAGCAAAGCCGGGTGATGTAAAATCACTTTGGTTGTTCATGTTGAGATAAAATGACAGGGGAGCATGGCTTGAACGTATTTTTGTAGTGAAATGCTCTCAACAAGACCGGAACTTAACTATAGGTTGCTTTCGGTCGCCTTGCTTCTCTGTGGGGCTAGAATTAAGAGGAGGGCGTCGTTATGACGAACACGTCGCCATTTCTATCAACTCAAAATAGATTTACTCGCCAAACTATGAAGCATAGCTTGAGTATTTTTGGTGAAATGTCCATTATTGGCGTTCGCCCAAATAAACTTTCAGAAAAAATGCAAAATTTTGGAGCGCTGCTGATTGTCGAAGCAACGCATTTAAAAATCTTTGGGGCTTCACAAAACCTTGTGGAGTTCATTGGGATTGAAGCAGATTTTGCTCTCGGAAAAACTGTAGAAGATATTGTCTCAAAAGAAATTTTGCTTTTTATTCAAAAAGAAGCCAAGCGCTCTTTTTGGGACGGTCGCTCGCCCGCAATGATGCCATCCCAAATAAACTTGGCCCGCCCTTGCTGGTTGCGGTTAAACCGCGCTGATGACTATATTATTCTTGAATTTGAAGATGCGAACGGCCATACCCCCGACGCGCTAGAAATGGGTCTAGGAGAGACAGCTCTCATCTTTAAAAGGGCTGAAAATCATGATGCCCTTTTTTACAATGCCACAGAACGGTTTCAATCTTTAACAGGGTTTGATCGTGTCATGATGATGCGATTTGCCTCTGATCAAAATATCGAAGTGATTGCAGAATCCCTTTCAGAAGATTGGGACTATGAACAACATCCATCGCTCAAAAAGACTTGGTTTCCAAATCAAGATATCCCCCAAGGTGTGCGTTTAGCGGCTATGAATGCCCCAGCGCGGGTTGTGGCAGATATCTATGAGACGTCTGTGCCGATGAAATATCGTCGAGGGCAGGGGACAGATAAATATAAGAATGCCTTGAATATTGATCTGGGCCGGTGTGCTCTAAGAGATGTTTCAGAAAATCATAAAGATTTTTTACGTCATTTCGGTATTTCTGCATCCATGACATTTGCTTTGGTGCGCCATGGCCAGCTGTGGGGATTATTGATTTTTCAGCATCGTAAAGCGCTGAGATTACCCCCTCCGATGCGTGTTTCTGTTCAACTTTTGCTTGATCTTATGCTGGCGCGTCTCGATATTCTAGATGATCGAGAAACATGGGCAAAAAGAGCTGAACATCGTATTGTTCTCGGGGCGCTTCTGAAGCAATTACGAGAAGAAAGAAACTTCGCAAGAGGGCTGACACAAGGAGCTGCAACCTTAGCAGATCTTTTCAGCGCGCAAGGGGCGGCCATTGCTTTTGATAATGAAATCGCTTCTGTTGGCTGTGCCCCTGAGAATCATGATATCCAGGCATTAGCCCAATGGATTCGTAATAAAGCCACAGGAAAACTTTATGTCACTGATCAGATAGGGACAGAATTTGAAGGCTTTCAAAAGAATAGATGTCATGTGAGTGGTGTCTTAGCTGTTTTTTTGGATTCAGATCGTTCGCGCATTTTATTTTGGTTCCGCCCAGAAAAAAAAGTTGAAAAACAATGGGCTAAAAGTGGGCATAAAGATTTCGATAAGGAGCGGCAGAAGCGAATTTATGGTGTGGAACAGAGCCCCTCTCCTCATGTTTGTGGGCATTCGGAAAGTTGGCAAGAGTGGGAGTTAGAAGAAGCAAGAGATTTGGTTCTGGCGATCAATGATATCTTCTTGAAATTCCAAGCAGAAATACTGGCTGATGCCAATCAAAAAATCCGCCAACAGCTGTCAGAAAGAGAGGCTCTGGCACAAGCTTTGTCAAAAGCGAAGCGTGATATGGAGCTTATTCTTGGGGCTGTCGGGGAGGGCATATTTAGTTTAGATCTCAGGGGCCAAGTCCAGTCTTTTAATCAAGCCGCTCTCAATCTTTGCCAAATGTCTTCACAAAATGTCTTGGGCCTTCCCTTCGAAGCTGTCATGACTTTTCTGGATGAGCAAGGCGAAGTTATCGCAAAAACGGATCATCCGATTTGGTTGACTTTACAAGATGGTCAAAGACGGGATGTCTATCAGCAGGAATTAAGGCTGAAAAATGGCCGATCTTTCTCTGTGGAATATACGGTAACACCTGTTTTGGAACATGATCACTCTTTAGGCGCTGTTATTGCCTTTCGAGACACAACCAAACAGCGGGCCGCAGAAAAAGATTTGCAAAAAAAGCGAACCGAATTAGAGCGATCCAATGCAGAATTAGAACAATTTGCCTATGTAACCTCCCATGATCTCCGGGAGCCTTTGCGTATGGTGGATGGGTATTTGCGTCTGATTGAAAGGCGCATGAGCCATAGTCTTGATGAAGAGCTTGCTGAATTTTTGCATTTTGCCCGCGATGGGGCCGCAACGCATGGACCGCCAAATTCGTGATCTCTTAGATTACTCAAGAGTAGGGCGTAAAGGGAAAGCTCTGACACCTTTTCCGATCAAGCAGGCTTTGGATACCGCGCTGCATAATCTTTCTGTTGCGATAGAAGAACAGAATGCAAAAATCATTATGGATCAAGATTTCCCAATGATCTGTGGCGACGATAATGAACTCTCACGGCTTTTTCAGAATCTTATTGGAAATGCACTGAAATATAAAGCAGAGGATCGGGAAATAATTATCCATATTCATGTTGTGCAGAAAGAAGAAAAGTGGCTTTTCTCAATAGAAGATAATGGTATTGGTATTGCTGAGCAGGACCAAAGCCGTATCTTTATGTTATTCCAAAGATTGCACTCGAATACCCATTATGAAGGAGCGGGTATTGGGCTTGCGATTTGTAAGAAGATTGTAGAAAGGCATGGTGGTACAATTTGGGTTGAATCAGATCTTGGGCAATATAGCCGCTTCTTGTTCACCTTGCCAAAGTGGGATGAAGAAAATCCGCTTCCAATCCATCAATAAAAAAAGGGTATTTTGATGAGACCGCCGATTCTATTGGATCTCATATCCTCTGTTCTGAAAAAATCTTAGAATGTTATTATATTTTAAAATGACGCCATTTTGCTTTTATTCTAAATCAGAAAAAAATTCTGTAAGCCTTTCCGGTTATAGGTTTCTGTTTTTATCGGTTGTTCTAAGGTTTTTGCCGCAAAATGGATCAAAAGAATGGTGCCATCCTTTTGCCCTTTATTCCTAAAGTCACTTTAGTCTTTTCTAGAATAATATAAAATGCGATATTTAGTGTTCTTACTCAGTTAAGGCATCTATGTGTTTATAAAAGCTTATGTGCGTTGGCGCCAAGCTGGACCTATGACTCTTTGGAAGGGATTGATATATGTCGGATAAAGATTTCTGGCAAAAGGATCGCTTTGATAAAGACGGTGATTTTGATGATGATAAGATTCCTCCAGGAGAGCGTGCTTGGGACCTAACGCCAGCACGTCGCCAATTATTGGAATTTATGGAGGCACAAGACTGGGTTGAAGCCGATGCTGGGGTCGCGGCGCCTTGGACATTCGTTTGTTGTCATCATGCGGGATGGCTGGAAAAAGATCGTCGTTTTGGAAAATTGAGATATAGAATTACTGATGAAGGTCTGATCAAACTCTCAGAAAGCCGTTTCGGATAAGGCGTTTCGGGGCATGAGAGCCTTTCGCTTTTATTGAGATTTCAAGTGAAATGCTCTCTGTTTTTGTTTTCTGCCGCACAATGGATCAAAGGGATGAACCCATCACTTTGACCTTTGCTCTAAAATATTCTTTGCTATAAAAAAGTTGCGGCGCATGCAAAGTTGCATGGCAATAGGATATGGGTGTGGCAGGGATGCGTTTTCTAAAAACTGCCCAAGATAAGATAAGAAATATTAGTTGGGGTCAGCCCCTGGTAACAATAAAAAATGTCTTCAAGAAAGAAAAAAATATAAATTCTGAAGACTATCTGTCGGAACAATATTCTATGCCAGAGAGTCATGATCCCTCTCTGGCGTCTATTATGCAGCATATCAGAAAAGGGCTTTTCATTATTGCTGCATTTAGTTTGTTTGTGAATGGTCTTATGCTGGTCATTCCTATTTATAGTTTACAGCTTTTTGACCGCGTTCTGTCTTCAAGAAGTTATGATACTCTTTACCTTTTAACAATTGTAGCGATTGGTCTTCTTGCGGTACAAAATCTTATTGATGCTCTTCGCGGTCGTATTTTGACACGCCTTGGGCTTCATTTAGAAGATAAGCTGAAAGGCTCTGTGTTAGGGGCAACCTTACAGCGTGCCGCTTTGGGAGAAACAGGATCCGCGCAAGGTCTGAGAGACCTTACTGAATTGCGCCAGAGTCTCACATCCCCTGCAACATATGCTCTATTTGATGCGCCTTGGATCCCGGTTTTTTTGCTGGTGCTTTTTCTGCTCCATCCTTGGCTTGGGGGGCTTGCCGTCATTGGACTCATTCTTTTAACAGTCTTGGCAAGTCTTAATGTCATTCTATCAAGAGCTTCCCATGATAAAGCGAATGAAACGGCGATTCAAACATTTGAAGCTGTGCAACATTATGTCCGTAATGCCGAGGCAATCCAGGCCATGGGCATGTTGCAAAATGTTGTCCGAAAATGGTCTGCAAAAGCCTCTGACGTTTTGTTTTTAAATGCGATCGGTGCCGACCAACACACCTTGATTGCAACGCTGACAAAATTTTTGCGGATGCTTTTGCAAATTGGTGTTATGGGGGTTGGGGTTGGCCTTGTTTTGAATAACGAATTGACACCAGGGGGGATGATCGCGGCGTCCATTCTTTTGGGACGGACATTGCAACCCTTGGAACAGGCCGTGGGCGCATGGAAGGGGTGGGCAAATGCGGCGGCGGCGTATCGGCGTTTACAAGAAAAACTGTCAATGCTGCCCAAACCGTCTTCCCCTGTGCCTTTACCGACGCCTGAGGGTTTTTTGTCTGTGAGAAGACTCTCTTATAGTCTTATCGGGCTTAAAAAGCCGATTGTTCGCGGTGTCGAGTTTCACTTAAAACCAGGTGAAATTGTGGGGGTGATTGGTCCTTCTGGATCTGGAAAATCAACTTTGGCACGGCTTCTGGTTGGGATTTTACCGCCAACGATGGGTGAGGTCCTCCTTGATGGTGCAAGTGTCTTTGATTGGAACCGCGAAGAAATGGGGCAATATATTGGATATCTGCCCCAAGATATCCAACTCTTTCCAGGCACAGTGAGAGATAACATCGCCCGGCTGCAAGAGGGCTTTGGGGAAGAGGTTTTGGAAGCAGCCAAAAAAGCACGCGTGCATGATCTTATCCTCAATCTTCCAGACGGATATGAAACAAATATTGGTCCTGGCGGGGTCAAACTTTCAGGTGGGCAAGAGCAAAGGATCGCGTTAGCACGTGCCTTGTTTCGTAACCCGAAACTCATTGTGTTAGATGAACCTGATTCTCACCTGGATCCCCCAGGCCATGACGCCTTACTCAAAGTCTTGATACAGTGTCAAAAATCGGGCCAGACCGTGCTGATGATTACACATCGTCCTGGAGTTTTATCACGTGTTGAGAGGCTTATTGTCGTCAGAGAGGGAATGATCGAACGCGATGGGCCGCGGGAAGAAATTCTTGCCGCAATGCGGTCCGCAGCACAACAGGGGACAAAACCTTCAGGAAAGACTTCTAAAACTGAAGAAAAAACACCTTAAATATGCTTTGGCAATATTTCTTATGGATAAGAAAATTATGGCTGATTCTAAGGTTAACACAAATATACGTGGTCTGGTTATTGCCGGCTTCATGATTATTATCGTCGGATTTGGCGGTTTTGCGGTTTGGGCTGCTGTTGCGCCTTTGAATTCTGCAGCGATTGCTTTAGGGGGCCTTGTTGTTGAAAGTAATCGGAAAGCTGTTCAGCATTTAGAAGGGGGCATTATTCAAGACATTTTTGTCAAGGAAGGAGAACCTGTCAAAGCAGGTCAACTTCTTGTGCATTTAGAAGATATGGCAGCGAGAACGCGTCTACAAATGCTTGATTCACGTTACGTCGCGACATTGGCACGGTATAATCGTTTGCATGCTGAAAGACTAGGCGAAGAGACGATTTCCTTCGCGCCCGAATTACTGGAACGCAGCCAAGAAGCGATGGTCTTTGAAGCTATGGATTTGCAACAAGATCATTTGCGCTTTCGCCTGCAGGCTATGATTAATCAAAAAGCTATTGTTGCCCGCCAAATCTTACAGATCGATGATGAAATTGAAGGGCTTGAGGCCTTGATCGCTGCCGGTCAGACAAGGCGTGGTCTTATTGAAGAAGAAATCAGATCTCTTCGTGTTTTGGTCCGTAAAGGGCTAGCAAAAAAGTCCAAACTTTCTGTCTTAGAACGAGAAGCCGCATTAATTAATGGCCAAATCGGTTAACAAAAAGCGAAAGTCGCACGGGCCCAACAAAGAATTACAGAAGCAAGATTACATACTTTAAATAAAGATAATGATTTTAAAAGAGAAACAATTGATGAATTACAAAATGTGCAAAATCAAATAGAAGAACTCTCTGAAGCCATTGCCCATGCGCAAGATGTTTTAAGGCGGACAGAAATTCGTTCGCCGCAGACAGGGATTGTTGTTGACTTAAAAGTGCACACAACAGGCGGCGTCATCAAAGAAGGGGATATCTTGATGGAAATTGTGCCGCAAGAAGATGAGCTTGTTGTTGAGGCCATGATTCGCCCAGAAGATATCGATGTGGTGAATGCTGGTATGTCAGCCCAAGTGCGTTTAACGGCTTATAATTTTCGAACAACGCCGCCCGTCCCAGGAAAGGTTCTGACGATTTCTGCCGATCGTATCGAGGATGAACGTACTGGCATGGCAAGCTATTTAGCAAAAGTACGATTAGATGCAAAAGCGATCCAAGAGAATGATGAGATCCGGCTGTATCCTGGTATGCCCGCTGAGGTCATGATTGTTTTGGGAGGGCGAACATTTTTTGATTATATGGCCAGCCCCATTTTGCGCTCTCTCAATCGCTCTGTGCGAGAACAATAGCCATTGACAGTTGGCACTTTAAAAAGGGTTTCCAAAGGACAAATCCTTTGGCTGCCGGAGGCAAATCTTTAAAATATAGCGTATGTCGTATGATCATTTTATATGATATATGCTACATAATATTTTGTAAATATAGGTAATTAAGAAAAATTTTATATTTATTATAGATTCCTTAACAGTAATAGACCTTATTTTTCTTATAATTTTACAAAAACACAATATTAAAAAACGCTTATTTCTGTCTTAACCATTTTTATGGGGTTTTCATATAATAATTCTTTCGCTAGCATTTCTTTGTAATATGCCTGCTGGTGAAACTTACAGCATTTTATTTTTCTCTTGGATCAGAAAAAATGCTGTACGGTTTTGTTTTTGCCGCAAGACAGACCAAAAAGATAAAATAATCTTTTTGTCCTTTGCTCTAAAAGACATGCTCCAAAGTCGCAAAAGGAGATCTCTCAATGTTTGATCAAAAAATGTATAACCGCAGAGAAATATTGCAAAAATCCGGCTTGGCAGTATCAACTCTCATAGCAGGCGGTGCGCTGTCTGGCTGTTTTCGGATTCCAGAATTTGCTGGTGGCGGTGCTGGGACTGGCTATCCCAATAATGGGAAAAGAGCAATCACATTAAAACATAGCCAATCAGGTGAAGAAGTTTCCGTCGTCTATAAGGATGGTAAAAATTATTATCGCGATGCCCTAAGACAGATCGATTATTTAATGCGTGATCGGCATCAGAATGCGGTTTATCAAACGGACCCTCGGCTCATCGATTTGCTTTATGATTTGCATTATGCAAGTCATTCACAAGACCCAATTTTGCTTCTTTCAGGATATCGATCCCCAGAAACGAATGCTATGCTGCGGCGGAGAAATAGAAGAGCTGCAAAAAATAGTTTGCATATGAAAGGCATGGCCGCAGATATTAGAATTCCAAATATTCATGCTAGAGATCTGCGTCAAGTTGCCTTGAATATGAAGCGTGGTGGTGTTGGTTATTATGGATCACGTTATATTCATGTTGATGTTGGTGATGTCAGAAGCTGGTAAAAGCATTCAGTTAAACTTTAGACTTTTTAATCTCGATGCCTGTAGAATAAAGTCTGCAAGAAATCTGGTTTTTTGTTCCAGATCCCTTGCAGGATAAGCATTGAAGAGCTTCAGGTTTTTTTGAAGAAGAGATATTTTTATAGAACTGCAGATTTGGACTGCACGCGGCGGCTTTCGCGACGTGATCTGGCACGTTGTTCAGCTTCGCGTAGAACGGATCGCAAAAAGCGACCAGCTTCATTAATGCCTTGGCTCGCATTAAAAGAGCGGCTGGCAAATTCATAAAGCGTTGTTTTCTTAGGCTCACCTTTAGGCTGCACTGGCAGCATACAAATCACTTCCAGATATTCTGGGTGCTTTTCTAATTTTCCGCTTAAAAGCATTAGAATTTCACGTTTGTCATAGTAAAGAGCCAACATCCAGGGCGTAAAATTATCATTATCCACAGACATAAGATAAGATAAATTGGTGCGCATTTCTTGCAAATAGCGCTTTTGCAGAGGCTCTATTGCTTTTGGGTTTAGGTTTCTTGCTGTTGCATCTCTTAGTTGCTCTGCGTGATTAAAGTCAAGAATTTTATCTAAGATAAAACTCATGGCTTCGGTGTTCCCGCTGATCGATGCTAAATGCATTGCCGTTCTGCCATCATTTCCTGGCATGTCGAGGATTTCACGGTTGCTTCTGATCTCAACATCGCGGAAAGTCGCGCCGCTTTTATTATTCTGATAGTTAAGCTTTGCGATTTGGTAGAGGATATGATCCCAGAATTCATGCTCATTGGCCATGTACGCATGATTGATATCGGGGGTCGCGGCCATTTGCATATAATTATTGTAACCACGCTCATCACGACGACCTTGGGATTTGCGGCCATCTTCTTTGATGAGTTTTTTTCTGGCATAGCGTAAATCAAAAATCCCGCGTTTTGCATAGTGATTTGCGAGGGTGCCTGCCATGCCAGCAACTTTATTACCAGCTTTTTGCGCTTCTTTCGGCTGTGTTGTCACATCGAGGGCGAAGAGGTCGGTGCTTGAGTTTTCATAGGCTTTGTCTAAATCTTCGGGGTCAATATGTTCTGATGACATGCGAACATAAGCGGCGGCCGCATCCTGCTCTTCTTTGCCCATAAGTTCTGTAAGGAAATCGGTGCTAAAGGGTTTCCCTGCGGCTTCTTTTGCAGCGGCAATCGGAGGGAGTTCGCCAAGTTCAGGTCTACCGTCTTGGGTGACATCATCTTCGAAATTATACATAGACTGGATGGTATCTTTGCATTTTTGGATGACTGCGGGCGGTGTAATTCTTTCAATAATTTCAAAAATACTATCGCCCATGGCATTTTTATCATTGGCGAAAAAGTTACGCACACGATCCCGGTCATCTCTTTCTGTGGCTTCTGCCCAATCGGGCATGTCTTGATCTTGAGCACCAGAGAGCTTTGCGCGTTCTTTTGCAGCACCTGCCATTGCCTCCAAGCAGAATGTCACATGGGCAAAATTTGCTCTGTTTGCTGTGAGAATATGGTGGAGGAGGTTATTTTTATGTGAGTCTTGTAAATGCACAATAAGGTGATTCACTTTGCGGAAAAAGTAATTGTAATATTCAGGCTCGGAGATTTTGTTTTTAACATGCTCATAAGACTCGCTTGCCATCATATAGGCATAAATCATGTCTTCAACAGTTTCCGGTTTTATTTCCCGAATATAAATACTCCATACAAAATCCCGCGCATGGGTTGAGAAATTTGGGACTCGACCTTTTGTTTTTTCGACTTTTTCACCGATTGTCTGCCAGCGTTCGACCATTTTTTTACGAATGGTATTATTGCGGCTTTCATCACTTTCTGGCTCTTCTGCCTCGGCGAGGATGCGGTCAGGGAAATCAGATCCATGAGGGTCAATGGGCTCTTCCGCACCGAGTTGTTTGTCGGCGATTGCTTGAAGATTTTGATCCGCAGCATTACGGCGAGATTCGAGCTCCTGTTCTCGCTCTTGCTCTTTCTTTTCGAGGGGCGTTAAGGCGCGCTTTTCCTCTACCGGAGTCTGGGGCTTCTCCGCGGTCGCTTTTTCCTTCGGATCTTTTTTCTTAACTTTATAATTGACGAGATCGTCAGCAACTTCTTCGAGTTCAAAGCTTAGAGGCATGAGGTCACCCACTTTTTCATCAGATCAAGATGTCCAAACATTTTGCTTTATATAGTGTTCTGGACAGGAATTTCCGCTTACCACAAAGAATTTTTAAATTCTTAGCGGGCTTTTGCGGATTTTATGCGCGCTAAAAGTGTTTTTGTATGTCTCAAAAAATCTAGATATGAAGTTCGCACTGTTACATATAAGAAAGCTATTCATCATGCTTCTAAATTGTCTCTAGAGCATTTCGTTTTTCATTTGAATCAGGTGAAA
>DDLW01000311.1 GCA_002340345.1 Alphaproteobacteria bacterium UBA2562 | reverse complement strand
CCGGAGTCCGCCTAAAAAGGAAGGAGAAAGCCGAAAACAACCCTAAAGTGCCACTTATAGAGCCAAATTCGGCCAAAATAACCTGCAAAAACAGAAGCCGAAAAAGACAAACAGAAAAATCAACCATTATGCAGAGGTCTTTTATAGGCAATTGCATTGCCTTGCGGATCTTGCATGGGCTGGTGCGCAGCATCTGTTAAATCGATAATTGCCAAGCGGCGATGGGCGAGACCGACCTCACCACGAGGCGTTTGCCAAGTGCCTTGCCCATCAGGTCCACGATGGGCAATTAAGTGACTCATTACCTCAAGTCCTCTTTCCAAATGAGGTAAAGCTTCACCGGTAATATTGGCGATTGCACTAAATCCACACAAGGGTCATTGCCTTTCTTTGGCTCTATTACGAATAGGAAATTAGAGTTATCTGCAATCAAATCTAAGCTGCGGATAATTCTAAAGTCTTATTTTAACGCAGAACAAAAGCAATCAGGGAGGAATCTACCTGATCGCGCATTGCTCTCGCTTGGAGAGACTGTATTATCGTGTGATATTTGATTGGTCATGTGGCCTTGTTTTCCGCAATGCCGACATAACGTTAAACCCTTTGATCGTTGCACAGGTCGTTTGCAGCGATTTGAAACCTCTGATGAGGTCAATGAGCTGTTTTAAGTTTCCCATTGTCATCTTTGGTAATATTATTGAGATATTTCATCTATCGATGAAAAACATCTTCAAGAGAACATTCCTCTTGGCTTCAGCCCCCTCAAGAGCATCTGTATAGATGGTGCCACATCACTGTTATGCTTAACAAAGGATTGGTGATTGTCATATTTCAAGGAACGGCAGATAAAAATCGACAGTGTTATTAGATTTACCAACCGATACAAATCAAGCCCAGCTTTTCTAGACCAACACTCAATTTCGTGTGTGAATATAGTAGATAGGATTCCCCTGCAACAAGAAAAATTTACACCAAGGCTATATCAGATCCGTTCAGGTTTTTTACTATGGATTTTTATATTTTTCCTTAACAAGTTGCATCAATATGTCTGGAGCATAATCTGAGGGTCACTTCGAATTCTACAACTTATGATAAATTATAGCAAACTGAGGAGATTAACAAAAAGGGATTCCATGCACTGTCTCAAGCGCCTGAGACGTCAGACTCTCATTCGTCCACTGTGAAGAGTTGATAATGGTTTGAATTGAAATGGCTTGTTGGGTTACCCAAATATCCAAATCCGCAAGAAATTGGCCTTGGGCTTGGTTTTTCTTGCGGATTTTTTCTGCATTTTAGGCTGGATTGATAACCACAACCGTGATTCTCTATAGACCTCTTTTGGCGATGGTTGGGGCAGCAGATCATGCGGCCACGGAAGGGCAAAGCGACTGGTCGTGATGACATGTTTCGGGCGCGGTTGGACCAAATCATTGATATGCGCCATGAGTTGGTTTTGCTCGCCCAACGGATTGACTGGGAGCGCATTGATGGCGATATCGCCGATGCCTTCGTCGCGACAAAAGGCCCGTAAGCGGTGCCAACCCGCATCATGATCGGGCTGATGCTGCTGAAGCAAATCTCGGGGCTGTCAGACGAAGCGGTTTGCGAACACTGGCTGACAAACCCCTATTAGAGCAAAGACCAAAAGGATGATTTTATCCTTTTGGTCTTTGCTCTAAAAAAAATTGCGAATGATTTTCTATATTATTTCTTCCTCTTATCAATCCTGCTCAATCTGGCTTTTGCATCCGCAAGGTCATATGAATGCCACTGTAAATATTATCACACATGATCGGCCCAAATATGGTCTCGAAAATATCGGCATTAGGATTATAGGCGATCGTCAAAATAGCCTTGTTTTGGCTAAAAAAATCACTGGACATATCCAACAATGTCACGACACGCTGTTGACATGAGATATGATCTCCGATGACAAAAAGGCGGATTTTTTCATAGTCATTATTCTCACTGTCTGCATTTACGCGATCTGTAAAATCAGACAAAGGTTGTGTTGTAGCGAGATTATGCGCCACACGCCAATTTTCAAACAGACCCCAGTCTTCCATCGGCAGCAAACCACCGGGGAAAACATCAATCCAGTCCTTTACTGTCGGGTCAGCTTGTGTATTATCCGTGAACATTGGTGACCTGAGGGGGGGCAAAGCGAAACCGAACAGCGCCGCCATTTTGTTTTTCATAG
Source organism: Alphaproteobacteria bacterium UBA2562 (assembly GCA_002340345.1). Lineage (GTDB taxonomy): Bacteria > Pseudomonadota > Alphaproteobacteria > UBA2562 > UBA2562 > UBA2562. The sequence continues at coordinate 11,241 of DDLW01000311.1, read as the reverse complement.
AGCTCTGCAAGAGCCCTTGGCAAGCCAAAGCTTTCAAACCCCCACTTTTTAACAAAGGATTGCAAGACCACCGGTTCAACGGGGTGACGATCTGCATCGTTAAACCAAAAACTTTCTGTATCTAAGCCTCGAGCGCTTATACGATCATCACCAATGTCACTTTTCTCGTCCCATTCGGGGAGACCGTAGCGACGCAAGCGCAAGAGAAAGTTTTCAACATGTGGAAAGCTTTGCCCGGTTGTTGGCATATCGAGATCTTGTATCGCCAGAACAGATGGCACCGTGCTACTCTCACGGTAATCAAGCATCAAAGCGCTATCGAAGGCCGCTGAGATCACAATCAGCTTTTCTGGCTGATCATACAGCCTACGCCACGGCGATCGGTTATCCACAAAATGAAGACGGTCCGACAGGGTTGCCAAGGACACCCAATGCTCAAGACTTAAAAAAAAGCCTTGATGACCATAAGGTCCAGTTGGGAAAACGGGGATCGGCGGGTCTCCTTCGTTGTTTTCTTGGGGGGTCGGGTCTTCGCCACTGCCACCATTTGTTTCGGGTAACGCAACTTGGTAGACCGATGTTCCACCATTCGCAGCCTTGTAAAAAGGCAGTAAAGCGCTTGGCAGACTCACGCCAAGCTTTTCCCCTGTAGTCTCCCATTGCGCCTGGGTTATCGCTGTTCCGGCATTACCCTTCTTCCAAAATCGATCCGCATCATATGAATTGGGCGGCTTACCGAAGACTTTCTTGCAATTTTCAGTGTCCCTGGAAGCCCCCTCATCGATTTCGCGACAAGCCTTTAAAAAAGCATCAAAGCTTTCGAAATGCTTCAATTCCGGTTCAACCGCACTGAGATCAAACAATAAAACCCCAGGCTGCAAACCCTCCCGGTAATCGAGAGCCGTCCCATATCCCGTGCGTATGGTCAAAATCACGAGCTTTTCACATCTTGGTAGCCAATTCTTCTTTTCTTCTGGAGGATCAGATTCAGGATCGAAATCTTCCATATAAAGGTCATAGAGGGTCTCAAGCTGACTGAGAGGCCTGAGGTCATCATAGTCACAGGCGAAGGCTGTAATCCATTCATCATAAACAGGCTTTGCATTCATATGCTTCGGAACGTAATAAGAGGGCAAATCACCGCCGTCCTGAAGTTTATAGAGGGCCCTCAAGGTTTCGGGAAACCGGACTCCCAGACGCGCCTCAGCCTGTGCGATCATTGTTTCACTGGCCTGTTTTGGGGCCCGCACTGGTTTGTTCCCATCGTGACCGACAAGAGTGATCAGCGCTATCCCCGTATAATCTTTACGGCTGAAATGCCAACTGCGGTAAAATGTTTCTGGCGTAATGTCCCGGGTTAAAACTTTGAAATCTGCGTCTTCTTGTTCTTCTGAAAACAGTTGAAAATCCTCTTCGGACTTTTCAGGCGAAAACCTTTCCTTATATGCAATCAAAATGATGATGGGGAGAAGCACGGTAAAGACGCCACCGATCCATGCGAGGTCATAACTTTCAACAGACCAAATCACAGCCCGGTCGGTGAAAATTGCTCCCAGACCAGCCCCGACGAGATAAAATATGCTGACAAGAAGACTTTGAATGACAAAAATAACCGGCGAGGCTTTCAGAACTTCAGCGAGAGAAGATGGTCTCTTCAGGGTTTCCCAAGCGCCAGCTTTGCCCAGAACATATAATGGCGTGTATATGACACCCAAAATAAGAATAATAATCGGACTGCGAAAGAACCATCCCATCAAAACTGGGAACAGCACAATCACCATGCCGATAAACAGACGTAATCCTTTGGCCAAAATTTATACCCTGCCCTGCTCTTGATTGAATGACCTTACCGAAACGCAACATTTTAGACCAAAAGACATACTGAAGTGTTCGTCCTTTTGATTCGTTTTATGATAAAATAGATGCCTGTTCTTCTCAGTTCTGAAGAGGTGGTCCCCTCGATATAACGCGGATTTTGCGCAGCAACGCTTTGTCAGAACACGCCCCCCAGATATCAGAACGCACTCTATTTTTGCCCAATATGAATAATTTTATAATCCAAAGCGAATGCTTTTGATTGTTTCTCTACGAAACAGAGTGACCGCGAAGTCATATAACCATATAAAAACATCTGTAAAATGCTTTTATTACGTGTGAATACTGGAATAAGAAAGTATAATGAGCTAGTTGAAGGTTTTGTTCGGTTAGAATGAGGCAATTTTTCAACGCCTCATCTTGACCGAGGTTTTTCACGTTTCCGTGGCAATGTCAACGAGGGCCAAAGACGGTGTGACGAAGGCGCCTCCCCCTTGCATAAAAGGAAAGCAGCGCGCATGGATACTATCCCAGGGCCTATGAACGGTCCCAACGATGATCAAGAAGGCATTCGTACAGGCGCCTCAACATTGACGGACTCTGTCGCGGCAGCTGATGAGTTTTGTGCTCAGATCCAACAAGCCAACATCACTGCGGCGTTTGTTTTTTGCTCAACCCGTTATGACCGCCAAGTCCTTGGCCGCAGGCTTGCAGAGAATTTGCCGGGGGTTTTGATCATTGGCTGCACAACAGCAGGAGAACTTGCCCCCAGCGGGTATCGCACGGGCTCCTTAACGGGGTTTAGTCTTGCCGCACCAGATTTCCAAGTCTCAGCCCAGGTTATTGAAAATCTTAATAGTTTCGAGCTCAATCGCAGCCAAAATATCGTGCAGAGAAATGTTAACGCTCTCCGCAGCCAAGATCCTACTTTGGACATGACTGATCTTTTTGGCTTTTTGCTGATTGATGGGCTCTGTCATCGGGAAGAAGCGGTGGTGAGTTCTCTTTATAGCGCTATGGGCCAAATTCCCATGTTCGGTGGTTCTGCTGGTGATGATTTGCGGTTCCAAAAGAGTTTCTTACTCTGGGATGACGTTTTCCGCTCAGATATTGCCATCCAGATTATGATCGGAACGCACCGTCCCTTTCGGGTCTTTAAAACAGAACATTTCACCGCGACCGATCGTAAAATGGTTATTACCGGAACGGATCCACAACAACGCATTGTTTATGAAATTAATGGCGATCCAGCGGGGCCAGAATATGCACGGCTTGCCGGGCTGGATGTTGATTTTTTGACCCCGATGATTTTTGCCGCGCATCCGGTTGTGGTGCGTGTTGGCGGGGATTATTATGTGCGTTCGATCCAAAAGGTTAATCCGGATCACAGCTTAAGCTTTTACTGTGCTGTTGATGAAGGGATTGTTCTCACTGTGGCGCGCAGCTGCGATATGCTCGAAGATCTAAAGCAACAATTTGACAGTTTGATCAAAGAGATAGGACCTCCACAATTGCTCATTGGCTGTGATTGTATTCTCAGACGGCTAGAGCTGGAAAACCGCCGCGAAGAAAATCAAATGTCCAAGATCTTAGCCGCCCATAACGTAATCGGCTTTAATACCTATGGCGAGCAATTCCAAGCCATGCATGTGAACCAAACCTTTACAGGCGTCGCTATCGGCAGCAAGCCCCAAACATGAAACCCTTGCGCGGCGCCGATCTGATCCTAGAGCATTTCACCGGCTTCAATTTAAAAGCGAAATGCTCTCTGTTTTTGCCGCAAGACGCATGGTTAAAAGGGCTGCCACTTTAACCAGCTTTGCTCTAGAGACCATGGCTGACGCCCCCGACTTGCTCATTGCAGATTTGCATCTCGATCATGGGTCTTTAGGGATTGATGTGATCGACGCGCTGCGGCTGGCATGTAGCCGTCAGATTCCCGCTGTTATCATAACCGCCGATCGCAGTGACAAGGCTCTCCGTCTGGCGGAAGACTATAAATGTCAGCTTCTCAACAAGCCTTTAAAGCCTGCTCATTTGCGCGCCTTACTCTCTCATATGTTGGAAAATGAGACTCTTTGATTATATTTTACGTTAGAGTATTTGGCCTAATTATGGACACATACAATGCGCTCTGTCTTTGTTTTACCCTTTGCTCTCATGCAATTCTCTTAGGATTTTTTCCGTTGTGATCACCGCTTGCGTCCCGCTGGTGACCTGTAATTTCCGTAAAACTGCAGAGATATGCGCTTTAATCGTGCTCTCAGCAACGCTCAGTTCCCACGCAATCACCTTATTTGATTTGCCCTGCACCAGCATCTCCAGCACGAACCGCATGGAGCGCTTGAATCATATCATCTCGCGGCATGGATTTGGTGATGAATCCCGATGCGCCATAGGCTGTGGCTTCTGCAATAATTGCGCGTTCTTCCAGAGCCGAAACAATCAGAATGGGGATCGCGGGCGCTTTATTTCGTATGGGAATCAATCCCGTGAAGCCACTCATCCCAGTCACATTGAGATCTAAATAGTAATTCAACTTTAACATGTTGTTAACGCAAAAGGGAAATAGAAAAGAGAAAACGGCGACGTGCGGCATATAGCACCAACGGCGGTGCAAGCAGTGCTGCTGGGGGATACCCTAAGGCACCAAAGGAAGACACTCCTAAAGCTTCCCAAAAGCGCCAGGTCTCGTGGAGAACGGCTCAAAACACGTGTTGACACAGTAATATCTAGATCCGATGTGTCAGAGTGAAGGGTTGTCACTTTCTCGCCGCACAGTGCCGTAGGCGCTCCTTCCACATGGAGTTTTTGCTTTAGCGCGCTATTTCGTTTCTTTTGATCGTCCAAAGCCTGTTTTTCAAAACGGGTTTCTTCCTTTTTAAAGATTGAATATCCAACGCCAAAAATTCCTGACAAAACTATGACTTCAATAATCATCGTCTAACCTTTGGCTTTTCAATCTTGTCAATCTTTAAGTGCTCTTCACTTCAGCACGACGCTCTCGAATTTGTGCCAGAACAGACTCTAACTGTTCCAGAGCATCCCCAATATAATCTTCTGGATCTAGGAGAGCATCAATTTCGTCAGCCGTTAAATGGGATGATATATAAGCATCTTGCAATAAAGCCGTGCGAAAATCTTCCCCGCCTGATTGGACACGCACGGCAAGGTCACGTAAGCAGCTATGCGCTGTAACTTTCTCATTTGTCTTGCGCCACAAAGCCAGCATAACAGCCTCAGCCATGACAAGCCCCCCTGTCATATACAGATTATGCCGCATTTGATCTTCATTGACACGCAAATGGCCAAGAATATGTGTCGCTTTTTGGAGTGCCGCAGCGGTGAGTAAAAAATTATCGGCAATACATTTGAGAAATGGGGCCATACGGGTGGCATCCCGTTCATTCAAGACCGCGACATTCATAAGGGCTGAGGCATTTCCTTGTGCGACTTTGGCCAATCCATCAAGCCACTCACATCCTTCTGGGTTTTGTTTATTCGGCATTGTGCTTGAAGAATGTTGAGAGGCTTCATCCCAAGGCTCTTGGACCTCTCGAATTTCTTCTGCGTTGTAATGGCGTATCGTAAGACCGATTTTCCCAAGTGAGGTTGTAATATTCGCCAGGACAAAGCCAATTTCCGCAAGACGATCACTTCGGGTCTGGATGTCAATCACCGGATCCAACAACCCAAGACGTGCCGCCGCCCCTTTTACCAATTGTCGGGTTGCTGTCTTGCCAAACAAATAAACCCAGGACGCCCGTGTACCGACAGCCGCCGTATATTTGGCTCGAAACAGCCTTTCGCGTAAGCCTTCTAGGCGATCGATATGGTCTCTGATCTCTCCAGCCCATCCCGCCAACAAAAAGCCTAATGTTGTTGGCAAGGCATGCTGGCCATGGGTGCGACCGATCATGATTGTGTGTTTATAACGCTCGGCTTGGCGCATCAAAACATCTTCGAGTTCAAGGAGTTGCCCATGGATGAGGCCATGGGCTTCTTTGATTTGCAAGGTCAACCCCGTCAGCAAGACATCATCTGTGGTGAGGCCTAAATGATATTGCTCTCCTGATTTTGTGCATTGATCGTTAAACGCTTTTACCAGGGACACCCCAAGATGCTTTGTCTCTCTCATAAAGCGTGCAATCAAGGCGGGAGACACCAACTCAACTTTTGAAAACGCTTCGATTTCGAAAGCGATTTCCTGTGGGATAAGACCAAGTTCGGCCATTTCGAGGGCGATTGCCTTTTCGCACTCTAGCCATTTTTGGACCATATTGTCTTCGCCCCACACGGTCCGCATTTCTGCTGTGCCGAAATTATTTTGGAAAATTTCAAACCCATGAACTGGCATGCCGCTTACTAACCTTTCCCGTAAGGCCTCGTTGTAAAATTGATTGAGCGACATCAACGGACTATTTTACAACTTTATATTGTAAAAAATAGATAATGAAATATCTCAAAATGATATCACCCGTTTTAAGCATAACCGGGACAATCCGTTTTGTTCAAGTTGTTTGAAAGCTTACAAGGAACATTTGAGTATGATATTTATTTTTCCCACAAAAAAAGAAATCAATCTGATTAAACCATAAGCATAGGCAAAAAAACAGCAATTTTTAAACTCTCAATTTCACTGGATCTCAAAGAATGAGAGACATCACGCTGTTTCTTCTGGTAGATCACAAACATCTGAACGGGTGAGGAACCGAAAGCCCTCGGGTCCTTCAAGGGAAAACCCACTGCCGCGCCCAGGCACAACATCAATAATGAGGCGCGTATGAGACCAAACTGCCCATTGCCGTGCCCCGATATAAAAAGGACAGCCCCCGATTTCTCCGAGTAAAATATCTTGGTCTCCAGTCTTAAATTCCCCCGCAGGATAACATATGGGGGCACTGCCATCGCAAAAGCCCCCAGATTGATGAAACATCAAAAGCCCATGGCGACTTTTAAGCTTTTCGATTAAAGCTAGGGCTTCGGGGGGTTGCTGTAACGCTCTCGGGATTGGGAGAACGGGTTATTCTCGCGCTGTCAGACATGACACAGGATCCTTTTCTGTAGCAAGGTCAAAGCAATTTGATTACAAATTACGCCCAGGACTCCTTTGGGGTCCTTGCGCAAATTTAATAAGATTAAGATATAGCGCACACTGCATAATCATTTTATGTGGTGTGCGCTATATCTTAAGGCTTAGCGAGCATGAGACCCGATATCGTCACCCCCTTCCAAAGACATGGGCAAGATCTCTACTTTGATAGCGACAAAAGAAAAAACGATAGATAAAATACTATACAGATATCTGAAGATATCACTCTTTATGAACAGACTTCTCTGAAAGACAAATATGAAAAAACTTTATCCCTATCTCACCTATGCAGGGAGTATTCCTTTTATTTTTTGCGCCTTTTGTCTTGTCTTAGACAGGACCACACTCCCGATTTTAGGCGATGTTCAACATATCTTGAGTGTTTACGGTCTGGCCATTGCAGCCTTCATGGCCGGCAGCCATTGGGGACAACATCTGACGCTCAAAGATGGCTGGAGCCTTTCCCTGCCAATTGTGAGCAATGTGATCACCATTCTGCTTTGGCTTGGTTTTTTACTTTTATCATTTCAGCTGCTTCTTGGGGCCTTTGTCATCGCTTTTTTGATTTTGCTCGCCCTTGATCACAAGCTCCATCAGCAAAGCTTAATCAGTACAGACTATTTCCGCACACGCTGTTTTGTGACCCTTATTGTGGTGACTATGCTGATCCTTTCCGGGAGTGTTGCATGACCAAAATCGCTCTGATCGGCGCTGGTTTATCAGGTTTAACCGCAGCCACGCTTTTGAAAGATCATGCTGAAATCACACTTTTTGAAAAGTCACGCGGTGTTGGTGGTCGCATGGCAACCCGGCGCGCGGATCCCTATGCTTTCGACCATGGTGCCTCGTTTTTTCACCCCAAGACCGATGCCTTCAAAAAGTTTCTCGCCCCCTTGATTGCAGAGGATGTCGTGCAACCTTGGGAAGCCCGTTTTGTTGAGATTGAAAATCGCCATATCAAAAGTCAACAGCTCTGGACCGCAGCGCACCCCCATTATGTGGGTGTTCCGGGCATGAATGCGGTTGGCAAATATCTCGGCCAATCTCTCACGGTGAAAACCGGCCTGCATGTGCATGCCCTCGCCAAAACCGGGGATGGTTGGTCTTTGCAAGATGAACAAGGTCACATCTTAGGCGCCTATGATTGGGTTCTCTGTGCCTTGCCGGCGGAACAGGCGACGGCGCTTTTGCCTCCTTCTTTGCCCTTGTCGGCAGATGTCAAGGCCGTGAAGATGCAAGGCTGTTTCACGGTCATGCTGGGCTTTTCCCAGGCCCTTCCCCTGCCCTTTGAGGCGGCTCTTATCCATGGTGAAGATGTCGCGCGCGTTTCTGTGGAAAGTTCAAAACCTGGCCGATCGGATCCCTTTTGTCTGCTCCTCCATGCAAACAGCGCTTGGGCTGACGCCCATATGGAAGACGATCGCGCGCAAATCCTGACCCATCTCTGTGCCGAAGCCAGCGCCATCCTCGGCCAGGACCTCAGCAAAGCCGATCACCAAGCCCTCCATCGCTGGCGTTATGCAAGCCTTGAAAAGCAAGAAGGCGCCCCCTATTTCATTGACGCGGCTGCAAAAATTGGTGTTTGTGGAGACTGGTTCCTCCAGGGGCGTGTCGAAGCAGCCTTCACCAGCGGCATGCATTTGGCCCATGACCTTTTGGAAAAGCTGCGGCATGGTTGATACGATTGCGATCCTTGGAAGTTCCGGCGCCATTGGCAAAGCTTTGACAGAACAAGCACAAGCAACATACCCAAAAGCCAGGATCCATGCCTTTTCTCGCTCTAAAGGTCTAGATCTCCCAGGACTGACATCCCACAGCATCGATTATCACGATGAGGCCTCTCTGGCAGCTTCCGCCGCGCTGGCCGCCCGAGAGGCGCCATTAGATCTCGTCCTTGTCGCCACCGGCCTGTTGCATGATGGGGCGATGGGGCCTGAGAAATCGCTCCGCGACCTGTCTGCCGAGAAATTCCAGCATCTGTTTGCCGTCAATAGCATCGTCCCAGCCCTTGCCGCCAAACATTTCCTGCCCAAACTCAACAAAGACCGACGATCGGTTTTTGCCGCTTTGTCCGCCCGTGTTGGCAGCATCTCTGACAATCACCTCGGGGGCTGGTATGCCTATCGCGCCTCCAAGGCAGCCCTCAATATGATCCTCAAAAACGCGGCCATTGAGGTGGCACGACGCAATAAGCAAGCCATCATTGTCGGGCTCCATCCGGGAACCGTCGATAGCGCTTTATCCAAACCTTTCCAAGGCAATGTCGCGGCGGGGAAACTCTTCACACCAGCGTTCTCAGCACAAAAACTCATGGCGGTTCTCGACAGCCTCACACCAGACCAAAGCGGTCAATGCTTTGCGTGGGATGGTCAGGAGATTCACCCATGACAAAAAACGCGGGCGATATCAGCGAAGTCATTGCCATGGCCTGGTGTGACAAGACCTCTTTTGAGGATATTCAGGGCCTTACAGGCTTAACAGAAGCAGACGTTATTAAAGCCATGCGACAAAATTTGAAGCCATCCAGCTTTCGCCTCTGGCGACAACGTGTCTCTGGCCGGTCGGCAAAACATAAAAACAAAACTTACAGCAAAAATAGCTCTTCGTTTTCAAAAGCTTTTTGAGAGACTTTTTCTCGAAAAAGTCGCTTAGATGTCGCGCAAGCGACAAGATATCACGGTGTGTTATGAATATTGTCTGGTTCAAGCGAGACCTAAGACTGGAAGATCATACAGCCCTCATCGAGGCGACACGACATGGCCCTGTGATACCCCTTTATATCCTTGAACCAGATTTATGGCAGCAACCGGACCTAAGCCACCGCCAATATCAATTTTTAACAGACTGTCTTAAAGAGCTCGACACGTCTCTCCAGGCCTTGGGACAAAAGCTTATTCTCAAAGTTGGAGATGCCGTCACAGTCTTGCAGGATCTCCATCACCGCCATAAGGTCCAAGCCCTTTGGTCCCATCAAGAAACCTGGAATGGCTGGACCTATGCCCGCGACCAGCGGGTCAAGCGCTGGGCCAAAGCCAACGCTCTCCTTTGGCATGAACCCTCCCAAAATGGCGTTATTCGTTGCTTGAAAGACCGCGATGGTTGGGCGGCCCAATGGTATCGCATGATGCAACAGCCCTGTCTTGCACCACCTCAAGCCTTACAAACCCTTGAAGAGGCGTCAGACCTCTTGCCCTCGGCGCAAAATCTAGGGCTCGGGGAAACGGATTGCCCGCTGGGTCAAAGAGGTGGGCGCTCGGAAGGGCTCAAGCTTTTACAGAGTTTCCTCAGCGAACGCGGCGAAGGCTATACAAAAGAGATGTCCTCTCCGGTCACCGCTTTTGACAGCTGCTCTCGCCTCTCTGCCCATCTTGCCTTTGGCACTCTCTCGATAAGAGAAGTGTTTCACGCAACCGAAAAGCGTTCTCAGGCCCTTAAGGCAAAGCCTTTTGCGGCAAGGGGCAGATGGCCAAGTGCTTTGCGGTCCTTTTCCGGACGGCTACGTTGGCATTGCCATTTCATACAAAAGCTAGAGGACGCCCCCTCTCTTGAGTTTGACAATATGCATCCCGCCTATAATGGCCTCAGGGAGCAAGACTTTAATGAAGCCTTTTTCGAAGCCTGGAAAGCAGGACAAACAGGCTATCCCATGGTCGATGCCTGTATGCGGGCTTTAACCGCCACAGGATGGCTAAATTTTCGCATGCGCGCTATGGTTATGAGCTTTGCCAGCTATCATCTTTGGCTGCATTGGCGTGCGCCTGCCCTCCATCTTGCCCGGCTTTTCACCGACTATGAGCCTGGCATTCATTACAGCCAAGCGCAAATGCAATCGGGCACAACCGGCATGAACAGCCTGCGTGTCTATAATCCGATTAAGCAGGGCCTCGATCATGATCCAAAAGGAGATTTCATCCGTAATTGGATTCCTGAGCTGGCCACTATGCCCCAAGAGAAGATCCACACCCCCTGGCAGGCTCCAACGCAACTCAATGGTTATCCTCTCCCAATTGTCGATGAGAAAACGGCCCGGAAAGCCGCAATGGATAAGCTCTATGGATTGCGAAAAAACAACAGTCATAAAGAGGTTACCCGTGATCTTGTCAAAAAACATGGTAGCCGAAAACCGCGCTCACAACGAACATCAAGGGCGAAAACAATTAAGGACAAAGCGCAAGGAGAATTGCCTTTATGACAGACGCAACTGCCATCCATTGGTTCCGCCAGGATTTGCGCTTATCCGATAATCCCGCCCTGAGACTCGCAGCCCACCATAAGGCTATTTTGCCAATTTATATCCTCGATGATGAAACCGCTGGGGCCCATCGCATGGGCGG
>DDLW01000228.1 GCA_002340345.1 Alphaproteobacteria bacterium UBA2562 | reverse complement strand
CTTCGGTCATCGGCATCGGATAGGGATCCGCCTCAAAAAGCGTTTGTTCCTCAACAGACGCTTCCCCGACAAAATCATCGTCTCCAGAAGAATCCGCATAGAGAGACCCGCCCTCTTGGCCCGACCCTTGATCCGGAAGCGCAAAACCACCTTCGGTCATCGGCATCGGATAAGGATCGGCCTCAAAAAGCGTTTGTTCCTCAACAGACGCTTCCCCGACAAAATCATCGTCTCCAGAAGAATCCGCATAGAGAGACCCGCCCTCTTGACCCGACCCTTGGTCCGGAAGCGCAAAACCACCTTCGGTCATCGGCATCGGATAAGGATCGGCCTCGAAAAGCGTTTGTTCCTCGACAGAGGCTTCCCCGACAAAATCATCGTCTCCAGAAGAATCCGCATAGAGAGACCCGCCCTCTTGGTCCGACCCTTGATCCGGAAGCGCAAAACCACCTTCGGTCATCGGCATCGGATAAGGATCGGCCTCAAAAAGCGTTTGTTCCTCGACAGAGGCTTCCCCGACAAAATCGTCGTCTTCAGAGGCATCCGCATAGACTGGCGGTGCATGAAAGTCCATTTCCTCAAGATCATCATCTGGAAGTAGAGGCTCATCACCAAGCTTCGTCTCAAGGCCCTCGGGACGTGGCAAGGGTTGCGAGGGTCTCTCGGCCTCCACCTCTGCTGCTGTCTCAGACGAAGAGGGCAACAAGCCTTCCGCAACAGTCTCTGAGGCTGTGCTTTCTAATCCTGCCGTCAAACGCGGTTGTTTTATGGTTGGACGCGCTGGCAGGAGGCCCGCAAGCTGTGCCAAAAGCCGCGCAATAGGCTCATCCCAATCCCCAGGAACAGGCTGGCGGAACAAACGGGCTGCTGGATACCAAGGGGTTTGCTCGCCACTGAGCATCCAATGCCAATCTGGAGAGAAGGGCAGTAAAACCCATGTTGGACATCCCATCGCTGCTGCAATATGGGCGGTTGGGTTATCCACCGAAATGACCAGATCCAAATCCCCCATGACAGAGGCGATTGCATGATAGTCTTGGGCCATGGACCCAAGATCTTGGACCAGGCTATTCAGGCCGAATTTATGGAGCTCTTCTGCGGCTTCTTCCCGTTGTAGGCTATAAAAAGCCACACCAGGAAGTTCCAAAAGACCCATCATTTTCTCAAGAGGAATCGAACGCGGTCCACCAGCACGCAAACCATCTCCGCGCCCCCGCAACTCTTCTCCCCAACAAAGGCCAACTTTCAAAGCAATGTTCGGTCCAGCGTCCAGCGCAAAGGCCTGGGTCTGATCAAGCTGGAGATAAGGCTCGTTGGGAATAGCGTCCAGCTGAATATCCAATAAATTTGGTAAGGCCCGCAAGGGAATCGAATAGTCAGCCGGCGGGAGTAAATCGCCTTGTCCAATGACCGACGCCACGCCTGTCAGATGTTCACCAAGCTTCTTCAAAGATCTTGGCATTTCAACAATACAGCGTGCGCCCATAGCGGCTAGAACCGCAGCAAACCGCGAAAGTAATAAGGTCTCCGCATCGCTCCCATCTGTATGGAGCAACAAGGTTTTCCCCGCTGGATTTTCGCCTTTCCAGCGTGGTGCCACCATTTCACGGTCTGCCAGAAGCGATAAATCGGCAAAACCTTGTTCGACTTCCCCTTGCAACAACCAAGAAAGACACCGTTCGCGAATCGCCTCTGGCCAGTCAGGGCGGCGTGATAAAGAGCGTCCAATACAGGTCAGAGATTCTTTTGGGAAACCCAAATCGCGCAAAGCCCGCGCCAACCCAATATGGGAGGCAACATCCTCGTCATCGGCTTTTAAAGCATGGAAGTAAGCCAAGGCCGCTTCGCGCAAATCCCCTAACACATGGAGTGTTTGTGCGAGAGTTGCATGGGCAAGACCATATTCAGGATCAAGGGCAATAGCGCGACGCAAACAGGCCGCTGCTGCTTGATGTTGGCCTCTTGCATGCAAAGCCGCCCCTAAATGAGCGTAAATACTTGGATCATCCGGCATCAGAGCATTAGCATGGCCATAGCCAAGAATGGCTTCGTCCAAATTGCCGTCTTCATGCAGGCGCAGCGCTGCACTCAACACACGTTCAGCTTCTTCCTGGCGTCCATGATCTGCGAGACTGGGCTCCAGGCTTGTGCTCCGTTCCGGCAACCATTCTCCGGCACCGTTCTCCGGTATGTGATTATCTCCGGCTGCCACCCGCGAGGACTCCTCTACCGTTTGCCAGCAAGGCTCAGGATCTTTGTTTATCTTAAAGGGCCCACTCTTTCAGTGTGTGACAGCCCTTCAAATAGACAAGATCGGCGCTGGCGCGATCAAACCCACAATTTTCCAGCTGGTTCCCTCTGGAATCTTGAAGGTTAACCCAACTTATTCGGAACCGTTGTAGCCCCAGATTGGTTAAAAAACGGCGAACAGGGGCCTTATGGCAAAATTTTGCTTTGAACTGACAAGAGCAAAAGACAAAAAGATCAACATAATCTTTCATCCATTTTGCGGCACAAACATAAGCGCACCACCCTGTTCTCAATTCATTTTGAAAGCATAAGATATCGACGATAGGGCATCCGCGTTCAAAAATATGCTCCCATCACCTCATCCCAAAAATAAGGCTCTTCGGCGATCAAAATAGCGGGTGAGGGTTCATCTGGCTAGAGCAAAGGTCGATCAAGCCCTTTCAATTCGGTCGAGTCTTTTCCACAACAAACATCCCCCACAAAAGCGATACCAACGATCCGGTGCAAAAATATCAAGCTATAGCCGTCAGCCTCTCTTCTGATCCACAGACTTGGTTTCGGCCATTTTCTTTAGCCCTATAAAGGGCTGTATCCGCTTCCACCAAAAGACCATCAATAACCCTGCTATCATCGGCCTCTACGGGGCTTTGCCCACTTCCCGGCAGATAAACCGCACAGCCAATTGACGTTGTAAAAGGTAAGGTTTGACCATTTTGTAAGATCAAGGCTTGCGTTTCGACAGCCACACGCATACGTTCGGCCACCTGCCAGGTTTCCGCTGCGTCAGCCCCTGGCAGTAGAACCGCGAATTCTTCCCCGCCCAGGCGACATAAAATATCATTGCGACGAATTGTATCTTTCACAACAGCACAGAGATGCATAATCGCTTCATCCCCAATAGCATGACCATGCGTATCATTGATACGCTTGAATTTATCAATATCGAGCAAGGCCAAACCAAGAGGAACCGTTTTGCGATCACAGACAGAAAGCTCTCTTTCCGCGGCATCGTGAAACGCACGCCTATTCCCAACACCTGTCATCGGATCACTCAGCGCCATGGTTTGTAAACGCGTCGCATAAAGATGGACCCTTCGGACCAAAGGCCGGAAAATCAAAACCCCTTCCGCCAGCAAAGTGAGAATCACAACCGCCAAAATAATGCGCTGTAACTGTACCAGCTCATCTGTCAAAAGCAAAAAATGCGCGCCATAAGCCTCGACCAGCACCTCGAAAGACTCAAGAAGCGGCCCATCCGCTTCTGCCCGGATAAACTGAAAAGCTGGATCATCGGAAAATTTTGGAACCGTCGCCTCATTGCTGAAGAAACGTGCAAAGGTCAGAAACGTACCAACCCTGCGATCCAGCTCATGAGGTTGCGCAAATAAAACTTCAGAAACAGTCTCAGGCACAGTTTTTGGGAATCCCATTGCAGAATCCCCCTCGATCATCGCATGATGTGCCATATCCATTTCTGTAATGGCTTGCATTAAGGCCTTTTTCTGCGCCGCTGCTGGATTTCTCAAAATACGTTCGCTGAGATACGCAATGCGCTGAACAAGCATCCGTTGGCGACCAACAACGCTGAGCACATGCCCTTCATCACTCTGTTCCTCAATCACAGCCCCCAAAAGCGCATGGGCTGTAATCGACATCGCCCCAATCACCGCAAGACCGATGATATAAGCAACAGTTAGCAAAACAGTCGGGCGGTTTAATCTTCGCATGCGCACTGTCTTTCTCTGTCCGCACCCCCCAACTTTATCTTCTTGCTTGACAGTAAGCGCCTGGAAAACCAAACGGAAGCCGTTTGCCAATCGACAAAAGTCCATCGAGTCTTTTTGCAATATCCCCCATGAACAGCATGACAATTCGACACCTCGTCGAAACCAATACTGTCACTCTAGAGCCTTTTGCGTGATGATTGAATCACACAAAAGGCTCTATGTTTTTGTTTTGCCG
>DDLW01000161.1 GCA_002340345.1 Alphaproteobacteria bacterium UBA2562 | reverse complement strand
AGTCTCAAGCTTTTCAATAACTTCCGAGGCTTCGCAACGCAAAATCCGAGGTAAATCGAGATGGCCAATTTTTCAAAGAGAAATCCAGCCAGCCTCGGAAAGCTCTCTCTGAAAGGAACCATGAGACTTTACGTCTCTTTATCAAAATGTCCAAAGCCTTTACGCAGCATGGAGACATAAATTAAAAGATTCCCAAACCCATGAAAGGAACGCATGTCACAAAATCGATTCTAAAATTTCAAAGCCTTTTTACGCTTTATTATGAGGAAACTCTCTAAATATTGGAATGTATTTTGCTTTAAGGAGGCGATTTCATGGCAGACACATCTGTAGCCGAAGTAAGCGAGAATAATGTGAAAAACGAACAAAATATTATCGAAAATAATGAAATTGATAAAACAAAAGAAGCTTTATCCTTTAACCCAAAAGTTTTGCAGAGGCAGTTTCTAGACGAAGACTATGATTCTCTGTCAGAGACTTTTATTCATATTTTAATGCATTTCAGGAATAATACCTATCAACGTATTGATAAAAATATGCAGTATTTTATCAATTCTTTTGCTAAAAACTTTTTGTATTTTTTTACTCAAGAAGAATATATCCCAAATGACGTCCATATGGGGAAATTTATTGACCTAAACCCGGTGATATCAAACATAATATATATATCAAGTTTTAGGACAACGGACTCTCACCTTGAAATATTACTATCGCAAAAAAAGAATTTCGCAAAACTCTTGGCCATTTATTCCCCGAGAAATAAGACACGGATCAATAGAAAAGTTCTTTTCGATACCGAACCGAATTTCGCAACGCAATGGTATTTTTGTTTCCTCGAAAACTACAAAACGGGTTGCGTCGCTGAAAATAGTCTGGTTCACTTAAGAGAACATATTACCTATGCTGGCGCCAATCTGATTGGCATTAACGGTTTTATCCATCATGCTTTTTTTGGCTGCACTTACATCGACCATGAGCGCGATTACTTACTAAAAGACAGAATTAACAAATTAGTGCGCCAGTGGGAGCCCGCAAAGCAAATCGTTGACAATAAACCAAAAGCACGAGCAAAACGTAAAAAAATTGGCGTTTTCAGCTCCATGTGGTTTCGTCGCCAGTCCGTCTACCGATCCCAGCATCCTTTCATCGAAAAACTTGCACAAAGCTATGACCTGACGCTGATTCATTTAGGGCCAGAGCGCAAAGATCTTGACGATGAAGTCTTTAAAGATGTCAAAAATTATCAGATCACAAAAAACCCAGCTGACTTTAGCGCCTTTAGTCCAAATGAGTTTGATGTTGCCTATTTTCCCGATATCGGGATGAATATTGAAAGTATTTTCCTGTCAAATATAAGAATAGCCCCCGTCCAGATTTGTAATTACGGCCATCCCGTCAGTACTTATGGCGGGCTCATCGATTATTGGATCGGAGGGCAAGATGGTGAGCTGGCCGACCATGCCGCAGAAAACTATACGGAAAGACTTGTTCTAATTCCAGGGGTTGCGGCCATTCCAACATACCCAACTTATGAATTGCAGAGCCCTGCGGTCCAAGATGATATCATTATCATCAATTGCCCTTGGACAGGTCAGAAAATCAATTATGACCATCTTTCTTGTTTAAAAGATGTCCTTGAAAAGGTCGAAAAACCAGTTTTATTTCGGTTTTTCCCCGGTGGATCTGTGCATGGGAATGGCTTTATTCCATTAGAGCGGGATATCAAAGATATCGTTGGTGAAAAACATGTCGAGGTCATGCGTGACCTTGATTATGAATCTTATATGTTTGCAATGGAATCGGGCCATTTTGCCATTGATAGCTATCCTTTTGGTGGCTTTAACTCGGTGATTGATAGTTTATATTGTGGGAAGCCTCTGATTTCTTTGGAAGGCAGCCATTTCTACAACAGAGCGTGCTCCTATCTTTTAAAGGAAATGGGAATGGGAGAATTGGCTGCAAGATCAACAGAAGAATATGTTGATTTAATTGTTAAGATGACAAATGATGATAATTATCGCCGTCGACAAATGAAAAAAGCACGGGTTGCAAATGTTCATAAAACAATTGCAGACCAGAAAAAGGTCGAATCCTTTGTGCGTGCAGTCGATTATCTTATTGAGAACCATGAAACCTTGAAAAAGGATGTCAGTCGAGAGCCCATCTATATTGATTAAAGACCTAAAATTGTTGTGTCTTCTTAAAAAGTGCGATCAGGGGATTCCCTGGTCGCAAAAAGCTGTCATTAAAATGGCCAGACTTGAAACCCACCGGCCACCTCGAGTTACCTCGGATTTTGCGTTGCGAAGCCTCGGAAGTTATTGAAAAGCTTGAGGCTGAAAATCAAGAAAAGAGGTCATTAGAAGTTTCCCACCGCATGACGGTGCTTTGCTGTAAAACACCGTCCCTATACTTATAATTCTTCTGCTCATTATAGGGTAGGAGCCTGTAAAATAAGAAAGTGATCTGGGTTTGATTGAAAAAAATGATGTTTTTAAGGCAGATACGACAGAGTTAAATTTAGCAGACCTTCGACAAGCGATTTATGAAGGAAGATCAGATGAGGCGGCGGATATATTAGTAAAGTTTTTTAACGTTATTCTGAATTATGATGACCTCGATAAAGAAGAGGAATTTCAACATATAATAGATATTTTTATAGAATTTTATATTTCTGCAATGTCTGAAAAGGAGTTTAATCCTTCACGTCACTTCAAAGAGTATTTTCTCAAGATATCCTTTATGGTTGCTTGCTTTATGAATTATAGATCAGGGGATAACTTTGATTCAGTTTTGCATCAGCTAATAAAGAATAATTCTCCTCTTTATAAAATTCTATCATTTTATTCTATATATAATAGTGTGAATTTGCCGTTTGATAAAATTTCACAACAAGCAAATGAAATTTTCAGTATATGGTTTTTCTCTTATCTATGTTCTTACGAAGATGTTCTGACATCAAGATATTTCAGTCAAAAATATGATGCAATATTTTCAAATCTGCCGGATTTATCATTTGTATCGGAAGATGCGCATATATTATATTTTTTAATATCCTATTATGATACTCAAAATGAAAAAATATTTAAGGAATGGTTGAATAAAACAGTCAAAAAATGTTCACCTTTGTCTTCTTTGCCAAGAAAAGAAGAGCTGAAACCACGTCAAAGAAGAAAAATAGCGATATGTTCACAAAATTGGTTTCCTAGGCACTCAGTATATCGCTCTCAATTCTTGTATTTGGAGAGCTTAGCAGAAATATATGATCTATATTTGATTTGTAAAGATTGTAATAACCTTGAATCTATTGAAAATATTTTTAAAGGCTCTATTGAGTTTTCTTTAGAAAATTGGCAAGAGGGCGCCCATGCGATTTTAGAGCATGATTTTGACATGATATATTTTCCTGATATCGGTTTGAATTTAGAGAGCATTTTCCTTGCCAATGCGCGCTTTGCACCCATTCAGCTGTCCTCTTATGGTCATCCAGCCTCAACATGGGGCGCGGAGATTGATTATTGGATCGGTGGGCAATTGGCTGAAAATTTAGAAAAATGCTCTGGGCAATATTCTGAAAGATTAGTGTTGTTGCCAGGGCTAGGGGCTATTCCGTCCTTCCCGGCATATGCATGTCAAAACCCTGAAGAAGAAGACAACTGTATTTATATTAATTGCTTGTGGGGAGGGGCTAAATATAATTCACGTCTCTTGGCGTGTTTACAAGAAATCATTCGTCGAACGACACGTAAAGTATGTTTTCGGTTTTTTCCTGGCGGCACAATAAAAAAATGTAAAACATTCATTTTAAGAAAGCATTTACAGGAAAAGCTTGGCGAAGATAATGTAAGACCTCTGCATAATGGTTGATTTTTCTGTTTGTCTTTTTCGGCTTCTGTTTTTGCAGGTTATTTTGGCCGAATTTGGCTCTATAAGTGGCACTTTAGGGTTGTTTTCGGCTTTCTCCTTCCTTTTTAGGCGGACTCCGG
>DDLW01000289.1 GCA_002340345.1 Alphaproteobacteria bacterium UBA2562 | reverse complement strand
CCTCCGGCGGCCAAAGGACTTGTCCTTTGGAAACCATTGGATTTAGAGCATTTTTCATAATGATTGAATCACACACAATGCTCTGTCTTATTGTTCTTGCCGCAAGACGTGTTGACTGGATGTTTCCATCCAGCCGCACTTTACTCTAATGTGTGTCAATATGAAAAGCTTTCGACTTTATATTGTGATTTTGATGATTCAGTCTATATCTTTGAAAAAAACTTAGTCTAATAACTGGCCTGCGCCACGTGACAAAGCGTCTAGGCTATCGCCTGCGGCTCTAACAGCAAAAGGGTCGTAAAAACTGGCGCTTTCGGATGTTGGTGGAGTCGCTGCGTTTGGTTGCAAACTATTTTGTTGTGGCCCCGACGCACAGGCCGCCAAGCAGACGCAAGCAGCAGGCACAATAAGAAACATATTCGCTTTCATCATATTTCTCCTGATTCAAGTTTTAGGGCGCCGGTATTCTGCAATGTTTTATAGCATTTCACTTTTATCCTGACACAAGTTAAATGCTCTCTATCTTTGTTTTTGCCGCAAAACGGATCGAAAGGATAATCCATCCTTTTGTCCTTTGCTCTAACGAGCGACAAATTAATGTGCGGGAATAAAGACAGGTACACCAAATAACCAAGGGTGAAGAGCAATAATACCAGCAGAAACGGCCAAACCAATCACAATACTGAGAATATCATTTTTCCAAGACAGGTTTTCAGGGGGAGACCAAGCACCATCGCGTTTATTAATGAGGACGATTGAGAGAATAGCCCACATAAAGAGCCCACCGAAAAGAATAATCGAGGCAAGATCTCCATTGGCGAGGAGATGCGCAAGAGTCCATAATTTGATGGCTAAAAGTTGAGGGTGGCGAATTTTACGCCTTAAAACGCTTTTTAAATAAGAAGCAACCATAAGAATGATAGAAATCGGCACAAGAATTAAGGCCCAATGCCCTAACCAAAAGGGCGGCGTCCAGACTTCAACATAAGGAGAAAATTGACTGCCGGTAATGATAAACCCAAGACCAATGGCGACCCCTAAAGCAACAATGCCACGTTTTTTATGGGAATCTTCCCCTAAAACTGATTGGACATAGCTAGCCCAGCGAGGTTTCATGGGAATCAAATGGAAGCCAACCCAGAAAAGAACACCGACAGCGATTAATAAAAATCCAATCATGCCTTATCTCCTAATATTTAGAAAATAATAACCCAAAAATATTACAGCATGGCAAGAGGTTTATAATACTCTTTTATATTCTTGCTTGCTTTAAGAAAACTTCCAATCTTTTTGCGACAATGTGTTGCTCTATAGGCCTGTGTTTTTGCTCATTGACACTCATCGTATTCTTCATATAGATCTTTTCTACTTCGCCTGTCAAATACACCCAAGACTTCAACATTTTTAGATTTATTTGCTGCCGCGCCTTGTCCATGAGCAGTAAAGCAATGATGGGCATTGTTATTGTGCCACCTTCCTGGCGAGCAAAAATATCAAGGATTGTATTATTACGTGATATTTTCTGAACAATTATGGCAAGCTTTACAAAATTTTCTGCGTCTGCTGGTGTTCTTGGAGGGCGACCATTATCAATGAGTCTGTTACGAATAACTTCTTCAACAGCACCAAGACATCTTGGGCTTTCATTATAAAGAAAGTCAGTATCCAATATTTCTAAAAGCTGACCATAAATACGCGTTTGCTCTGCAAGATGATGCCATCTTGCGAGGTCTTCTCCGTTATGGTTCGTAAAATTTGCGAGTGATTTATGGAAAAATGTGTAGCTATAGTCATAAATAGATTGATTGTTGACCAATTTAAAAGACTTAACTTCATTCAACATTTTCTTCGATTGGCGAGATTCATCCATAGACACAAGCTTGATCATACGGGCGGCGGCAGCGGCGAGCCGTGCGGAATCAATATGTTCCATAGACATAATAGGTGTTGCAAATTCATCGAATTCTTGTTCTTCCCCTGCAACGGCGTCTTCTTCGCCAAAATCACCATCTGGTGGTAAAGCCTCTCCTAATCGGATTGAAATGTCATAATTCCCTTTCTCCAGTCTCTCATTCATTTTGGTTATTGTATGCAAACAAGCATTAATGGCCACATTCAATGCATTTTGCTTATGTCCCCCCCTTTGATCAAGGAAAGGCAGTAATTGTTCATTGATCCATTGATCAATCTGTTCAAAAATTCTGATATCTGATTCTTCTAAAGCCATTTGTATAAGATCGGCATCATCCTGAATATCTGATGCATTCAGTTCATTTGAAATCTCTAAAAACCCAGGCACTTTCTCTAGTTGCTCATGGGAAAGCATCTGGTTATCAAGCATTAAAAAGTCACGTCTGGCTCTTGCAAGATCAAGTAAATTTAAAGGTCTTCTGTGGAGCTGGCGCCCTAGAAAATCAATGGCTTGATGGGCAAGATCTTGCACTTGCCGATTTAATATTGCTTGTTTATAAACGCCAACTTTTTGCTCATGACTAATATGTTTATAAACAGCATGGGCTGCGCGTAACCGAAGACTGCGTTTTAAGTCAAAATCGCGCATGGCCTCTTTATTTAAAACGCTGCTATTGAGGATTTTTAAAATATAGAATTCTAATTGACCTTCCGTCATTTGTTTAACGGTTGCATAGCTTGCTTCATCTCTGGCTTTTTGGAATTGCTTACGAGATGTAAAAACAGTTTGATAAGAATATTGCAATCTAAAAAAAGTTTTCACCTGATAAAGCATAAAAGAAAGGTTATTTGCTTTTAGTTCAGGTTTCATCTCTTGAAGTTTTGATAAAACTTGTGACATCGCAGGAGATTTTTCGATTCTCTCTATGCCACTATAGATGATCTGTCCGAGTTTTATAAACCCTTCCTGGATTCCATAGGCATCATGCATTTCCGCGCCCCATTTTGGCGGAATCATCCCTGGGTTTTGTAAATAGGCTGTGAGACTACTCATATTGGCGAGCTGCTTGCCTGAAGTTGGGGGAAATTTTTTCACTCTTTGTTGAACAGACTCACAAGCAGATAGAGAAATTTCTTTTATGACATCATCTGGAATAAGATTTGAGAGACATTGTGATGATGTCAAAAAATTGATAAGTCCTGGATGGACATTCAGAGCTTTAAAATGATTGCTTTTATCTTTTGCATCACCACTACTTAAAAATAAAAGCGCTGCTGTGAACTGGTGAGACATTCTTGTTCTTATATAGATTCTTAGAATTGAAGATATTGCTGTTAAACGCAATTCATCTTCTCTTGAGTAATGTATAGAGTAGTGAAATACGAGCCTTGCGAGAAGTGTCACATAGGTGTAAAGCTCTTCCAGCTCTGTTTTTTCATTAAATTGTAGCTCGTCAAAAATTTGCCGACACTGAACTTGAACCAATTCTCCCAACGCAGAGGGTGTGATTTGCTCGTCAGGAATTTTTGGTGTTTCACTCTGGCTCGGTAAATCTTGCTCAATATAGTCAATTAAGCTTTTGGGAATCAATTGTACTATTTGCTTGGCCCGGGCCATCGACAACATTCCTTGAAAAACACTAACATTTATATGCTAAACAGAAAGAATAAACATACACAATATCGAAATCTTTCTAACAGCATTTTGTTATCATTCAAGAAATATTCTTTAAACAGAGATTGAGTCTTTCTCAAATGATTTTCCTAACACTAGAGTAAGGCGTGATCAGGTGGCTTCCCCTGGTCGCTTTCCTATTGCGGCAAAACAAGACCCTAGAGCAAAG
>DDLW01000215.1 GCA_002340345.1 Alphaproteobacteria bacterium UBA2562 | reverse complement strand
TATTATGCAGAGGTCTTTGGAATATCGTTATATTGGGGCTTCGGGTCTTAAGGTCTCAGCCTTAAGCCTTGGTACAGGCACTTTTGCGGGCTCTGGTCCACTTTTCCGCCATTGGGGGAGGACATCGGATGAGACAGAGGCCCGTCGGCTGGTGGATCTCTGTTTGGAGGCTGGCGTCACTTTATTTGATACGGCCGATGTTTATTCTGACGGTGCTGCGGAAGAGGTGTTGGGTGCGGCGCTCCAGGGGCGTCGCCAGGATGTTGTGATCTCAACGAAAATCGGCTTGCCGACCGGAGACGACCCCAATGATGCGGGATCGTCGCGGCATCGCTTGCTGACAGGGGTTGAAAAGGCCCTTCAGAGATTGCAGACAGACTTTATTGATCTGCTGCAACTCCATGCTTTTGACGCTTTTACGCCGTTGGAAGAAGTGCTTTCGACATTAGACCTTTTGGTACAGCAAGGAAAAGTCCGCTATCTCGGCATATCGAATTTTTCTGGTTGGCAGATCATGAAATCTCTTGCCATTGCCGATCGCCATGGGTGGTCACGTTATGTTGCGAATCAAGTCTATTATTCTCTGCTTGGCCGTGATTATGAGTGGGATTTGATGCCCCTCGGACAAGATCAGGGGCTTGGGGCGCTTGTGTGGAGTCCTCTTGGCTGGGGGCGTCTGACGGGGAAAATCCGTCGTGGCATGCCAGCCCCTGCGGTCAGCCGTCTCCATGAAACCGCAAGCTTTGGTCCGCCGGTAGAAGACGAACATCTTTTCCAGATCGTTGACGTTCTTGATGAAATTGCCGAAGAAACAGGGCGTTCTGTGCCGCAAATCGCTTTGAATTGGCTTTTACAGCGACCAACAGTGTCGTCTGTCATCATGGGCGCGCGCACAGAAAAGCAATTGCGCGATAATCTTGGTGCGGTCGGATGGGCATTGACATCAGATCAAAGGACCCGTCTTAATACAGCCAGCCTGGTGACAGCGCCCTATCCGCATTATCCTTATGCGCGTCAAGAGGGATTTGCGCGGTTGAATCCGCCAATTCTGTAACGCTTTTGCGGCAAAATAGAGTCTTTCACGGTCCGCACAACAGGGGAAAGGCTCATTTTGTCTCTGGCGGGTCTCGGCATATGGTTTTGGGGCGTCTCTTTAAAAGCTTGATTCTGATACAAACTATACCCTTGAGAAGAGGCTTATACTGACAGGCTTGTGATAAAATAGCAAAGACGGGCTGTTTATTTTGCGTATCAAGGATTTAAAAACGATCTCCTGGCAGAGTAGGGGCGTTAAAAAAGATATGGTCGCCTGTGAGGCGCTCATATGTGAGGGGCTCAGAGATTGTTAAGATGTGCGGGTCACAGAGCCTTAGAATAAGCCGTAAAATGCATCAATGGGTAGCCGTTATGACGCGAATGATTGGGCAAGATTATCGATCAATAGCAGGGAAAACACCGTCCTTTGGAGGGGTTTTGGCCTGCTTTACGCTTGTCATGACGGTGACGATTGCGCCCGTTTCGCCTGTCCTTGCCGAGGATGAATGGGGGTTCTATGCCACGGGACGTATTGGTGGTGTTTATGCACCGACTCATACCTTGAATGAAGGCAATTACCCTGGCACAAGCTCTGAAATTGAGGGTGAATTTAAAACTGGCTATTGGGTTGGGGGGGCGCTTGGATTCAATTTTCTGCCCCATTGGCGGCTTGAAGGCGAACTCTACCACCAAAACATTCCTTTTGACCAAATCACCGCTTCCGGCAATACAGCGATGCAAGATTGGGCGGGAGAGGTCAGTCTGCTTGGCGGGGGTCTGAATGCTTATTATGACATTCCGCTTGGTCTGGAGGGCTTTTTTCCCTATGTCGGTCTTGGGGTTGGGTGGAGCCATCTTCATGCTGATGTTGATGTCAATGATCAATCGATGATCGATGATTATGATAGCGCCATGGATTGGCAAGGCATTTTGGGCATGGGGTTTCGACTCGACGAAAACTGGCTTATGACCCTTGATTACCGCTATCAACAAGCCCAAGAGCGCTCGGTGCGCGATACCAATAATGGCCAGCTTGATTTTGAGCTTGAGAATCATAAGGTGAGCTTGGGGCTTAGCATTCCTCTATCGGGCAATATGCCAACCCTTTTTGGTCGCGCGGCAGAACCCGCGATTCCAGCGGCTGTCCA
This sequence comes from Alphaproteobacteria bacterium UBA2562, assembly GCA_002340345.1. Lineage (GTDB taxonomy): Bacteria > Pseudomonadota > Alphaproteobacteria > UBA2562 > UBA2562 > UBA2562. The sequence continues at coordinate 6,185 of DDLW01000215.1, read as the reverse complement.
GTCTTCAAGCACCCCAAGGACCGAAGATGGGGCTGTGGCGGCGCAAAGAGCCTCTGTATCACGCTCCCAGAATTTGATGGAGAATCGGTCTTCATCCCGTCGTGATTATGATGATACCATGCGGCCCCAAGACCAAATTATTGACCCCTTTGCCATGCGCGAAGAAATGAGCACACAAATGACAGGGTTGCTTGATCATTTGACAAGATTGGAAATGGCTCTGAGTTCTTTGCGCAATGATGTCAGCTCAGACTATGGCCAGGCCCCCTCTGCAGCCCGTGGGCAATTTAGTGATTTGATGAGCCAGATGGATGCTCTCAAGCGAAAAATGGACAATCTCGATTCCAATGGTGAAATGCGGCCGCGCTTAAGTAAATTAGAACAAAATGCCCTCGAATTAGGGGTCGCCATTTCTGGCAAGGAAACAGATGTTGCCTTAGCGGGCATCCATAAGCAATTAGAAGAAATTGACACACAAATTGAGACTCTCGAGGTCAGCCCTGTTGATATGGCGCCGGAAAGACAGGCCCCCATACAAAGTGCGCCCCCCCCACGGCCAGCCCCTGTAAAACGTTCTTTTGGGTCCCAGTTGGGGGTGCGTGTCCAATTGGCGTCATTCCGTTCAGAGCAAATGGCGGAAGAAGGCTGGCGAAAATTGGTCCGACGGAATGGTGATTTGTTATCGGGCTTACAACGTCATATTCTTCCGATAGATTTGGGTGCGAAAGGTGTTTATTACCGCCTTTATGTGACAGGGTTTGGCAATCGGCAAGATGCCTCTGCGCTCTGTAGCCGCCTGCAGAGTCGTGGAGATAGTTGTTTACTGCCAAAGGCTTAGAGTAAAGGACAAAGTGATAAGGTTATCACTTTGATCCGTTTTGCAGCAAAAACCCGTCTTTTGGAAACCTTTACAGCGTTCAGCTGATATGAATGAATGCGCTTTGCCCTATGAGGACGATTCATGACCGGGAAACTCTTTTCAGATGTGCGCGAGCCTTCGAACCTGATGCCCCAGGGAAAGGAGAAGGTCCATCGCTTGGTGAAACAGTGTGGGACGCGTCTTCTGGCCATTGCAGGGGTGAGTCTTGGAATCGTGCTTGGGACAGGTCTCTATGTTCCTGGCGCGGGCGCCCAAGCGCCAGCCCAGGACGCAGAATCAGCGCAGGAAAATGAACAAGCCGAGAGTTTAGAAGCAAGACGGGCGAGAATCGAAGCACAAGTCCAAGTGATGGCAGAACGCTTCCATAAAATTGCTTTTGGCTCCGAAGGTGAAGGACAAAATACAGCCCCAGCCCGCAAATGGGAAAAGCCCATCACGCTCAAATTGCATCAGCAGCGCGGCGCGAATTATGACACTGATGTGCGCAGTATGGTGCGGAAATTGGCGTCTTTATCTGGCATGGCCTTTAATATTGTCGCGCGCAATGATAATGCCGCGATTAATCTTCATATCGTTGGATTAAAAGACTATTTAGCCTTACGCCAGCAATTTAATGTTCCTGAAAGCCCCAATGAAGTCTCAAGCTGCTTCTTTAGCCTCGAGATTGATGGGAAGGGCGCGATCAATGCGGCAACCATTGCGATTCCAACCGCTTTTGGTGAAGACTATGTGCGCCATTGTATTGTTGAAGAATTAGCCCAAGTCATGGGCTTAACCAAAGATAGTTCTGAAATTGGTCAAACAATTTTTGATGATACCCGCAACCCTTGTATGATGTCAGATCAAGATCAAATCCTTATTCGGGCTTTGTATAATCGCTCTATCCAAGCAGGTATGAGCGAAATGCGGTCCATGGTCGGCGTGCGCCAAGCTTTGTTCCAAATGGCGCAACAAGGGGAATTAGACTTCATGTCCGAACCAGAAAAAGATTATGGGACATGCATTCCTGATTATCGCCGCTTTATGGAAGGCGCGCGCATGGTTGGCATGATCGAGTCCTTAAATGAGACATGCGAAAATTTGGAAGGCGATAGTGCAGGTTATCTCAAGCAAACCCGCAAAAGTTTGGATGAGAAATTCCCGACAGAAAAATTGAAAATGGTCATGCAGACGCAATTTGATAAGGGCAATAATAGCGCGCAAAAGTTAATTACCCGTCTTGGATGTGACGGCCTTAATTATAAAGCGCTTTTTCGCCGCTTGATGACCTACACCAATGAACTTTCCTTAGAACGCATTGCTGCAGAAGAGGCCGCAAGAGAACGAAAAAGACGCCGTCCTAAGCCTTTCAATCTCCGGAAAGATTTGAATGTCCTCGTCAAAGCCCAAGAATATGACAAAGAATGCGGCGCTTTCCGGTGGCGGGACCGTGAGATCTTAGACCAATATTTGCGCTATGCTCTGGAAGCTTATGGAGCGGATTTTAATCATTTGAAAGATGATTTGCCCGCAATGCGCGGGGATTTCCGTCGCGAAGTCAAAGATCTTGGCTGTGATGCCCCTTCGACAGTAGAGTTTTTGCGCTCTGTCTACACCAATGTCATCTATCCACCTCAGCCACGGGCCGAGGAAGAGGAAGACAATTATTGATTGCGTGAGAGCGGTCAGGACCGGCAAAAGCCAGGGGGATGCATGCCATCGCCCTGGCTTTTTTTATCATTTCATAGGCTGGGTTTCTTAAGGGGCATTTTGAAAAATGCCCCTTAAGGATCCCCTAAAACTTTTTGTGCCCGAAGGCTTTCGGGCTGATTTGTTGATAAAAAATGTTACGATCCATGCAAAAAAAACTTTCGTAAAATGTTTAAAAGAGTAAAATCACCAAACAGATTTTCACATCATGATGAACCGCTTTCCAAAGACCACGCCCCTGTCACCCTCGACAAGGGCAGGAAAGCCAATCGCGAAAGGACAAAATATGGCTCGTAAATTGCCTTCTTTGAATGCTTTGCGTGCGTTTGAGGCGGCAGCGCGTTATGGGCGGTTCTCAGAAGCGGCACAGGAATTGAACGTCACACATGCAGCGATCAGCCGCCATGTGCGCGAATTAGAGCAATATTTTGGTCGTGCCTTGTTCCGTCGCGTCCATCGCGGCCTGATCCTGACAGAGGAAGGCGCGCGGTACCGCAAAATCTTAACCAAAGCCTTTGATATGATGGCAGCCGCAACAGCGGATATGCAATCTAAAAGCGGTGGCGCAACCGTCACGCTGAGTGTTGATACAGGATTTGCCGCGCGATGGTTGGTCCCGAGATTAGGAGATTTTATACAGAGTTTTCCAAATATTGATTTGAATATTATTTCTACGCCCGCTTATGCGGATTTCAGAGCTGAAGCTGTCGATCTTGGTGTGCGTTTTGGGAATGGCGATTGGGAAGATCTCACCATTGACCATTTAATTGATATTTATAGCTATCCTGTTTGTAGCCCAGATTTCAAAGGGTTGGATAAGATCAAAACGGCGGAGGATCTTTTAAAGACCCCTCTTCTGCATGAAGAAAATAAAAGTTGGTGGGCGGCGTGGTTTGTTGCTGCTGGAATCCCTGCCCCTGAGTCTCTAAGGGGGCCTGTTTTCCAAGATTTGACTTTGGCGGTTGATGCGGCCGAAAGGGGGCAAGGCATTGCGCTGGCGGACGCCATTACAGCGTTTGACAGTGTTCAAGCTGGGAAACTTGTGATTCCGATTTCTGTCTATGTTCCTTGCGAGGCCTATTATCTTGTCGGGCCGCCAACGCCGCCTTCAAATTCTGCGGTGGCTGATTTCAAAGATTGGCTCTTGGGGAAGATGAAAAATTTTCAATCAGAAGCCATCCCATCACCAGAAGACATCGCTGCCCTTTGAAGATCATGACACAAGACTCGCTTTTCAATATAGTGACCTTAAGGGGCCTTTTGGAAAATGCCCCTTAAGAATCCCCTAAAACTTTTTCTCGGAAAAGTTGTTGGACGTTTCGCGTACGCAAAAATGCTGCATGCAAAGATTTTATATAAAAAATAATTGAAATGACGTTTGTTTTTTTCCCTCAGCTGTTATTCTATTAATGTCTATAATAAAATAAAAATCAGGAGGCCTTTTATGTCTTTGTTTCATCTCAGATTAAAAGGGAAAATAATACTTTTAGTTGTTTTTATATCTATATTTTCAATTTTTATAACGGCCGGTATAGGACTCACCATAAGTCGTGATATTCTTGAAAATCAAGCTGTTAAGCTGGCAGAAAAAGTCGCAAAGGGAAATGCGGTTTTTGTTAAAGCGGAAATCGAAAATGCTTTTAGCATCGCCAGAGATATGGCCCACAGCTTTTCTGTGATGCGATCCGCAGAAATCGTTGATAGAAATGTTTTCAATCAGATTCTAAAAAAGCTTCTCGAAGAAAATCATCAACTTTTCGGGACCTGGACGGCTTGGGAACCGAATGCTTTGGATGGCCAAGATGAAGGCTGGGTCGGGAAGGAGGCCCATGATCGAACAGGTCGTTTTGTACCTTATTGGTTTCGGGAAGGAGGCCAAATTTCGACAGAAGTTCTGAAAGAGTATGACCAAGACGGGGCCGGTGATTATTACCTCTTAGCACAAAAAAGCGGCGATGAGATGATCCTCGACCCTTATTTTTATTCTGTCGGGGATAGTAAAGCCAAAACATTGTTAACGTCACTTGTTGTGCCGATTATGGCACAGGCCAATGGCCCGGGGGTCGCGGGTGTTGATTTGACCATGGCAGATATCCACAAACGGCTGGATAGCATTCGTCCTTTTGAAGAGGGCTATTTGACGCTTGTTAGCGCAAGTGGGAATATTGTGTATCACCCCAATACAGACTTGCTGACAAAACCCCTGTCCGAAGCCAAGTTCGCCCCAGAACTTTTGCGCTCTTTAGATGGGAAAACAGAAATTATCTTAGAGAATGTTTCTGTGCAAGGTATTGATATGATTCAAGTTTCCTATCCTTTGAATATTGCAAAAACAAAAACACCTTGGATGGTTGTTGTAACGATCCCAAGGGCTAAAATCTTTAAAGCCTCAAATGAAATGACCCTGACCATTGGGATGATCGCCCTTCTCTTAGCGGCGATTGCAGGCTATCTCGCTTGGTTTTTCGCCAATAATGTCAGTAAGCCCATCATTTCGGTTACAGGATCCATGCGTGCCTTAGCGTCTGGCAATTTACAGACGGATATACCGCAACGTTCCCAGGATGATGAGATCAAAGATATGCTGGATGCGGTTCAAGTCTTTAAGGAAAATGCTCTAAAAGTTGAACAGATGGAAAAAGAGCGACAAGAAAGCATTCACCAAAGGGCCCTTGAAGAAAAAGAACAAAGAGAAAAAACAATCGCTGATTTCCATTCAAGTGTTGGCCTTGTTGTGAAATCCGTTGCGGATGTTGCACAAGAAATGAAATCCCATGCTGCGGTTTTAGAACCTGCGGCCAATAAAACAAAAGAGCGGGCAGAGTCTGGGGCTGCGGCTGTGAAGAATACATCCCTTGGGGTGCAGGCGGTCTCGGCGGCGGCGGAAGAACTGACCGTATCGATCCAAGAAATTAGCCATCAGGTCAATGGCGCCTCGCAGACAGCGGCATCGGCGGCGGCAAAAGCAGAGGAAACCAATAAAACCGTCCAGAGCTTGACAGAGGCGGTGGCGAAAATCGGTGAAGTTGTTGACCTCATCAATGCCATCGCCGATCAAACCAATCTTTTAGCGCTCAATGCGACAATTGAGGCGGCGCGGGCTGGAGATGCGGGCAAAGGCTTTGCCGTTGTCGCCAATGAGGTGAAAAATCTTGCGAACCAAACAGCCAAAGCGACACAGAATATCAGCGGGCAAATTGTGAATGTACAGACGGCAACAGAAGAAGCCGTGGCGGCCATTGTCAATGTGACCAAAACAATTGGCGAAATTAACAATGTTGCGGTGGCCATTGCCGCTGCGGTTGAAGAACAAGGGGTTGCAACCGATGAAATTGCCCGGAGTGCGGAACGGGCTTATAGCGGCACCAAGGAAGTGAGTGATAATATTAAAGACATCACGACGGCCGCTCTTGATACCTCGACCTCTTCGGCGTGTGTGAAAGCGTCCTCAGAGGCTCTGGCACGCACGGCAGAGAATCTTAATCAGCAGGTTGCCGATTTTCTTTCTGTGTTGGGCAAAGAGGCTTAGAGCCTTTTGCGTAATGATAGACGCACACAAAATGCTCTCTCTTATTGTTTTTGCCACAAGACGTGTTGACTGGATGTTTCCATCCAG
>DDLW01000229.1 GCA_002340345.1 Alphaproteobacteria bacterium UBA2562 | reverse complement strand
TTAAAACCTGAAACGCTCTAGTATCTGAGAGAATGGGACGCGCTAAGCTTGAGAACCGCATTTTCTGGATTTGGAGGGACGGAAAAGTGATTGGCGAAGTGAAGTGTCGCACGCTGTATTCTCATAGCTTAGCCAGACATCGTTCGCAGGCAAGGCTCAATCCACGATGTACTATAACTCTTTTTTATGCGAAAGGTTCAATTGAAATGGTTGTCGGGCCCTTTCCAGCCATTAATTTCCGTCAAGTTATAGGCGATTTATCGCGTATAACTTCTCATTTTTGGGATAAAGTTAATGTTGATATCGCGTATTTTAAAATCGAAAAGACAATTTTTATTATGACCTTTTGTCGAGTGCGCGATCAAAAGGCATTATTCAAATCATCGAGGAGGAAACACGGTGATTATTATTATTGATCAAACACCATATCAGCGTGCTTTAGAGCAAAGCTGGTTTAAGTCGCACCACTTTAATTATGCGTTTTGCGGTAAAAAGAAAAACATAGAACATTTCCACTGATTCAAGATAAAAGTATGCTCTAGAACTCAACAAGGCCGGTCGCCTCTCTCCCCGGACAGATAACCTCAAAAAAGAGAAGAGCATCTCAAAGCAAAATGCGTGGGGTTTTTCGAGCTGCCCAGCTGTCTTTTTTCTATTGTAATCTCCCCCCAGAAAAGTCAAATAGATCTGGTTGATCGGCATGATCTGGGCTGACTAAATCTGATACACCGATACCAATTAAACGAAATGTCGCTTGAGGATTTTCAGCGAGTTCCTTTGCTAAAAGAATTTTTCCAGCTTGATAAATTACTTCTCCTTTCTGGCTCGGTTGAGTCAAACGTTTATTTCTTGTGATTAATGTAAAGTTTGAATACTTTAACTTAAGGGTTGCCGTCCATCCTGCTATTTTCTTTTTCTCTAACTGTTTTGAAACCTTTAGACAAAGCTGCCATAAATAATCCTCTAATATCTCTGAGTCTTTTATATTATTCTCAAAAGTTGTCTCATTTGAGAGGGACTTGACATCTCTTTCAGCTTTTATGCGTCGACTATCTTGCCCTTGCGCAAAAGCATGAAGCTGACGCCCGATTGTACCATAACGCGCCACAAGCGCCGCTGGTTGATAGCGTAAGAGATCACCGATAACATGAATACCGTCCGCAGAGAGTTTCTTCTGCAAAGAAGGTCCGACCCCCCACAAATCTCGCACAGGACGGTTCGCTAAGAAGCTTTTCGCCTCTTTCTGACCAATAACGACAAATCCTTTCGGTTTGTCCAAATCCGATGCTAATTTTGCGAGTAATTTATTATACGAAAGCCCAATTGAGACTGTAATACCAACCTCTTGCTCAATATGATTTGCAAGGGTGACAAGCCGTTTTGCAGGGAGCCCTTCAAAATCTTTTTGTGATGTCAAAAAAGCAGTGAGATCTAGAAAAGCTTCATCTAAAGCAAGGGGCTCAACAATTTTTGTTACATTACACATTAAAGATCGAATATGCAGACCTGTATCACGATATTTCGCCATATTAGGCGTCATAACAACAGCTTCTGGACAATTTTCTAACGCTTTATACATGGGCATGGCAGATCGCACACCGGACATGCGCGCAATGTAACAGCATGCCGCAACCACACCGCGCTTTCCACCCCCAATAATGAGCGGTTTCTGTAAAAGCTCTGGATTATCCCGTTTTTCAACAGATGCATAAAAGGCATCACAATCAATATGTGCAATCCCTAAAGCAGGAAGCTCCGGGTGAATAATCATATGAGAACTTTTACATTTTGGGCATCTTAAATGATGATCTTCACCAAGGCACAAGGATGTCTCCCCTGCCACAAGATCTCCACACTCCCTACATAAAATGACCTGTGCCATGACATCACCCTATAAGAGACCGTGCTGGTCTCCCAGAATGTCATTTTGATATATGACTGTAAAGACCTTACAGCCAAAGCCATGCAGCCCCCCTGACACCAGAAGAATCGCCATGCTGCGCTTTACGAATCGGTGTTTTGAAACAATCAGAAAACACAAAGGGCCGCATCGCATCATATAAATCACTATAAAGATGATCCATATTAGACAGACCTCCCCCTAGAACAATAACATCAGGGTCTAAGATGTTAACCACACCCGCAAGACTAGCAGCCAAACGGTGAACATGCCTTTTCAGTGTTAACTTTGCGATCGCACAGTCTTTTCTTGCTGATTCGACAAGCTCTTCGACGGTTTTCTCTGCTCCTCCTGCCTTATGATGGTCAAGAATCACGCCAGGGCCAGATAAAAAAGTTTCGATACAGCCCAACCGGCCACAATGGCAAATGGGGAGAGACTGAGGTTGAAAGTCATTTTCCAAGAGCAAAGACGGTAATGGATTATGTCCCCATTCACCGGCGATCTTATTACATCCGAGCAAAGGCTTACCTGAAAGCGCTATGCCTGCACCGACACCTGTTCCTAAAATAACAGCAAAAACAATATCTTTATCTTGGCCAGCCCCATCAATCGCTTCTGAAACAGCAAAACAATTTGCATCATTCTCTATCTTAACATCTTGGCGTAATGCGTGTTTCAAATCTGCTTGCAAATTATGGCCATTCAAACAGGTTGAATTTGCATTACGAATTAAGCCTGTTTCTGGAGATATTGACCCAGGAATCCCAATGCCGATTGATATTTCTTGAGACTCCACACATGAATATTTCAAGTCAAATACGAGCGTCTGGATCGCCCGAATTGTCTCCTCATAATGACCAGAAGGCGTCGCCAAACGCTTCTTTTTAAGAACATTGTCTTGTTCAGAACAGGCCCTATCTTCAGATTCCGATCTTAAAAGAATCGCCTCAATTTTTGTTCCTCCCAAATCAATCCCAATCCGAAACTTTGCCATCTTCAACCTCTTTTTGCAGTCCAACCTGATTGCAAGAGAATGTGGACCAAACTTTGACCATTTGCAGCCGGCCACCTCGATTTACCTCGGAAAGACCTCTGCATAATGGT
>DDLW01000013.1 GCA_002340345.1 Alphaproteobacteria bacterium UBA2562 | reverse complement strand
GTCTTGCGGCAAAAACAATAATATAGAGCATTTTGTGTGTTCCAATCATCACGCAAAAGGCTCTAGCCGGAACAGATCAGATAAAATCTGCATTCAAAATACAAAAAACACAATTAGAAATATATTAAATATATTTTTAGGACCGGATTTTATATTATTTCTCGCCGTCAAGCAATCAGGAGGGCTTTTATGAAAAGTCGTTGCGTCTGGATTTCAAGCCCGCCCCGCACTGGCTCCATGTGGGTGTTTAATATTATTCGTGATCTCTATCGCAACCGTAACTATCAGATCACGCCAGAAAATGTTCTCATCCATCCCTATGAATGGACCCAAGCCCGTAACAAATTTGTTTTGGCAGATTCAGAGGCTCCGAATCTTCATCGAGCTTGTATTGTAAAATCCCATCAGCCATTTATCGTAAGCGCGCAGCGCGCCGATGAAACACTTTTTATGACATTAAGAGACCCTCGAGATTCTCTTGCATCTTATATGCGGTTCATGGACATGGACGCTATGACTTTAGAACAGAATTGGCGCTCGATTCTCCAATCCCATGTCGGTTTTGTCACCCATATGACATCACACCATCAAGACCGTCTGACATTACTTTTGTATAAAGATATTAAAAGCAACCCACACTCTATCATCAAAACAATCATGCAAACTCTCGACGAAGATGCGACAGCAGAAGATTTAGCCCTCGCCGAAAAATATTCAAAACGTAATGTCAAAGAAAGTATCGAGAAATCACAAAAACAACATCAAGACAGTAATGATAAAAATAGTAAAATAGGAACTTTTCTTAAAACGCATTCAGAAAGTAGTCGATATTTAGATTACAAAACAGGTTTTCAAGCAGGACATGTGTCAGAATATGAAGATGGCAATTGGGGCGATATTTTGCCTCCCACCGTCGCTGACCAGATAACTCACTTCCTACAACCCTATTTAGAGGCTTATGGTTTTCCTGAGTAAAACAATATTTTAGGAATATTCTCATGCCTTCGATGGTCTTTGTGACAAATGGGAGAATATCATGAAAAGTCAGTGCGTTTGGGTTTTAACCCCTCCCCGTACAGGATCCATGTGGGTTTTTAACATTATAAGAGACCTCTACCGCAACCGAAACTATGACATTGTTCCAGAAAAAATCGCTTTTCGAGACGAAGATTGGGAAAAAACAAGAGACAAATTCGCCTTCGAGAACTTTCATAGACCAAATGAAAAACAGGCCTGTATCTTGAAATGTCATATGAAATTGCAAGCAATCCGGCGTTCTGATGAAATGGTTTTTACGACACTCCGAGACCCTCGGGACTGCCTCGCCTCTTATGCGCGCTTCATGGAGGTGAACACATCATGGTTGGAAGAAAACTGGCGAGATATTCTTCAGACACATGTAAATTTTATGATTTATATCACTTCAAGCCATAAGAACCGCCTGACATTACTGCCTTATCAGGACATTAAAGAACGTCCAGGCTTTGTAATTGAAAAAGTCACTGACGCTCTTGGCACAAGTCTTGAACCAGACGATCTTGTTCTTATCGAGAAATATTCAAAAGAAAATGTCAAACATAGAATTGAAATGGAACAGAAAAATCACGAAAAAGGGCATAAGGGCGACGGTCAGTTTTTCACAACACCATTTGAGTGCAAAAGATATGTAGATTACAAAACCGGATTTCAAACCAATCATGTTTCAGAGTATCAAGATGGAGCATGGAAGGAAATGCTTCCAAATGTTATCGTCGATAATATTACGCAATTTTTAGCGCCTTATCTTGATGCTTATGGGTTTCCCCAATAACGCTTTTTTCTCAGCACGCATATCATAAATAAGATCAAAATGGCAAAACCGATCAAGCTCAATTCTCTTGATCGGTTTTACACACCTGTCGATTATTATGACATTTCGATCATTCTGCCGCTGAAAGAGCATGGCTGATCGTTTTTTGGTGGTTAAGACGCTCTAAGGCACAGAGATCAGCAGCCTTTGCCGTACTGATATGCTCGTGATCGGCTTTATGGAAAATGGCCAGCATTGTTTCATAGAGAGCATCAATTTTCTGATACGCTTTCTCAGCGTTATAACCGCCATAGTCAGGCAATTCATGGGCAACATTGATTAACCCGCCTGCATTGACCGCGTAATCAGGTGCATAGAGCTTGCCAGCTTTATGCAACATGTCGCCATGTTCAGGACGCGCCAATTGATTGTTCGCAGACCCAACAATGGCCGATGCTTTAAGCGCGGGGAGTGTCTGGTCATTCAGAATAGCGCCTAAAGCACAAGGGGCAAAAATATCAGCCGACACGGCATGAATCGCTTTATTTTCAACGATCTCAGCCCCCCAACGCTCCTTTGCCTCTGTAAGGACATCAGAGCGAACATCAGAAACTTTTAAAGAGGCCCCTTCTGTAGCAAGCATTTCAGCAAGCGCAAAACCGACATGCCCCAAACCTTGGAGGGCAACCGTGACCCCTTTTAAAGATCCTTGACCACGCTGATATTTCAACGCAGCCTTCATGCCCATCAGCACCCCTCTTGCTGTTGCTGGCGAGGGATCACCTCCACCGCTTGATAGGCCCGCAACATGCCCCGTGACTTCGTGAATCATCTCCATATCTTCAACAGAGCTGCCCACATCTTCAGCCACAATATACCGCCCAGCCAACCGTTCTACCGCTTGCCCAAAAGCTTTCAGAAGGGCTGGTGATTTTTCTCTTAAAGGGTCTGCAATGATAACGGACTTTCCACCGCCCAAATCAAGATTCGCAAGAGACGCTTTATAGGTCATGGCCCGCGAAAGCCGTAAAACATCCTGCAAGGCCTCTTTTTCATCACAATAAGGGTAGATACGGCAGCCCCCTAATGCGGGTCCGAGACATGTATCATGGATGGCAATAATCGCTTTCAGTCCCGTTTGTGCATCGCTACAAAAAACGATTTGCTCGTGATGGTCATGCTCAAAATGGCTAAAAATGGCTGTCATGATGATCACTCCTCACAAAGTCTTAGATTTGGCCACCTCGATTACCGCGAATTTTGTGTTACGAAACCTCAGACAACTCCTGAAAAGAGTGAGGCTGCATATCGGGAAAAGAGGTCATGAGAGGTTTCCATATATTTTGCGACTTCATTGCCAACCACAAATTTGAGAGCCTAGTGACTTTCTCTAATGAATTTAAGAAAACCTCTCTTTTATTATTTAAGGCGTTTATTCAATATTTCATCACTTTAAAAGCCATCATGAACTTTGCAAAAATAGGAGGAATCCTATTCATGAGCTTTCTGAAATAATAGACATATTTTTATTTTAAAGTCGTTATAATATTACACGGGCAAGCCATGGATAGAGCGAATATTCTTCATCATACATTTTCTATTAAAGCCATTTTTTTAGTACGGAATTTGAGCAAGAGACCAACCGTTAAGCCCGTGCGGCGCTTGAGCAA
>DDLW01000379.1 GCA_002340345.1 Alphaproteobacteria bacterium UBA2562 | reverse complement strand
GGCGGCCAAAGGGCGCGCCCTTTGGAAACCTTGACCTGGATCACCATGGCTTATATTGCTTTCCTGATAAAACGCTTATTGCAATCTATTATTGTGATGTTTGTGATCAGCCTGATTGGTTTTTCTATCCAAGACAATCTGGGCGATCCTTTGCGAGAAATGGTGGGGACAGCCGTTTCAGAAGAACAACGCCAAATTCTCCGTACGGAAATGGGCCTGAATGACCCCTTTTTAACCCAATATATGCGCTTTACAACCAAAGCCATCCAAGGCGACCTTGGCGAGTCTTATTTTTTTAAACGCCCTGCCCTCGATGTCATCTTAGACAAATTTCCCGCAACCATTGATCTTGTCCTTGGTGCGACTCTGATTATTCTATCGATCTCGATTCCCTTCGGCTGTTTTTGCGCAATCCGCCCGAAAAGCTTTCTCGCAAAAGTCATTATGAGCAGCAGTATTATCGGGATTTCAATTCCTGTTTTCCTAACCGCGATTTTTTTAATTTATATTTTTTCGGTCACCCTTGGTTGGCTTCCGTCTTTTGGACGCGGCGAGGATTTGGTTGAGATCTTTCCAGGCTGGAAAACCGGCTTTTTGTCGTTAGAAGGTTTGAGACATCTCATTCTGCCAAGCTTTGCCCTTGCCTCTATTATGTTGCCTCTCTTCATCCGGCTTATTCGCTCGGAGATGATGGAGGTCCTAGAACAAGACTATATCAAATTTGCTTGGGCCAAAGGCCTCGCCCCGCGCCGGGTCTGGTTTCTGCACGCTTTCAAAAATACACTTTTACCTGTTGTTACCGTCGGAGGCGTCCAGATCGGGATCATGCTTGCCTATACCATTCTCACAGAATCCGTTTTCCAATGGCCTGGTCTCGGCTTCATGTTCATCGAGGCCGTGAACCGTGTCGATACCCCCTTGATCATTGCCTATATTATTATTGTCGGTTTGATCTTTGTGATCACCAATACCATTGTTGACTTACTCTATAGCATCATCAATCCCATGGTGCGCATCGTGGGGAAAGCATGATGAACAGACTCAAGACAGCTCTCGACTCTGATTTTTTCTATCGCTTCAAAACAGATAAAGTTGCCATTGTCAGCTTTAGCGTGCTGATGCTTTTTTTCCTAGCCGCGCTGTTTGCCCCTCTTTTATCGCCCATGGATCCCCATGATCCGATCCAGATCGATATTATGGATTCAGAAATCCCGCCCCTTTGGTCAAGTGGCGCAGACACAGACCCCGATGAGCGCTTTCTTCTTGGCACAGACCAACAAGGCCGCGATATGCTCAGCGCCATTCTTTATGGCCTGCGCATTTCGATTGTCATTGGCCTGTTTGCCGTCGCAGTACAGATGATCATCGGCATTGCGATTGGTCTTATTTCCGGTTATTTCGGCGGGCGTATTGATTCCTTTTTCATGCGGCTTGCGGATATTCAGCTTTCCCTCTCCACCATGATGATTGCCATCATTGTTCTGGCGATTTTCCAGGCCAGCTTTGGGGCCGACCTTTATGAAGAGCTTGCCATTTTCATGCTGGTCATGGTGATTGGCATTGCCGAATGGCCGCAATATGCGCGCACCATTCGCGCCTCTGTCCTGGCTGAGAAAAATAAAGAATATGTCGATGCCGCCAGGGTTATTGGCTTAGGCGCGCCGACAATTATTATGCGTCATATTTTGCCGAATACGCTTTCTCCTCTCTTGGTGATTTCGACGGTCCAAGTGGCCAATGCGATCATTTCGGAGGCCGCCCTGTCCTTTCTCGGGCTTGGCATGCCCGTGACCATGCCTTCCCTTGGCTCGCTGATCAGTTCGGGCTTTGAGTTTATTTTCTCCGGCTCTTGGTGGATTACGGTGATTCCGTCTGTTGTTTTGATTTTATTGATCTTAACAATCAATTTGTTAGGGGATTGGCTCCGTGATGTTCTCAATCCAAAACTCTATAAAGGATAGAGACCATGGCCCTTCTCGAAGTCAAAGACCTGCATGTTGAATTCCCGACCAGAAGGGGGGTTTTAAAAGCGCTTCAAGGCATCAATTTCACGGTCAAAAGAGGCGAAAGACTTGGAATCGTCGGCGAATCCGGTGCTGGCAAATCTTTAGCCGCCTTTGCCATTATCAATTTGCTCAGCAAGCCTGGCCGCATTGCCGGAGGAGAAATCCTTTTTGAAGGCAAAGACCTGACAAGCCTGTCCCACAAAGATATGCGCTCGATCCGTGGCAATCGCATTGCGATGATTTTTCAAGATCCCATGATGACTTTGAATCCTGTGCTCACCATCGGGACACAAATGATCGAAACCCTGAAAGCGCACCGGAAAATGAGTGATGAAGAGGCCAAACTCATCGCCATTGACCGCTTGACGGAAGTACGTATTCCCTCTGCCGAAGCGCGTTTAAAATCTTATCCCCATGAGCTGTCCGGCGGCATGCGCCAAAGGGTTGTCATCGCCATTGCCTTGCTCGCGGAACCAGCCCTGATCATTGCCGATGAGCCCACAACAGCCCTCGACGTCACCATCCAAGCAGAGATCATGTCCTTGATGCTTGATCTTTGTAAGACACGCAATGTCGGCCTTATTCTGATCACCCATGACCTTGCCGTTGTTTCGCAAGTCACCCAAAAAATCCTGGTCATGTATGCCGGGCATGTTGTTGAGCAAGGCAAGACAGCAGACGTCATCCCTGCCCCCCATCACCCTTATACCAGTGGCCTTATCTCTGCTTTGCCGCAACAAAACCACCAAGGAAAACGGCTTTATCAAATCCCAGGCTCCATGCCGACCCTCAATGCCCTGCCGCCTGGTTGCCCCTTTGCGCCCCGCTGTGGCTTTGCCGATGACCCTTGTTCAGAAAAGCTTCCAGATTTGCTGACTGTCAAACATCGTCGCGTCCGTTGTTTCAAAGCCGAGACCCTGTCTGCCCAAGGAAGCCTATCATGACAAAAGAAACGGCAACAGCTTTGGTTGAGGTCAAAGAAATCCATAAAGTTTTTGACCTTGGCAGCCATTTTCTGCAAAAACATAAGCCAAAAGTGCGAGCGATTAATGATGTCAGCTTCTCAATTTATGAAGGCGACTCTTTTTGTCTTGTTGGGGAATCCGGATGCGGGAAATCCACCTTGGCCAGAACGGTCATGGGCCTTTTAGAGCCCACAGCGGGTGAAATCCATTATCGCGGCCAGCGCATTGATCATTTAAAGCATAAGCAGCGCCGTCCATATCACCGCAGCATGAGTATGATTTTCCAAAATCCTTATGCGTCTTTGAATCCGCGCCGCACCATTCAAAAAACCTTGGAAGAGCCCTTGCGCTTCCATTTCCCCGATCTCAGCACCCAAGAGATTAAAGAAAAAGTTGAAGAGGTCATGGTCTCTGTCGGCAATGACCCAAGTTGGGGAAAACGCTATCCCCATGAATTTTCCGGTGGCCAACGCCAAAGACTGTCGATTGCGCGGGCTTTAATGGTTGATCCAGACTTTATTGTTGCCGATGAACCGATCTCTGCCCTTGATGTCTCGATTCAAGCACAAGTCTTGAATGTGATGATGGATGCCCAGGAAAAGCGCAATCTCACCTATCTTTTTATCACCCATGATTTATCCGTTGTGGAGCATTTTGGTTCCACGGTTGGGGTCATGTATCTTGGCAGTCTTTGTGAGCTTGCCCAGACCAAAACCCTGTTCGCCAAGCCGCGTCATCCTTACACACAAATTTTGCTCTCAGCGATCCCTAAACTCAGTTGCGAAGAGATGCAGCATAGTAAGCTTACCGGCGAAGTGCCTTCGGCCATGTCTTTGCCAAGCGGGTGTGTTTTCCATAATCGCTGTCCTTATGCCAACCATCGCTGCGAGACAGAAATTCCTCTCCTCCGTTCTCTCGAGGATGGGCGTGCTGTGTCCTGCCATGGCGTGGAAGAAGGCCGGATTGACGCTTAGAGCGAAAGGCAAAAGGCTATTCTTTTGCCAAAAGCTCAGGGATGCGTTTTCCACCGGCTTTGCTGAAATTGCCTTTTTGCCCATCAAGGTCTGCTAAGAATTGATCAATATGGGCCATCCAGCTTTGCGGTGCCGTTTCGACCTCAACGACAATACGGCGCGCAAGTTTCGCCCTTAGCTTAGCATCGCCAAATTTTTTCAGTTTTGCGGCAATATTGGCTTCGACAAAAAGACTCTGTGCGAGCTCGGTCAAGCGATGGTCTCGGTTTTCTCGCTTTAAAGACGTTGTTTTCAGACGCTGTTTGCGTTTTTCTGTTGAGCGTTGGGCCAGTCTATATGCCGCCTCAAAAGCCCCTGTATTCGCTTTATGGATCGCGTAATAAGATAAAAGCTGCGCATGTTTGTCTGGAAGAGGGGTGGTCTCTAAGATCCTATCGGCTTGTTGAA
>DDLW01000378.1 GCA_002340345.1 Alphaproteobacteria bacterium UBA2562 | reverse complement strand
GATATTATGCAGAGGTCTTTTCGATTCAATGCAAAAGCACAATGCGGTAAAATTAAGGCTGTCATTTCACTGTAGAATCATGAAATCTATAGAATTTTTAGATTTAAAAGAAATGTTGCAGCCCGCTAAACACAGCGTTCCATCTTGCATCTTCAAAGATTCAAAGCCTTTCGCTTTCGATGAAATTTGAAAAATGATCTACATCTTATGTTTCGCGTTAAGACAGAGCCCATCATTGGCCGATACTTTGCTCTAAAATGTGCTGAAATCGAGGGAAAACAAGGGCAAAAACAGCACAGTTTACATAAGAAGGTCAATTCTTTGGGCAAGGAGAAAATGAAGACGGTGATCGGAACGAAAGAAAAGGGGGATTAGGGATCGCTGAACATAAAATGTTCTGGTAAAAGAAAAGCGACCGAACCAAGGCAATCCGGCAAGACCTCGACCTTTAACGAAGCTGGGGTCTGAAGATTAGCCGTTTTTCAATAGCCTGTAAAACGCGTTTGCGCTTTTCTCAGAAAATGAAGAGCGCAAAACATGACTTCAAAGTTTTGTGGGCGGCAAACGCCTAAAAACAGGTAAACAGAGAAAGTGTTTCGAACAATGAATCTTGCTGATCATATTCGTTCTATTCCTGATTTCCCAAAACCCGGCATTCTATTCTATGACATTTCCACATTGCTGGCACATCCACAAGCTTGGCGATCTTGTGTGGATCAATTAGCGGACCTGATTCGCCCCTATCAACCAGATTTATTGGCAGGTATTGAAAGTCGTGGATTTTTGACCGCAGCGCCTTTGGCTCTTGAATTAGGGTTAGGGTTCACGATGGTCCGTAAAAAAGGGAAATTACCTGGTGAGGTCAAGTCCTATTCTTATGACCTGGAATATGGGTCTGATACGATCGAGATCCAGTCTGATGCCGTCAAACCAGGGCAGAAAGTGGTTGTCTTGGACGATTTGCTGGCCACGGGTGGAACAATGGCGGCGTCTATCAAACTTTTGCAAGACTCTGGCGCAGATGTCAAAGCGGCGGCTTGTATTATGGAGCTTTCTTTTTTAAAGGGTCGTGAAAAGCTGGACGTTCCCTTTGATGCCTTGGTGACATATGATAGCTAGAGCCTTTTGTTTTTATTGAGACGAAAGGGAAGGACTCCCTGTCTTTGTTTTTGTTGCAAAATGGGCCAAAGGGAAAAAGCATCCCTTTGGCCTTTGCTCTCATGTTTTGCCGCAAAACGGACCAAAAGATTGGCCTTTGCTCTCATGTTTTGCCGCAAAACGCATCGTTAAAGGGGATCCCCCTTTAACAAACTGCTTTAACAGGCTTTTTCAAGGCTGATATTATCACCGTTTAAGCCACAGATATCAGGGTTTCCCTGGCAACAATCTTCGGTCATAAACAAAAGAAGGCCTTTAATGCCTTCGACATTTGGGGCGTAAAAAATCCGTCTTTGGTCGCGCCATGATCTGAGAAGCCCAGCACGCTCTAACTGCCCAAGATGGAAAGATAAAGTCGAAGGTGCAACACCGACGCGGTCTGCGATTTCACCAGCGGGTAGGCCATCTTGCCCTTCTTTCACAAGGGTTTGAAAGACTTGTAACCGTGTATCTTGAGCCAAAGCGGAAAAGGCATTTATGGCATCTTTGCTGTCCATCATGGGTATATATCCGGTTTGTGATGTTCTTTGTCAGCGTTGAACTGTTATGGTCCATATAGCGGATTTAAGCCCCTCTCAGGCCATTAACATTTCGAGCACCGTGTAGGCTGGTAGATCCAACTGAATAAATGTTGTTTTATTCGTCGTTGGCATTATTGCAAATATTTAACTTTTCGCATGCATCGAAAAGTCAAGGCATCAAATCACAACTTTGAGGCAACTGCAATGCATTAGGCGGCCTTGTTGCGATAAAACTACGCTTTCCCTATGAGGGATTGGTTTGCCTCAGAGAAGGTCATTATGCCTCCTAAAGCGTTTTAAATGGGATATGGTCTTTCCAAACAGCAATCACAAGGCCATTTAAAAGGGTTTTGCGTAAATAATGTTCACTTTAAGGCTCATGGATTTCCAAGAACTCATGAGCAAAGTTAAATGTTCTAGCCTGAACCTAAACGCAAAGACGCTGTGACCTCAAGATTTCTTTTGGATGATGTGAGTATTGTAGCGTGTTTTTATTTTTTTGCACGCTTTACTCGTTGTCAAAAGGGCAGAATCCCTGCGTCATTTAGTCCACCATAAGCTATAGGTGTTAAATTATTCGGCACGTTAAAGAAATTGAGAGGAAAAATTATTTCATAAGCTTATGATGTTTGTGGCAAACAAGATTAAATATCTTCCTGGCTGGCGCTTTCATAATTCTCACAGGCAAGCAGCCAGTTTTCTTCTTCTTTTTCTAGGCCCTGGTTAATATCAGCAAGCGTTTTTTGAAGATTTGTTATTTTCTCTGCTGGGCCTTCATAAATTTTAGGATCTGCAAGATTTTGTTCTATTTTCTCTTTTTCTTGTGTGAGCTTTTTAATTTTTTGTTCTGATTGATCTATTTTTTTCTTTAAGGGGGCTAAGGCCGTTCGCTTTTGAGCCGCCTCTCGTCTTTGGTCTTTTTTTGAACTCACCTCTGTATCTGTGCTGTCTTTTATGGGGCCTGTAGATGTTTTGCGGCTGTCTATTAAAAATTTGCGATAGTCTGTCATATCGCCGTCATAGGTTTGGCATTGGCCATCGGCGACAAGCCAAAGCCGATCTGCGGAAAGTTTGATAAGATGTGGATCGTGACTGACCATAATGACGGCGCCTTGATAGTCATTAATGGCCTGGACAAGGGCTTCTCTGGCATCGATGTCAAGATGGTTTGTGGGCTCATCTAACAAAAGTAAATGGGGGGCATTGCGGGTTAAAAGCGCAAAAAGAAGCCGTGCTTTCTCGCCTCCAGACAAAGCGCCAATTAAGGTCTCTGAGCGTGCTTGTTGAAAGCCAAAACGCCCAAGATGGCTGCGGGCCTCTGTTTCTGTGGCATCTGGCAGGGCGCGTTGCATCATCGTTAAAGGCGTGCCATCGGTGTCTAATTCTTCTGTTTGATGCTGGGCAAAATAGCCAATTCTCAGCTTTGAAGGTTTTGTGATTTGGCCAGCCATTTTTTCAAGCCGCCCGGCCAAAAGCTTCATAAATGTGGATTTACCATTGCCATTTTGCCCAAGAAGCGCAATGCGGTCATCTTGATCGATGCGTTGATTTAAATTTCGCAACAAAGGACGATTGTCATATCCAATCGTCACATTATCGAGGGCAACAATGGGGGGAGGTAATTGTTCTGGTTGTGGAAAATGAAACCGCATGCTCTCGTCTTCCATGACGGCGGCGATAGGTTCCATTTTTTCGAGCATTTTAATGCGGCTTTGGGCTTGGCGCGCTTTGGAGGCTTTGGCACGGAATCTATCAACAAAAGATTGGATTCTCTCCCTTTCTTTTATTTGTTTTGCCGCCATTTTCCCTTGGCGTTCTAGTGTTTCTCTGCGGGTGCGTTCAAAACGATCATAATTACCGCTATAGAGTGTTAAGCGACAATGTTCCAAATGCAGAATATGGGTGCAAACACTATTCAAGATCTCACGGTCATGGCTCACCATAATGACGGTGCCAGGGTAACGCTGTAAATGGCCTTCGAGCCACAGGGTTGCCTCAAGATCAAGATGGTTCGTTGGCTCATCCAGCAGCAGTAAATCTGGCGCGAGAAATAGGATAGCGGCCAAAGCAACACGCATGCGCCAGCCACCAGAAAAGCTGTTTAAAGAGCGCTCTTGGGCGGCGGTGTCAAAGCCAAGACCAGCAAGGATCGTAGCCGCGCGGGCTGGGGCGGAATGCGCCCTGATATCCTCTAACCTACTATGGATCTCCCCAATACGCTCTGGGTCTGTACAAGTTTCTGCTTCTTGGAGAAGACTTTCTCGTTCTGTGTCAGCGGCAAGGACCCAGGCCAAAAGCGAGCCTTCACCTTCTGGTGTTTCTTGGGAGAGTTTTGCCATTTTTGCCCGTGGGGGCAGTGCGATAGATCCCGAATCGCCCTGGAGATCGCCTGAAATCAGCTTGAGCAAGGTCGATTTGCCTGTGCCATTTCGCCCAACAAGACCAACATGATGGCCGTTCGAGACTGTGGCGCTGGCGGACTCTAAAAGCACACGCCCTGGACCAACACGATAGGTGAGATCAGTAATTTGCAACATATTTTGATAAGACCTAAAGCAGAAAACAAAATGAGTCTTGAATCATTTTGTCCTTTGTTTGACAGAGTTTTCTCTTACAGCATTTTGCTTTTTCTGTAAGTCAGGAAAAAGGCTGTCATCCCAACCGTCAAAACTTATCGTCGGTTGGTCCTTTCGGTTGACCTGGGATTTTGCGTGGCGAAGCCATAGAAAAACGGATCAAAGAGAGGCCCCCACCCCTTTGCCCTTTACGCTAAGGCTCAGCATCAAGCCAGCTCTTTTCTGGAAGAACACATAGGCGGGGGGCGTGTGAGGCAAGCATGGCCTGTTTGGGATAGGGACAGATCATAATTTGAGGTTTCTTAGGCCGTTGAGACGGGCTTGTGTCTTGGGAGGAGGACGATGATTCAGGGGAGGGGACAGGTGATTCGGGCTCTTGAGACGGTGTCACAGAAGGCGCCTTGGCGACAAGCGGAGACACAGGGGGTAAAGTGACAGAGGTTGGTGTTGTTGTGCTTTCTGCTGCGGGCAATTCGGGTTCTTCACGCAGTGTCTTGTCTTGTGCTGGTGGTATTGTGGCCGTTTTTTCAGGAGAATCCCAAGAGAGCATAAGATGTTCAGGCGCTTGGTTCTGTTCAACCCATTCTTCTATCGTTGTGAACGCATCATAAAAATTAGGGCCTTGGTCGTGGGTCATACGGCAGTGATCTTGCCCTGGAAGCATAAATAAGCGGAAAAAAGCTGAAATTTGCTCTTCTGTCATGTTTTTTTTCTCAGTGAGCAAAGCCATGACAGACTTGTAATAGGCGATGGCATAGGCTGGTGGCACCATGGCATCGGCCCAGCTTTGCAAAAGGAGAAGCTTACCGCCCTGTTGTTGGAAGGCGCTAAGATCAGGGTTGTCTGCAGCATAAAGCCCGGCCATGGCGTCCAGGAGAGGAGGATCTCTTTCAAAATCGAAATCAGACCCTGGATAGCTGGGTCCCATATCTTGTTCAAAGGCGAGGTAACGGAGGAAGTTTTGGTTTAAACGGGCCAAAGCACCAAGAGAAGGCGTCTCATCCTGGACAGATGGTAAAGCTTTTTGTTGCCAAGGAGACTTTAAATACCAAGCAATCCAATAAGGCTCTGATCCTGGCATAAGTCCCCCAGGGATAAGGGCTTTGCCGTAAGTGTCCATAGGTCGGTTATAAAGAGCGGCTAAGGCTTGTTTCTCCGTTTCTTTTAAACAGCTGGTTGCGCTCTCTGTTTGGGGACATTGTATTTGATCGGGATGGAAACGGCAGGCTCTTGGATCCGCAATCAAACCATCAGCGTGACCATCAAGGCCGTCGCAGGCTTGGAGGACCTCTTCTCCAAGATGCTGGAGGGTCTTTTCTGTGATAAGAGGAGGATCCTCATAAAGTTTGAGCTGTTTTGCGATCCAGGCATAATGGATCCCGTAAAGCGTGCTTGGTTGGGTTACAGGGGCTTGTGCAATAATGCCTTGGAAAAGCTCTGGATACCGTTGGGCTGCAATAAGGGCCATGCGCCCCCCATTGCCACAGCCTTTGAAATAAGAGAATCTGAGATCTTCATCATAAAATGCTTTGATCACTTCTTTTGCGGCGTTCGCAACAGCGGCGACAGAACGATTCGCCCAATCGCGTTTGGCTGCCGGATGCCCATAGGCCCAGAGGCCATCACTGGGGCTGGCCCCCCAATGGCCGCTATCGGTCATGACCGTTGCGTAGCCTCGTGCGAGAGCTGGTAGGATGCTGTTGTCCTGCTGATCGATCGGGGGCTCTTGGATCTGACCACAAAAACCATCACATCCCACCATCATCATCCGTTCATTCCAAAAGCTGGTGGGGAGGCGAATTTCAAAGTGAATCGCTGGTCTGACATAGCCTTGGATGCGGCAGAAATTTATTTTGGGGCGGTCAGAGGGGCTGTCTTGCGCTGTTACGAAGCCGATGGCGTTCAAAGACGTCTCGGGCAAAAGCACCCCGGAGAGGGCTTCACAGCGTTCTTGCGCCTTGGTAACGGTGACAGCATGCGCCTGAAAAGGGCTCAAAAAGAGGCAAACGAAAAAAGATAGTCTCCACAGGAAGCGTAAGCAGAAAAGCTTCTGGACAGACAGCCTATTATGAATTTTCAAAGAAGAAGACACTGTCATGATGTTTTCTATGGTCATTATGGCCAATATCCTCCCCCAAAGCAAAGTTCGTTAAAGTGGCCCCCTGGTCGCTTTCGTCTTACGGCAAAAACAACAAAGATAGACAGCATTTTTTGAAGCAGGGGAAAAGCAAAAGAGCGGCATCAAATATTTTGTTATGCGAACTGTAGAATGTTTTCTGACCAGATTGAATGGAAAAATGCTTTTGCTCCCCTCGATTGACCTTAGATTTTGTGTGATAAGAGCCTCGGAAGGCGCTGACAAAAGAGTGGGGGCCAAGAGAGTGGGGCCTGAAAAGCGGCACATAAAAACGATAAGAGGTTTCTCTTTCGAAGGCATTTTTTCGAATGTTTCGAATTCCGATGGAAGCCGTTTCCTTCTTATAGGAAGAAAATGCTGGGTGTAAAGATTGAAAAAAGGTCTTGCTAAAGGTCTGGGTGTTTTGTCTTAATATCTTGAAAGAGATGATATATTTCGGTGAGTGAATCATGAGTTAATATGATGTTTACCAATAATTTTGAGAATTTCATGGAAATATTTTCCCACCGGCAGATTGTTCCCAAGTAAATAAAGATAGTTAATGAATAAAATGAGAGTTATTTTTGTTAACTATAAGTATTTTTTACCATTAAAACTTCAGAAAGTCTTTTTGTTTACTGTAATGGCCATCAGAAAATGTTCATGTAAGGCAATGAGAGAAACGCCTTACTGACAATGGCACCAGCAAACGATCTTTTCTCCCTTCAGGAGGGACGGGGAAAAGCAGTCGATGCGGGGGAGTAAAGAAAATGACACGTCATATCGCTCAAAGAGCGGATGGGGGATTACAGCAAATTCCAGACTGGGGGGCTGAGTCCTCAGAAAAAGGAGACGGCGCGCACTTTTTGACAGAAGCGGCCCCAGTAACAGCAGAAGCGCCGCTGCCTTTGGGCAGAGAAGCTTCTGTGAAAGGGGGGGGCGGTCGCTCTTTTTTCACGCAAAGACGATGGCCAAGTCGCAAGATGCTGCGGGAACGGACGGATATCATTGATCAGCATTTTTATGGCCGTTCTACAGAATCTGTGAATTTGAAAGATATGCTGAATGCCAGGCCGGCGGTAAAAGCTTTTGGTGCTTCTGACCGTCGTCTTGCTTGGGAATTCCGGCATAAAGAGAGCCTCCCAACCTTGCTTGAAGCCCATGAGATTGTGAAAGACGCTTTGCAGCGCTGGCAAGGGCGTTCCATGATCTCTCTTTATGGGCAACCAGGGCACTTAAAAGAGGGCGTTGATTGGAACAAGATCGATCAAGCGGGGTTGATGGGGTTTTATCAATGGGGGCAGGTGCGTGATCCGATGGCCGGATTGCATCGTGCCTTGGGTCTTTGGAAGCGCCATTTCGATTGGGCTGTCGAATCTGTTCATCGTGGCTTAATCACGCCAGATTTGCACGGCCAAGATGTTCTGGTGGTCGGGAGTAAAACGGCTGGCGATATCTTGTTCATGGCTGGGCTTGGGGCCAATGTCACCGCTGTTGAAGAGGATCCCTACGCGGCCTATGCGGCACGAGAATTGGTAGCATTGGTGGAGGCTCATACAACCATTCTTTCGCAATCTCCTTATAAGATGAATGAGAATTGGCATCATCAATTTGATATCATCTATGGCACAGGCTTTGCCGCTGATTTGGAAGACCCTTTAGCTTTTCTTGAAATGTGTTATCGCAGCTTGAAGCGTAAAGGCCGGATGGTCATTAAAACCTTGTCTCAGACGGGGATGGATGCCGTGTCCGGGCAAGAAGCGCAACAAGTCTGTGCTGATGTTCAGCAAACCTTGTATGGAGAGGATCTTACGGAGAATTGGTTGGCGCCAACCAGGGAAACATTAGGGCGTTTGATTGCGTGATGCCATAACAACCGACAAAACCTATAGTCGGTTGCACGCTTATTTTTCCGTAAGACGGATCAAAGTGAGGGCCCCCCTCCTTTGCCTTCGTGCATAAACACAAAGGTATCTCATGCACCGACCGTGGCAAAAAGGATTCTTTTGTCGCGGTCGGTGCATGAGACCATTCAAGTAGGAATATTTTTCCGAGATGGTGGATAAAATTTCCTATGTCTCAATATTGATCTGTAAAATATTCGTGTCTGCATTTTTTTCACATCTCAAATCTTCCACCATTCCTGATATAAAAATGGTTACTTTTCTGTTAACTATAAGAAAAATATTTGGCCCATCTTTTGCTTTGAATACTTTAAAGACGCTATAGCAAAGCTGGTTAAAGTGGGATCACTTTAACCATGCGTTTTGCAGTGAAAACTAAAGATATAGAGCATTTCACCTGCTTCAAATTAAAAGCGAAATGCTCTAGATCTTTGCGAAATCAGTTTGAAAGAGCCGCCTCTGAGAGTCCGTTCCATGCGCTTTTCATAGAAAGACTGAATCATAGACCCTTTTTTGTTCCGATATTAAAAAGGGAGTGCTCTATGTCGTTGAAAACTCTGAAGGCAATCTTTTGAGGTCTAAAATATTGAGGATAATGTGTCATGTTTTCTTCTAACAGCTTTCGTAAGCTGCACAATGATATGCCGCTTGCTGTGACGTTCTTTGCGACTTTTACCCTCGTTATGATTGTGACCTTTGCAGCGCGGGCTCAAAGTGAAGCAGGGATCCATCAATGGTATGCCGCTGGGTCCGCAGGCCTATCCCTTTTCGAAGATCAAAGCTATCCAGATAGTGTTTTGCAAGGGACAGAAGCCCAAGGAGAAACAGGTGCGACGTTCAGTGCGGCTGTTGGTCATCGCTTTCACCCAGCCTTTCGGGGGGAAGTCGAATTCTCCCGCCGGGCCACAGAGCTTGAACCTGATTCCAATGGTGCAAATGGCATTAATGGTGAATTATCCGCCACGAGTTTCATGGGGAACGTCTATGCCGACATGGGCAATGACCGTGTGCGTCCTTATGTCGGGCTTGGTGTTGGTTTAGCGATTATCAATAGTGATGAGCTGGAAGCCAATCAAGTCAGACTGAATGATGTCAATGAGACCGCCTTTGCTTTCCAAGTCATTGCCGGAGGATCTTATATCATTGATGAACGTTGGGCTTTAACAGCGGACTATCGGTATTTCAGAACATTGGAGTTCGATGTTGATGATAGCACGGGCTTAACAAAACAAATGGATGGGATGGGATCTCATAATTTTATGTTCGGGAGCCGTTATAGCTTTTAGAGCACAGGGCAAAATGCGGCCCTAAAGTGACTTCATCGTCAAGAGAGCGACAAACGCGACCAGCCTGGTCGCGTTTTTCATGACAGAGACCTCTTGCTGGGGGACTTTCCGGGCGCAATATGTGATCAAAGGGCTTTGACCTTGCGATAGGCTTATGCCAAAAATCTGAAAATCATACCAACCGGAAACCTCTCATGACCTCTTTTCTTGATTTTCAGTCTCAAGCTTTTCAATAACTTCCGAGGCTTCGCAACGCAAAATCCGAGGTAAATCGAGGTGGCCAACCGTAGAGTCTTAGACCCTTTCGGTTGGTATAAGACGGTGAAGGCTCTGCTGAAAGGAGAATGTTATGACAGCCTCTGCTTTGGAACCAGAAGACCAGGACGGTTCCCTTGGGCCTCATGTCTTGGGTCCTATTGGGGTGATTGTGGGCTTAAAAGCTGAGGCGGCTGTGTTGACGGGGAACCGGACATTTGATCCCTCCGAGGCCAAGCAGAAAAATCAAGGCCAAGAGCCTTTCATCGCAATTGCCGGAGGATCCGCAGAACGCGCAGAGCGTCTTGCCCATGATTTAGCGGCGCGGGGGGCTAAGGCGCTTTTGTCTTTCGGGATCGGCGGTGGTCTTGACCCGCGCTTGACAGCCGGAACCGTGATTGTGGCCGAAGGTGTCTTTCTACCGGATGGGCATAAGCTGCTGTGTGACCCAAAATGGCGCAAAAGTGTATTGTGCCGCCAAGGCCTCCCCGTGGCCTTGTGCGAAGACATGATTGTGGGCAGTGATCAGCCTCTGGCGACTGTGGAAGAAAAACGTCGCCTTTGCGAGCAAACGGGCGCTGTTCTGGTGGATATGGAAAGCCATGGTGTCGCCAAAGCGGCCCAAGCCCTGTCCTTGCCTTTTCTTGCCATTCGCGCTGTGGCCGATTCAGCACATCGCGCTTTGCCGCCTTCGGCCTTGGTGGGGATGGATGGGCAAGGCAATACAAAACCCTTGGCCGTTTTGGGCGCTTTGCTCAAAAGACCCCAAGACCTTTCGGGATTAATAGGCTTGGCGAAGGAAAGCCAAAAAGCGATGGCAGCCTTAAAAACACTTGCAAGACTGCCTTTGTCTTAGGGTTTTCTCTCGAAAAATACCGGAGAGACGGGCTTGCCTCCCCGGTATCCTGTTTTACGCGGCTTGTTGTGGCGCCTTTTCGACGATATCTGTGATATCCGCCATGATCGCTGTAAGATCATAATCCTTGGGCGTGTAGACCCGCGCAACCCCAGCTTGGAGCAAGCTTTGCTCGTCTTCTGGTGGAATGATCCCCCCGACGACAAGGGGGACATCGGCCAATCCACTGTCCTTCATACGGGTGAGAACTTCGGTCACCAAAGGCACATGGCTGCCAGAGAGAATCGACAGACCAATGACATGCACCCCTTCTTCGAGAGCCGCATTGACAATTTGCGCTGGGGTGAGGCGGATGCCTTCATAAACAACTTCGAAGCCAGCATCGCGGGCGCGGACAGCGATTTGTTCTGCGCCGTTAGAATGGCCATCCAGGCCAGGCTTGCCGACAAGGATTTTAGGGCGGCGACCGACTTTATCGCTCAGGGTCTCAAGCCGGTCTCGTAATTTCAGTAAATCGCTATTGCCAGTCGTTTGGATAGATTTCGCAACCCCTGTCGGGGCGCGATATTCGCCGAAAATATCCCGTAAAGCCTGGCCCCATTCTCCTGTTGTGACACCAGCATGAGCGCAAGAGATGGAGGCTTCCATAATATTGCTGCCGTCTTGCGCCGCTTGTTTGAGCGCGCGCAAGGCCTCTGCGGTTTTGCCCTCTTCTCGTTGTGAGCGCCAGGCTGTGAGACGTTCAATTTGTGATTGTTCTGCGGCAGGGTCAACCGCCAAGAAAGCCCCTTCGTCACCGCTGGTCAGGGGAGAGGGAGAGGATTCGTTGAAGCGATTGACCCCGACGACCGTTTGCTCTCCAGCTTCGATGGCCGCGAGACGTTTTGCATTCGACTCGACGAGCTTTTGCTTCATATAGCTGGATTCAATCGCATTGACAGCGCCGCCCATGGTGTCGATTCGCGCCAATTCAGCCCGTGCTTCTTCTTTTAAGGCCTCGACTTTTGCATCAACAACATGAGACCCATTGAAAAGATCGCCATATTCCAGCAGATCTGTCTCAAAAGCGACAATCTGTTGGAGGCGTAAAGACCATTGCTGATCCCAAGGACGCGGCAGACCAAGGGCTTCGTTCCAGGCAGGCAATTGCACCGCCCGGGCCCGCGCATCTTTAGACAGCACGACAGCAAGCATTTCCAGCAAAATGCGATAGACATTATTTTCCGGCTGTTGTTCTGTCAGGCCAAGGGAATTGACTTGAACGCCATAGCGGAATCGGCGGTATTTTTCTTCTGCGACCCCATAGCGGTCTTGGCAAATTTCATCCCAGAGATCGACAAAAGCCCGCATTTTGCACATTTCGGTGACAAAACGAATCCCCGCATTCACGAAGAAGCTGATTCGACCGACGACTTTTGGGAAATCAGCGTCGGGCACTTGCCCAGAGGCTTTCACCGCGTCCAGCACAGCAATACCGGTTGCAAGGGCAAAGGCAAGCTCTTGCACAGGCGTCGCCCCAGCCTCTTGCAAATGGTAAGAGCAGACATTCATGGGGTTCCATTTGGGCACATCACGATAGGTAAAAGCGGCAACATCGGTGATCAGGCGCAGGCTTGGTTCTGGGGGGAAAATATAGGTTCCGCGGGACAAATATTCTTTGATCAGGTCATTTTGCACGGTGCCTTGTAGGGCTTTGCGCTCGGCGCCTTGGCGTTCGGCGCATGCGATATAAAGCGATAACAGCCAAGGGGCCGTCGCATTAATGGTCATGGAGGTGTTCATCTGTTCCAAAGGAATCTGATCGAACAAAGTCTCCATATCGCCAAGATGGCAAATGGGAACACCGACCTTGCCCACTTCGCCTTTGGCCAGAATGTGATCGCTGTCATATCCGGTTTGCGTCGGGAGGTCGAAGGCAACAGAAAGACCTGTTTGGCCGCGCATCAAATTTGTGCGGTAAAGCTCGTTTGACGCTTTGGCTGAGCTATGCCCAGAATATGTACGAAAAATCCAAGGCTTATCCCTTTGATTTTGTTCTGGTTCCGATGCTTTTTCTGGAGTGCTTGTTTGTGTGTTCGCCATTTTTTCGTCCTGTCCTTTGGATCGCTTCTTTCGCGTTTGTCTATGCTTTTATCGCAAAATTTCCTTGTTGGCTAGTATAACGAAATATTATGTCATTTTGCATTGCAAAATTATTCAAGAGGGAGTATAGCCTTTTTAGGGCAAAAAACGGACTGAAATGATTCAGCCCGATGCTTTCCAAATATTAAGGGTAAGGCGCAGATGGATTGCACTCTCTATAAAAATCTCATGCACAACGCAGAGGCGCAAGCCAAAGGCCCTTATCTATGGTAGAAAGAGACTGGATCATCGTAAAAGAGCTTAAAGAGTCATGATCGGGAGGAAGGGCTCTCAAAAAAAAGAGTCATCATAAGAGCTTTCAATCTTTTCATGCTTCAGACCCTGTTGAACAAATAAGGACGAGAAAAATCATGACCGAACCGGCCAAGGTCGTTCCCATCCAAAAAGATCTGTATGAAATCGGTGAAATTCCTCCGCTAGGCCATCTGCCAAAGCAAATGTATGCTTGGGCAATCCGGCGCGAGCGCCACGGAAACCCTGATACGGCGATGCAGGTGGAAGTTGTCGAAACGCCACAGCCAGATTCCCATGAAGTGGTCATTTTGGTCATGGCGGCTGGTGTGAACTATAATGGGGTTTGGGCGGCTTTAGGCCAGCCGATCTCTGTCTTTGATTCTCATAAGAAAGACTATCACATCGCAGGATCCGATGCGTCTGGGATCGTTTGGGCTGTGGGATCGAAAGTCAAAAACTGGAAAGTGGGAGACGAAGTCGTCGTCCATTGTAACCAAGATGATGGCGATGACGAGGAATGTAATGGGGGCGATCCTATGTTCTCGCCGACCCAGCGCATTTGGGGCTATGAAACACCCGATGGATCTTTTGCGCAATTTACCTGTGTTCAAGCGCAGCAGGTGATGAAAAAGCCAGCGCACTTAACTTGGGAAGAAGCTGGCTGCTATACCCTGACTTTGGCAACAGCCTACCGGATGCTGTTCGGTCACCGCCCCCATATCTTGCGGCCAGGTCATAATGTTCTGGTTTGGGGAGCCTCTGGCGGTCTTGGCACCATGGCTATTCAGCTCATCGCGACGGCGGGGGCCAATGCGATCGGTGTGATTTCGGACGAAAGCAAGCGTGATTATGTCATGCAGCTTGGATGTAAAGGCGTTTTGAATCGGAAAGATTTCAATTGCTGGGGGCAGTTGCCACCCGTGAATGGCGATGAATTCAATGCTTTTATGAAAGAATCGCGCAAATTCGGGAAAGCCATTTGGGAAATCACAGGCAAAGGCAATGATGTTGATTTTGTCTTTGAACATCCAGGCGAGCAAACCTTCCCAATTTCGACATTTGTTGTGAAACGTGGTGGGATGGTTGTGTTCTGTGCTGGGACCACAGGGTTCAATCTGACATTTGATGCACGGTTTGTCTGGATGCGTCAAAAACGGATTCAAGGCAGCCACTTTGCGAATTTGCATCAAGCCGCCCAGGCGAACCAATTGGTGATCGAGCGTCGTATTGACCCTTGCATGTCAGAAGTTTATCCCTGGGACGAAATTCCCAAAGCCCATATGACCATGCAAGCCAACCAGCATAAGCCTGGCAATATGGCTGTTTTGGTGAATGCGGTCACAACGGGACAACGGACGCTCGAAGACGTGACAGAGAGCTAAAACAGTCCCCGCTCTCTTGAGAGAAAGAAGCTTGAATCTTGTGTATGCATGCTGGCCCCTGGACAGGTTCAAGCTTCAAAGCCTTTTCGATCTGTGCTTTCAGACCACATTATAAAGAAAGCAGATCACATCAGGAGCGCAGGGCAAAGACCGCTGTGCTCCTGATAAGGCGTTTTAGAGAAAAGCGCGATCAATCGGATTCGATTGGCCGCTTTTGTCTTGCAGCAGAATAATAAGAGAGAGCATGTCTTCAGAAGACTCTTGAACGCAACATGCTCTGGTTTTCTTTAAATGATATTTGTGAATGTCTTTCCTTAAACTTTTTCACGTTTAGAAAAAGGTTTGAGGCTGAAGTCTTTGCTAATGTTGGTTTTGGAGTGAAACATGATGAGCCAAGCGGCCCTTGCGACGGAAACCAAGAGTTTGATCCTTTCCGATCTTTTAGATCTGTGCCATCACGCCATAGACGCCGTGGATGCCTATATTAAACAAGCACGCCATGCTGTTGCACAGAAAGTCGCCCCCGGCGGGAAGCTTGCGGCAAGTTTATTAGAGCAAGAACAATTTGCAGCCCATGGCTATGCATGGCTGGCCACTTATGGGGAAACTTTACGACAATTTAAAGCCTGGGCAGAGCGCTTGGAGAGTGCTGGGACATTCGGCGAAATGGAGCAATTGATGCTCCAGGCCGGTTTTGCGGAATATTTATCGCAGATCAAAGGCGGTATCCCCATGAGCCAAGGGGAAGTGGTGCGCTTGCTGGATTTCGGTCTGACCGAAGCCGCTTTGGACTGTTTGGATATTCCAGCCATCCAAACCCTTTGCCAGGATGGTTTCACACCAGAGGTCAAAGCCCGCTTGGCGGTGCTGTTGTCCGACAGTGCTGATAATGGCCTCTATGGTGAGTTGGCCATTGATGATGAAACATTGGAAATGATCCAAGAACAATTCCACCGTGTTGGCGAGGATATGGTCATCCTAAATGCCCATGAATGGCATTTAAAAGATGAGCTCATCCCGATGGAGGTCATTAACGCCCTCGCTGAAATGGGTGTTTTCGGCCTCACCGTGCCAGAAAGCTATGGTGGCCATGATCTTGGCAAAACGGCCATGTGTATTGTGTCAGAAGAACTCTCCCGCGCTTATATCGGTGTTGGATCTTTGGGAACACGGTCTGAAATTGCCGCAGAGCTCATCCGGATTGGCGGAACCGAAGAGCAAAGAAAAAAATGGCTCCCTTTGATTTCGTCTGGCGAGATTCTGCCAACAGCCGTTTTCACAGAACCCAATACGGGCTCTGACTTGGGGTCCTTGCGGACACGCGCTGTGCGGGACGGTGATGTCTATCGGATCACGGGCAATAAGACCTGGATCACCCATGCGGCGCGGGCCGATGTGATGACGCTTTTGGCGCGCACGGATCCGAATGAAGAGGGCTGGAAAGGCCTGTCCATGTTCTTAGCCGAAAAACCACGCGGCACAGAAAATGATCCTTTCCCCGCAGAGGGCATGACCGGTGGAGAAATTGAGGTCCTCGGATATCGCGGGATGAAGGAATATGAGCTCGGCTTTGATGATTTTGTCGTGCCAGCAGAAAACCTTCTGGGCGGTGTCGAAGGTCAAGGCTTCAAACAGCTTATGGAGACTTTTGAAAGCGCTCGGATTCAAACGGCCGCACGGGCAACAGGGGTGGCGCAATCGGCCATGGAGCTGGGCTTAAAATATGCGCGCGAACGGGTGCAGTTTGGCAAGCCGCTTTATGCTTTCCCGCGGGTGTTTGGCAAACTTGCTTGGATGGCCGTTGAAACGATGATGGTGCGGCAATTAACCTATTTTGCTGCGCGGGAAAAAGACAGTGATCGCCGCTGTGATATCGAAGCTGGCATGGCAAAGCTTCTGGCAGCACGCGTGGCCTGGGCAAATGCGGATAATGCGCTGCAAATCCATGGTGGCAATGGCTATGCATTAGAATATCCGATCAGTCGGGTTCTCTGCGATGCGCGGATCTTAAGTGTCTTTGAAGGTGCGGCGGAAATCCAGGCGCAAGTGATCGCACGCGGTCTGTTCTCTAGCCGTAATTAAAGTCTCCGTGCGTTGCTATTGACTGAACACCCATAAACGGCCGAAAAGAAGCCGATCACGGTGCTATGGCATCCGCTAAGAAGATGCCAAGGGCGTAGCACCAGAACAGGGGGGCTTTTCCCCTTAAAACTTCCCCGTATCCCAGATCTGGCTCCCCTCGCCAGATCTGGGTTTTTTATGGCCTATTGGTGGTATCAGCCTGTGGCATAAAGCGCGCGCGTTTCATGAGATGATGATGAAACGCAGGCTCTGGAGAGAAGGGCATGAAAGGGGGAGTCTCTATTAACGCGTTTTGTTCTCAATTAAAAAAAATCAGTATTGAGAATTGCTAAAAAGAAATTTGCTTTTAAGTTAATTGTAGATCATATAAATTATAATCTCTAAATAAATTACATTTCACGCTCTGATGCTTTCTCTGAGATTGTGAAATTAAATAGAAGATTTTTGAGGTTATAATGCTTTTTCTGTCATCGGTTTATGAGAAAATCAAGATGTAAAAGCTCTTATGATCAGCTTTGTTCTATAGACAATAAGTTATACCCTGTATAGGTGGATTGTGATGAATTTTTTTGCTTTTGGTCGCATTCGAACAGCTTTGATTTTTATTGCAGCAATTCCGCTTATAACAGCTTTTATTAATATTGGGCTGCAATTAGCCCTTAAAGATAGCCAAGAAAAAGTTTCGACAACTATGACAGCAAGTGTTGCGGGCTTAACAGATATTAGCGATATGCTGACAGACCTCCTGATCGTTCAAAAGGGCTATATCGCGGCAACGGTGAATTCTGACTTAAGCAATGTGAAGCAAGACCTCAACGCCTTAAAGGAAATGCAGACAGGTTTTCAAGCTGCACGAAGCCTAGGATTAGAGACACAACCCGTCACAGAGGCTGTGACCTTATATACACAAACATTCTACCATATTCTTTGGGACGTGCGTTATCGTGGGGTGAGTGAGGATTTAGGCTATCGTGGAATGTTGCGTAGTGCTGTCCATGAAATTGAAGCTCTTTTGAAGCAAGATCGTGAAGACTATCCAGAAGATATAGATCTGTTGAATGAAATGACGGTTCTTATGCTGATGATGCGTCATCATGAAAAAGATTATATTATTCGTGGAAATAAAGAGAAATATTTCTCACGGATTAAGAAAAGACAAAAAGAATTTGAACAAAGTCTTTTAAAGCTTGAAAGACCACCTGAATATAAAAAATTCATGACAAAAACTTTAAAGCATTATATCGAAAGCTTTGAAATATTTGCAGATGTCAATGAAAGATTGGTCAAGCGTAAAGGTGAAGCGCAAAATATTCTCAGAACATTAGAAACGGAAATTCAGAAAATTACCAATCAGCTCAGTGAACGCAGTCAAGAGTCAGTTGTCAAAGGCCAAGAAGACCATGAAAGCTTTAGCCAAATCTCTTTGATCTTGGCGGGTGTTTTCGGGGTTGTCGGTCTTGGTTTCACATTGCTTATTGGGCGTCGTATTCAAAATGGTGTTCGGATCTTTAAACAGTCCATGTCGCGCGTGCAAAAGGGGCAATTGGACAGGCCCGTGGCAGGACAAGATCGTCGTGATGAATTTGGTGAAATGCTGGTTCTCTTAGACGATTTTAGGGTGAAACTTCAGGAGGCGGAACATCAGCGTGTTCTTTTCAATGAACAAGAGCAAAAAGCGAAAGCAGAAC
Source organism: Alphaproteobacteria bacterium UBA2562 (assembly GCA_002340345.1). Taxonomy (GTDB): domain Bacteria; phylum Pseudomonadota; class Alphaproteobacteria; order UBA2562; family UBA2562; genus UBA2562. Next base: position 25,903 of record DDLW01000378.1, on the reverse strand, counting down.
GTCGGGACTCTTTATTGCAAACAGCTGACCAGATTGAAGATTCGGTTGGCGTTTCCCTGAAAAACGTTAGTAGCGCTGCCTCTGAGTTAGAAGCAACAGCCCAGGCGATGGCGTATCTGGCCGTGCGCACCCAGGAAGAAAGCCATAAAGCTGTCACCAATGCCGAAAGCACAACGGCCTCAATCGGCGCTGTTACGGGCGCCGTCAGCCTGTTAACCCAATCGATTTCTGATATTGAGCAACATGTGAAAGAAAGCAGTGCAACGGCCTTGGAGGCGGTGAATCGGGCGCAACAAGCCAGCGGTGAGGTTGAAGCCCTAGACGGAGCAGCGGCCCGCATTGCAGATGTTGTGCAGCTTATACGAGATATTGCCGAGCAAACAAACCTCTTAGCTTTAAACGCGACCATCGAAGCAGCGCGCGCTGGAGAAGCCGGCAAGGGATTTGCTGTGGTGGCCAATGAAGTGAAGTCTCTGGCCAATCAAACAGCCCGCGCAACGAATGATATTTCTGAGAATATTGATGAGCTCTTAACCGTTGTGCAAGCGACATCAAGCGCCATGCAGTTGGTGAAAGAAGCCATCGAACGCATGGATAATCTCATGAATCTTGTCTCTAATGCTGTGGATCAACAAACGGAAACCTCTACGGCGATTGATCATCACACACAGATTGCCGCCGATGGTAGCCAGGCCTTGTCTGAGATGGTGCAGTTTACAGCGACCAGTGCTGCTGAATCGAGCGCAGCCTCGTCCCAGGTCCAACAATCCTCTCAAGATGTTGCCGCACAATGTGAAGCCCTTTTCCGTTGTATTGAGGTGCTTCTCTCTAATATCCGGGGGATGGTTGCATCTTCTGAAAAGCCATGAGCTGTTAAGCATTTTGCGTGATTCAAATTAAAAGCGAAATGCTCTAGAGAGCGATTTTTGAGGGAAAATGGTGTAAATTAACCATGTCATGGAGTCGTCACCGAGTCATCACAGGAACGCCGCAGAGTCGCTTTTGACGCTTCATTTTACCATTTTCCGTCAAGATCCTTTTTCAACCGCCAACTGAGCTTCCTATGATGGGAAAGATGGTTTTTTTTAAGACGTTTTCCTCAAGATCCAGAAAAGCCCAACAGCACGGAATCCGGTCATTTCTGCCGAGGGCGTGCCCAGGCGATGATCATTTTATGACGCACCCCGTGCGGCTCTGCTGTCAAAAGACACTTGCAGACCCCATATCTAGTGGGCAGTATGGGGGCAACCAACATAGATAGGGGGCTGAAGCGCATTCAAGGCTTCGGCCCCAATTCACCTCAAAGCCCCCATGATTTGCCTCAAGGCCCCATGATTTGCCTCAAGGCACTGTGAATTTTTTTCCCTTTGCTTCATCATATGGAGCGAATGTAGAGATGTTTTCGCTCAAAATTTTCTCATGGGGCAATGGTTAGATCTCTGCTGTGGGAAGAGATTTACACGCAAGAGTTGTCTTTTTGCCTTTCCCCTGAAAGAGGGCAAAACAGGGTTTAAAAGTTTCAGAAGAGTGTTAGAAAGGATTGCGCCGATGCTCGTAGAGCGCCGTTTCACAAAAGCTGAGACCTCCCCTTATGAGGATGTCGTGTTTCGGAGTGCCAATAGCGAAATTCGCAACCCGGATGGAACGGTGATCTCGAAGTTCCAAAATATTCAAGTGCCAGCCAATTGGTCCCAGGTCGCTTGTGATATTTTAGCGCAAAAATACTTTCGCAAAGCAGGGATTCCAACACGCTTAAAGCCTGTGGAAGAGGACAATGTTCCGTCTTGGTTGTGGCGCAAAGAAGAAGACAAAGATGGCCTCATGGCGCTTCCTGTCTCAGCCCGCAAAGAAGGCGAAAAAGATGCCCGTCAGGTCTTTGATCGGTTGGCTGGGACATGGACCTATTGGGGCTGGAAAGCGGGTGTCTTCGATCAAGAAAAAGATGCCCGCGCCTATTTTGATGAGATGCGCTATATGTTGTGCCATCAAATGGCGGCCCCGAATTCACCACAATGGTTCAATACGGGGCTTCATTGGGCCTATGGCATCGATGGGCCTGCCCAGGGGCATTCTTATGTTGATTGGGAAACCGGTGAATGGATGCCATCGCAATCAGCCTATGAGCATCCGCAACCCCATGCTTGTTTCATTCAGTCGATCCGTGATGATCTGGTGAATGAGGGCGGCATTATGGATCTTTGGGTCCGTGAAGCGCGGCTGTTCAAATATGGATCTGGGACCGGGACCAATTTTTCGTCCTTACGAGGGCTTGGAGAATCCTTGTCCGGCGGCGGGCGGTCTTCTGGTTTGATGAGTTTCTTGAAAATCGGCGATCGGGCGGCGGGGGCCATTAAATCGGGTGGCACAACGCGCCGGGCTGCTAAAATGGTGACCATTGATGTCGATCACCCGGATATCGAAGACTATATCACCTGGAAAGTCGTTGAAGAGCAAAAAGTAGCGGCTTTGGTCACGGGCTCTAAACAATGTGAAAAGCATCTGAATGCCGTGATGCAGGCCTGCCACCATCCGGATTTAGAGGGCCAGGATGGTTCTGGGGGCGATGACCAGAATTTTGATCCGAAAGAAAACAAAGCGCTTCGTAAAGCGATTAAAGCCGCACGGAAGGCCCTTATTCCTGAAAACTATGTCCAACGCATTCTACAATTGGCCCGTCAAGGCTATGAAGGCCTGGACTTCCGGACCTATGACACGGATTGGGATTCTGAGGCCTATCTGACCGTTTCAGGCCAGAATTCCAACAATTCCGTGCGGGTCACCAATGGGTTTCTTGAAAAGGCGCTTGCGGGTGGAGATTGGGATCTCATCCGTCGCACCGACGGCAAAGTATCAAAAACCATTAAGGCCGATAAGATTTGGCAAGATATTGGTTTTGCGGCTTGGTCGTCCGCAGATCCCGGCATTCAATATGACACGACGATTAATGAATGGCATACTTGTCCCAATTCCGGGCGCATTAATGCGTCCAATCCTTGTTCTGAATATATGTTCTTGGATGATACCGCCTGCAATTTGGCCTCTTTGAATTTAATGCGCTTTCTCAAGGCGGATGGGGCATTTGATATTGAAGGCTTTGCCCATGCTTCGCGCCTTTGGACCATCACTTTGGAAATTTCTGTGCTCATGGCACAGTTCCCATCGCGTGAAATTGCAGAGCGGTCTTACCGTTATCGGACATTGGGGCTTGGCTATGCGAATTTAGGCGGTCTCTTAATGGCCTCTGGTTTGGGCTATGACAGTGAGAAAGGCCGGCAATTTTGCGGTGCGATTACAGCTTTGATGACGGGGGTTGCCTATGCATGCTCCGCCGAGATGGCGAGTGAGATGGGCGCTTTCCCTGGCTATGCGCCCAATCGCGAGGCAATGCTACAGGTAATGCGCAATCATCGCCGTGCCGCTTTAGGGGAAAGCAGCGGTTATGAAGGCCTATCGATTAGACCTGTGCCTTTGAACCGGGAAGCCTGCCCGCAAGTGGCGATTGTGGATGCCGCTTGTAAAGCTTGGGACACAGCTGTGAATCTCGGCGAGGAATATGGCTATCGCAATGCGCAAGTCAGTGTGATTGCGCCCACAGGGACCATTGGTCTCGTCATGGATTGCGATACGACAGGCATTGAACCTGACTTTGCGATTGTGAAATTCAAGAAATTGGCCGGGGGTGGCTATTTCAAAATTATTAACCGCATGGTGCCTTTGGCTTTGAAAAAGCTTGGATATGATGACAATCAAATGGATACGATTGTTAAATATGCGACCGGGCATGGCACTTTAAAAGGCGCGCCTGGGATTAACCATGACAAGTTGCGCCAACTTGGCTTTGCCCAAACCCAGCTGGACGCGGTTGAAGATGGCTTGGGCAGTGCCTTTGATATTAAGTTTGTCTTTAATCGTTGGACGTTAGGGGATGAGTTCTGCCTCAATGTTCTCGGGATTTCGCAACAGCAGCTGGATGATGTGAGCTTTGATATGCTCGCGGCCCTCGGCTTTTCACGTCGGGACATCGACCTTGCCAATTTATTTTGCTGTGGGGCGATGACTTTAGAAGGGGCGCCTGGTCTTAAGGCCGAACATCTTCCGGTTTTTGATTGCGCCTCGCCTTGTGGGCGGATCGGCAAGCGGTTCTTATCCGTCAATGCCCATATCCAGATGATGGCAGCGGCCCAGCCCTTTATTTCTGGCGCGATTTCAAAAACCATCAATATGGCCAATAGCGCAACGGTAGAAGAATGTTTAGAGGCGTATCGTTTGTCTTGGACGCTTGGTCTGAAAGCCAATGCGCTTTATCGTGATGGCTCGAAACTGTCCCAGCCCCTGAATGCCTCTCTTCTTGGGTTTGAAGAGGACCAAGAAGAGGAGGAGGGCGAAGAGACAGCCCTTGAGAAATTGATCGCGGCCCCCGCAGCAGAGCGTGGCACTTTGGTCGCCGAACGCTTAACCGAAAATATGGTTGAAACTTTGGTGGCCCATCGTCGTCGTATGCCAAATCGCCGGAAAGGCTATACTCAAAAAGCTGTTGTGGGGGGACATAAGGTCTATCTCCGCACCGGGGAGTTCGAAGACGGCGCTTTAGGCGAGATTTTCATCGATATGCATAAAGAAGGGGCAGCCTTCCGCTCTTTGATGAATAATTTTGCGATTGCGATTTCCATTGCGCTGCAATATGGGGTTCCCCTCGAAGAATTTGTCGATGCGTTTACCTTTACCCGTTTTGAGCCCTCTGGCATGGTCGAGGGCAATGACACCATCAAAATGGCGACCTCGATTATTGATTATTTGTTCCGAGAATTGGCGGTATCTTACCTCGGTCGTGATGATCTCGCCCATGTCCAGCCAGATGATCTGATGCCTGATAGTGTCGGTGTGGCAAAAGGCGAGAGAGGCGCACCAGAAGGACAAGAAGATGTCGGTCGCCATGTTGAAGTGGTACGGCAAGTGGCGTCGACGGGATATGTCCGCAATCGTTTTCTCGTCTATAGTGGTGGTGCGACCGGGACAGATGGTTTGGATCCCCATGGACCTGGCGGTTTTGAAGCCACAGAGGAAAGCCTCTATATGACGACAACCCAGCCCTTGCCGACAGAGGGAGAGGCTGTGAAAGAAGGGGTGCGGGCACAAGCGCTGAGCCAGGCACCCGCTGCAAAGCCGCAGGGAAGTACAAAAGCGATGAAGGTGCATGAAGCCCGCATGAAAGGCTATGAAGGGGATCCTTGTGGGGAATGTGGTAATTTCACTTTGGTCCGTAATGGGACATGTTTAAAGTGTGATACGTGTGGCGGTACCAGCGGGTGTAGCTGAGGCGCGTTTTTCGTTTTTAACCTGATGCCGGTGAAAGGCGTTTTCTTTAACGCGCTTTGCGATAAGACTGGCTTTTTCGCTTGCGCGAAAATTTAAGGCGACTTTTTCGAGAAAAAGTCTCTCAAAAAGCTTTTTGTGGGATATGAGGGGGCCTTTTGTAGAAGGTCCCCTCATATCGTGTTGAGGCGATCATACGGAAAGGCTTGACCTCTGCGCTTCTAAGTATCACTTTCTATGGGGCATAAAGAACAAATTGACCAGGAGTTGTGCAGGAATGTCTAATATCGCGATTACCGATGATCTTTTCTTTAATCGCTTCGATCTAGACCGCGCGCAGGTCGATTCTTGTGTCGAAACCGCTTTGCAAGGCTGTGATGATGGCGAGCTGTTTATGGAATACCGCCAATCAGAAAGCTTAGGCTGGGACGATGGCAAGCTCAAAACCGCCAGCTTTGATACCTCCCATGGCTTTGGACTGCGTGCGATTTCGGGGGAAGCCACAGGCTTTGCCCATGCGTCTGATCTGAGCGTTGCGGCTTTGCAGCGGGCGGCGCAGGCGGTGAATGCAGTGCGCCATAACCGCCAAGGCCATATGGATATTCATCCTGCGAACACGAAGAGTTCTCTTTATGGGGAGGATAATCCTCTCTCCCTGATGGCTTTTGAAGATAAGGTGAAACTGCTCGCCGATATTGATGCTTATGTGCGGGGCAAAGATCCGCGGGTGCGGCAAGTGATGGCCAGTCTGGGGGGCAGTTGGCAAGCTGTGCGGATTGTGCGCGCCGATGGCCAGCATTTTGCCGATGTTCGTCCTTTGGTGCGCGTCAATGTCTCTGTGGTTGTTGGGGAAGGGGATCGTCAGGAAGCAGGCTCCTCCGGGGCTGGGGGGCGTGCAAGCTATAACCAATGGGTTGAAGCGGCACATTGGCAACGTCAAGCGGATGAAGCTTTGCGCCAGGCCTTGGTGAATTTAGAGTCTGTGGAGGCCCCCGCTGGAGAAATGCAGGTTGTGCTCGGACCAGGATGGCCTGGGATTTTGTTGCATGAAGCCATTGGCCACGGCCTTGAAGGAGATTTTAACCGCAAAAAAACCTCGGCTTTTTCTGGTCTTCTCGGCGAAAGAGTCGCCGCACCAGGGGTGACCGTTGTCGATGATGGGACCATTCCAGATCGGCGCGGATCTCTCACGATTGATGATGAAGGAACAGCCTCGGCGCGAACCGTTCTTATCGAAGACGGGATCTTGAAAGGTTATATGCAAGACCGCTTGAATGCGCGGCTGATGGGCGTGGCCCCGACAGGGAATGGTCGTCGGCAATCTTATGCTTGTACACCGTTGCCCCGGATGACCAATACCTATATGCAAAATGGCAATCATGACCCGGCAGAAATCATTGCCTCTGTCAAAAATGGCCTTTATGCGGTTAATTTCGGCGGCGGCCAAGTCGATATTGTTTCAGGAAAATTTGTCTTTAGTTGTACAGAAGCCTATAAAATTGAAAATGGCCACATTGGCGAGGCCGTAAAAGGGGCGACTCTGATTGGCAATGGTCCTGATGCGCTAACCAAAGTCACCATGATTGGCAATGATAGCCGGCTTGATGATGGGATTGGCACCTGTGGGAAAGAAGGGCAAGGGGTTCCTGTGGGGGTTGGCCAGCCATCCATGCGCATTGATGGTTTGACAGTTGGGGGAACGTCTGCCGGGTAATATGGTGGGAAGAGACCGCAGGGTGGGGTGGTTTTAAAGAGGTTTGGTGCTGTCAAGAACGCTCTGAAAGTGAGAGCCTCATAAAATATGGCCATATCCTTTTCAAAATAGATATGGTCTTTGCAAAAGGAGACAACATGGTCGAGCGGGTGTCACGGGGGCCTGATACCATGGATATTAGCGCCTCAAAATATGAGGCCATTGTTGCAAAATCTGCGCTCTATCCAATCACATCGAAACTGCTGAAATCTACTACCCTTGATAGTGGTCTTGTCAAGAGCATTATTTCTGATTTAATTATTAATTTTGTGCGCCTTTCCATTCAACGCATTGAGACAACCATCCAAAAACGCACAGAAGCCATGCTCGCGGCTGAAGATTATGTGTTGATCGATCTTTGCGATAAAGCTGTTAAGCTGTTTGAACGCATCGGCGCCTTTGAGCAAAAAGCGCTTGCCTGGAAAATAGAAGTCGATGCAAGCCTCCATGTCGACCATGATTTCAATGCAGGCCTGCTGATTGCTGAGGATATCAGCCATCAGAAAATGAAATTGCGAGAGCTCACGAAAATCCAAAATTTGGCAAAAGACATGCGGTCTTTGGCCAGGGCCAGTGATGTTCAAAACCTTTGCCAAAACGGTAAAGCGCTCCCTATTCCCGAAGGTGACCGTCAACAACGCGCAGGCCATTCCTTGTCAGAATTTATGGGGCCTATTGAGGAAATGGTCGAACGTTTCCTCAGGGCCTTTATTGCCAATCCTGGCCAAGCGACGGAAATGCTCTGTGATGGCCAAACATTTAGCCAGGTGCGTCTCAGCCGTGGCGGTGAAAATCTGACACCGCAACAAGCGATGCAAATCTACACAGAGATCGAGGCTTTTAAGAAAACGGAGACATTCCAATCGATCGCCCAACAAGCGCAATCGATGTCGAGCCTTTTTCTGACCATTGTGTCCCCAAAATCTGATGATGACGCCCAAGAACCACAAAATCTGGACAGCCATGATTGGTGGGCCGATGGCACCCAGTTTGAAGACTATATAGAACGTATTTTTGCCAATGAGCTTAAGGCAAGATTGAAGGCTATTCGGGCTGACCTAAATGAGCTTGCAGGTCAAACCACCAGCTCTAACTTCAAGCTGCCCAGTGAAATCACGACTTTACTTCTCGAAGTCCAGCAAGATTATTATGATTTGAACAATCCGGATCGCCGCGAATTGACCATCCATGATTTGATGGAAGGGGCGGCGAAGCTTGCTGTTGGCCAAACAGTGCAGCTGCTGAAATTACAGGCAGATCAGATCCGAGGCTTCGCCCACTGTTTGGGAGACGTGGCTAAACTTTTCCCTCTTAGTCAAAAAATCATGAGCCTCGTGGACCCTGAAGAAGATATCGGCTTTTTACCGGCGCCGTTCTTATATCATGCGGCTTTTAAAGATGAGACAGGCTCTGTGCTGTCACGGGCGGTTGTGGCAGAAGGCCAAGCCATGCGCCGCCATGTGCATGAGGTTGTTTTTGAAGAAAGGGATCTTGCTCCCTCCCCAAAGAATGAGGGCGAGCGGCTAGAAACAGCCCGTGCTTATTTTCATAAATTCAAAGCGTCAACCAAAGCCTATAGCTTGCTCTTGCAACGCAAAGACGATGAATTCACCCGTGATGTGTTGAACGCCATGCGGTGGGAAGTGATCGGGTCGCAGAAAAGCCCTGGCGTTCCTGTTGTCGCGGCAGAGTTGTTCCAGCAAGGAAAGTTTGCAATTCCAGAGCGCTCTTTGACCAATCTTAAAGAGCAATTTGAAGATGAGAAAGAGACGGTTGCTTTTAAAAGGGATGTTCTTATTCGTGCGAAGCTCACCGATATTATGCTCCATCTTTTGGCCAATGCGCCTAATTTGGACATGTTTGCAGAGGCTTTAGCTTATTTTGTCCCGGATTCAGACCCCGCAGAAAAACGCGCGAAAGGGCAAGAAGTGTTTCTGGGCCAGTTAAAGGCAACGGTCATTGAAGATGTTTCGGAAGCGAATGAAGAATATGTCAAAAGATCGGATGCGATGAAAGAATTATCACGGACATTTTCAATCTCTTTGGCCAGAGCCCAGAGAGCAAATTTGAAAAAATCGTCTAGAAGCAAATAAAGAACAGCAATTTTCAATCAATAAGGTGATTGCTTTCATAAAGGATTTAGATTTTGCTTTTAGAGGCTTTGAAAAGTTTAATCGTTCCCACCCCGCGCTTTTTAAGGACTATGGGCTATCTGAGCGAGGTTATTGCCATTGAAAGCCGATATCACCGCCGCAAAAAAGACTGGCATCCTCATATTGAAGCGTGCCACAAAGCGATTCTAAGGGCTGTTGATCGCACTTTGCAAAAGACCCCGGATGGGAAGGGGCGGAAAATTGTGATTCTTGGGGGGGCGTTGTTGTATGATATTCCTTTGGATCGCCTCACCGAGGCTTTTGAAGATGTGATTCTCGTCGATCTTTTCCATCTTCCTTGGATTATGAGGAAATTGCGGTGTTATGACAATGTACGCTTCATGATGGCGGATTTGACAGGCTGTTTGCAAGATTATCATCATGTGATTCACGCGGCCCGTCTTGGGGAACATATCGCGATGCCTCAAAAAAAACCTCAACTGAGTCTTCTTGAGGATCAGAATGAGGTTGATTTGATTCTCTCGGTGAATTTGCTTTCGCAGCTTCCAGCGGTGCCTTTGTCTTATGCTGAGAGAAAATTAGGTGAAAAGTCTATCATCCCAGAAGATGATTTTGACGCTTTTGCAGATCATCTTTTAAACACGCATTTAGAATGGCTCGCCGGGCAAAAAGCAGATATTTGCCTTATTTCGGATTTAGAGAAAATACACTATGATCGAGAGGGGAAGGCCTTAACAAGAGAAATTATGATTGAGGATCGCCTGCTTTATCAACATGGTTTCCAGCTTGACTCAGAATGGTTTTGGGATATAGCTCCTTTGGGAGAAGTCTCTCGAAAATTCTCCCAAAGTCGAAAAGTCGTTTCAGTCCAGAAGACCATATAATCTTAGAAAGACAGCGCATTATAGAAAAGTAGCACTGATAGAATTCATTGGGGCATGGCCTCTCTCTTCTTTTCGTCTTACTCTTGACGTCTTAAGACTTTCAGCATAGGATATTGGTCATTAGGATGTAAAAAAGTCTTTCATACATAAATAAGCTGTCTCTTCAATAGGGTGCGAATTAGAGTACATCAATATCTATTTTTATTTTTAAATCCTCTTTATTTATCATAGCTTTTCTTATATATGCAGTTTCCTATTGCCATGCTTAAAGACTAGATTGGCTAGTTTATTCAGAAATGTAAATGTATCGCCGGTGATATATCCATCGCCTCAGGATTTTCTCTAGTCAGGTTTGCACTTATGATTATTCTTGTCGCAGACGACCATACGTTATTTCGCGAAGGTATGCGTTATATTCTCCAGGATCTCGGTGGTGAGTTGGAAATTTTAGAAGCGGATAGTTTGACGGAAGTGACATCTTTGCTGTCCGAGCAAGGCAATATTGACATGCTTCTCTTAGACTTGAATATGCCGGGGATGGAGCAAGAAAATGGCCTTTCAATGCTGCGTGCCCAATGGCCAGATATCAAAATCGTTGTGGTTTCCGCGTCTGAATCAAGCCACGATGTTCGGGCGTCTCTGAGTTATGGCGCCAAAGGGTATATCCCCAAATCCTCCAGTCGAGAAATCATGGTCAGTGCCTTACGCTTGATTCTTTCTGGTGGAATTTATATGCCGCCCTTTGTTCTAGAAGATGCATCAGAAGACATTCAGCGCCCGATAATACCAGTTGCTATGGAGACTATGGTTTCCAATAACGCTATTGGGCTCGATAGCTTGACCCCAAGACAACAAGATGTCTTAGCCTGTTTAGCAGAAGGGCGGTCCAACAAAGAAATTGCACGAGAGTTGGGGCTTGCAGAAGGCACCGTCAAGATCCATATCGCTGGGATTTTAAAGGCTCTTAAAGTTAATAACAGAACCCAAGCCATTATTGCAGCTGGAAAACTCCGTACTGCGAGCCGTCCCCCTTCATAGAAGGGTCTGTTGATAAAACAGCGCACGCAAAGGGCAAAGTGATTGGTCCCTCACTTTGATCCATTTTGCAGTAAAAACAGAAACTTACAGCTTTTTTTCCGATTCAGAATATTAAAGCAAAATGCTGTAACAAAAACGCGTCCAACATCTCTGTTAGACGCGTTTTTGTTTTGAGGTATGCGCTCTATAACATTTTGCTTTTTGCCTTAACCTTGGCGGGCTTTAAAGCGAGGATTCTTTTTATTAATGACGTAAATGCGACCTTTGCGGCGGATAATCCGGCAGTTACGGTCACGCTTTTTTAATGTTTTTAAAGAGCTAGAAGTTTTCATAACGCATTTCTCCAGAGACAAGAACGATCCTCAAGCCTGACTTTACGGTCCGAAAGCATGGCTTGGTAGAGTTATCAGAGCGCCTTCAAGCTGCTCTCTTGAGAGCAAAAGTTTTTACAGGCGCATCAGGGAAACCCGAGCGCAAAACACGCATCATTACATGCGGGAAACGACAAGAAGGCACATTTGGGTCGCGTTTTTGAGAAAAGCTCTTCCTGGCTTGATCGGAAAAGGCAAAGTGATGTTCTCAGACCCAAAGATGCAAAATATTTTGTGAAACAAGAAAGCGGTCGTGACAGCCGACCGCTTTTTCTGTTCAGAAAGGAGCTTTTACGCTGTTATGAGCGAAAAGTCAAATATCTTCAGGTCGAGAGGGGCTCCTCTTGGCTGTCCTGTTCTGTCTTGGAAAGTGTCAAAGACTTTGCCCAGGGACCGTCTGGCATTTCACGGACAAGACCTGTGATATTTTCGTTCCACCATTGCCGTTGTGCAATGAGTTCATCCATCTCAAAAGAAATTTCGCGCCATTTTTTGTCGCTCTCATAATAAGTGACCATATCAATAGGGTAGCCGACATTCGCCGAGCTATAGCGTGTTGAATCAAAAGACAGATAAGCGACTTTTAAAGCGGCCTCCACATCACTGTTATAGGTTAAGGCGCGATCTAAAATTGGCTTACCATATCCGGTCTCGCCAATGGTTAAATAAGGGGTGCGTTCATTCACCTCAACCCAATTGCCTTCTGGGTAAATCAGGAAAATTGTTGGGTGGGGGTCTTTGGCCATTTGCCCGCCAATCAGGGTATGTAAATTGAAAGATAAATTCGAGCGCTCTAACGTTTCGGCGTCTTCCTCATTTACCATACGTAAAAATTTTGAATAAGCCGCAGCCGCATCCAGCAATGTTGGAAAACCATTCTTTTGATTTTCTGCACAATAGCGGTTCATATAAGCGATGGTTTTATCTCTGACGGACCGAAGCCCTGATGTCATGATAAAAAAGCGACTCCCATCTGGACCATGCATTGTTAATTTTCGGGCCACAGTGACCTGGGAACCAGCGGTGATTCTCCCGTCGGCAAGAGCAATGAGGCCTTGTTTCACACGAATGGCGATACAATAAGTCACGCTTGCTGTTCCCTTATAGCGTTATAAAAGGTTGAGACTTTAAAGATCTAAGAGAGAAAGACTCTACCCATTTTTAATGAAAGAAATCGTGAAGCCATGCTGTCTTTTTTGAACAAGGTGATCGAGCGCAAATCTATAGGCTCTTGGACTTGCTTGCCACCTGAAATATTGTCATTTTTATATAAAATCGCTTTTAAAATTGGTCATCGCTTGAATGTTCCACACTGACTGCGTTTATTTTGGGCCCGGAAAAGCTTTCTTGACCCATTTTGGCGCTTGCTATAAGACTTAATGTTGCAATGCAATATGCAACAAAGGCGAGGCGATAAAATCAAATGACCTATGGTGATTTGATATAAGCCTAAAAAAATAAGAATCGTCTTGACGGGTGTGAAGTCTTGCGCGGCGTTTGAGCGGACATGTTAAAAAATTTTGTGCGTTGTTGTAAGGCTTTAAGCTCAATCGATAATGTTGTTGTCCAGCTCTTTATTTCGAAAAGTGGATGGCGGAATAACGACGGTATCCCCCCTCATTTTAATATGACACGTCATATGTGATATGGATCAGGAGAAAGAAACATGGCTTTGACCTCGCGCTCTCGTTCTACGACTCGTAAAACGGCTGCAAGCACAGCAAAACAAAGCGCGCCAGAGGCAGCAGCACCCGCTGCTCCTGAAAAAGCAGTAGCAGCCACTGTAAAACAAGCGCAACCAGCCCCAAAAACGACGCCTGCTGCCACACCGTCTCAGGCGATAGAAACGCCCCAAGCACAGGCGCCTGCCGCACAAATCCAAAATCAGCTTGAAAAAAACCAACAAATGCTCGCGAATAGTTTTTCCGGATATAAAAATATCAATCAAACAGCCGTTGCAGCCTGTATGGAAACAAGCCAAGCCATGACGCAATTGCTTGAAGCCATGATTCGCGAACTCCAAGCTTTTTCACAAGAACAACAAAAAGCTGGAAGCGAAGCCGCGAAATCGATGATGGCGGCGAGAAGTGGCACAGAGCTCTTCCAGTTGCAGTCTAATTTCGCCCGTAATGCCGTCGAGGCGATGGTGTCGCAAAGTGCGAAAATGACCCAAATGACGTTTGAAGCCGCAGACACGGCCTTGAAGCCTTTTCAAAGCAATTTTGCAGACGCTCTGAAATTGTGGACCAAACCTTTAAAATAGAACTTATCTCTCCCTTGAGACAAAAGAGAGCCTTTATCTTAAAGAGCCATCGGAAGAAGAAAGGCTCTCGCACTCTCAGACGCGCGGCAGAGGATCCAAGGGGATTTCGCTGCCCGTTTCTGTGCTTGAAGCAAAACCAAGGGGAGGAGGGGCACGGCAAAAGGCTTTTGAGGAAAAAGGAGGAGCGCTAAGGATAGGGTTCTCAATTTTGAAACGATACCTATTTTTTTCTTTGTTTTTTCTAATCCACAAAAATCATGTGCAAAAATGATTGCTGTGCAGTAACATGTTGTTTCTTATAAGAATAAGACAGTTCTGACTCTACTCAATTGATTGACGTATTACGATAAATTCTGAAAAGAGGATGATCTGGGGAAAGAAATATGACAGATCCCCTCTTCACTCTTGGCGTGGATGCCTCATATATTTTTGGTGTCAGGCTATTCATTAGCGTTTCAAAAAGAGCTAAACCATGCCACCCTTCGCAAAACAGTATAGGAAACAATCTTAAAGGTGAGGCACGGCATGAGCAGCAATGACCGCGATGAAAATGGAGGGGCTGACACCGGTGTCGTTACAAAAGCGAAACCGAAAACTAAAAAGCCTTCCATGTATAAGGTGTTGATGCTGAATGATGATTACACGCCGATGGAATTTGTTGTCCATGTTTTAGAGCGCTTTTTTGGCAAAAGCCGGGAAGATGCAACACAAATCATGTTGCAAGTTCATCGTAAAGGTGTCGGTGTGTGTGGGGTCTTTACCTATGAGGTCGCAGAAGCAAAAGTGACCCAGGTCATTGAGTTCGCGCGTGAAAATCAACATCCCCTTCAATGCACAATGGAAAAGGATTGAGGCTGGATGCTTTCGAAGAACCTAGAACAGACTTTGCACCGTGCCCTTGCTTATGCCAATGAGCGTCGGCATGAATATGCAACCCTTGAGCATTTGCTCTTATCTTTAACGAAAGACCAAGACTGCCTTGCTGTTTTACGCGCCTGCGGTGTTGATGTTGATGTTCTGCAGCAAGATGTGATGGACCATATCGATAATGAGCTGTCTAATCTGATTACAACCAGCGGGGAAGACGCCAAACCAACCACAGGTTTCCAGAGGGTTTTGCAACGCGCTGCTATTCATGTGCAATCTTCCGGGCGTGAAGAGGTGACCGGTGCCAATGTTCTGGTCGCTATGTTCTCAGAACGGGAAAGCCATGCTGTTTATTTCTTACAGCAGCATGATATGACACGCTTGGATGTGGTGAACTATATTTCTCACGGTATTGCAAAAGTGCCAGGAGAGAGCGAAATGCGCCCTCTTCACGGCGCCGATGATGAGGATGGCGACGAGAAAGACAGCAAAAAAGGCAGCGAATCCCTTGATAGCTATTGTGTTAACCTCAATGAAAAAGCTGAAAGCGGCAAAATTGATCCCTTGATCGGTCGTGAACATGAGGTTGAACGCACCATCCAAATTCTTTGCCGGCGGTCCAAAAATAACCCCCTCTATGTTGGGGACCCTGGTGTCGGGAAAACGGCGATCGCAGAAGGTCTGGCACGGCGCATTGTGAATAAAGAAGTGCCTGATGTGCTGAATGATGCGATTATTTATGCTTTGGACATGGGGACATTGCTGGCGGGCACCCGTTATCGTGGTGATTTCGAAGAACGGTTAAAGGGGATTCTCAAAGAGCTTGAAAAACGCCCGCATGCGGTTCTTTTCATTGATGAGATTCATACAGTGATTGGCGCTGGCGCAACGAGCGGCGGGGCGATGGACGCGTCTAATCTTTTGAAGCCAGCCTTGGCCTCTGGGCAGCTGCGTTGTATCGGGTCCACGACCTATAAAGAATATCGTAGCCATTTCGAAAAAGATCGGGCTCTTGTCCGCCGCTTCCAAAAAATTGATGTGCCAGAGCCGTCGATCCCCGATGCTGTGAAAATCTTGCAAGGCATTAAATCTTATTACGAAGATCATCATAAAATTCGCTACACCCAAGATGCGATTAAAACAGCTGTTGATCTTTCCGCCCGCTATATCACAGACCGGAAGCTCCCGGATAAAGCCATTGATGTGATTGATGAAGTTGGGGCTGCGCAGAAATTAGTGCCGGAATCAAGACGGCGTAAGACGATTGGGGTCAAAGAAATTGAGGCGGTTGTTGCGAAAATCGCCCGCATTCCGCCAAAATCTGTCTCCAACAATGACAAAGAAGTGCTGAAAAATTTAGAGCGCGACCTGAAAACCATGGTTTTTGGTCAATCTGCGGCCATTGAAGCTTTGTCCAGTGCCATCAAACTGGCGCGGGCTGGGTTGCGAGAGCCTGAGAAGCCAATCGGCAGCTATCTGTTTTCTGGACCAACGGGTGTTGGGAAGACAGAAGTGGCGCGTCAGCTGTCTAAATCTCTTGGTGTTGAGCTTTTGCGGTTTGACATGTCTGAATATATGGAACGCCACTCGATCTCGCGGCTCATCGGGGCGCCTCCAGGCTATGTCGGTTTCGATCAAGGGGGATTGCTCACAGATAGCGTGGATCAGCACCCCCATTGTGTTCTGTTGCTCGATGAAATCGAAAAAGCGCATTCTGACCTGTTCAACATCCTGTTGCAAGTCATGGATCATGGCAAATTGACAGATCATAATGGGAAAACAATCGATTTCCGCAATGTCATTTTGATCATGACGACCAATGCTGGGGCAGCGGATATGGCGAAAAATGCCATTGGTTTCATGCGCGAGACCCGTGAAGGGGCGGATGAAGAAGCCATACAACGCACTTTTACGCCTGAATTCCGCAATCGCTTGGATGCAATCATTCCCTTTGATTATCTGAGTGAAGAGATTGTTACACAGATTGTGGACAAATTTATTATTCAGCTCGAGGCACAATTAGCCGATCGCCATGTTGCCATTGAGTTGAGTGATGAGGCCCGAACATGGCTCGCAGATCGTGGTTATGATCGCCTTTATGGCGCGCGGCCTTTGGGGCGCTTAATCCAAGATAAAATCAAAAGGCCCCTGGCTGAAGAACTTCTCTTTGGTCGCTTAGAAAAAGGTGGCATTGTTCGCGTCGTTGTGAAAGATAAAGCCTTAGACTTCGAATATCCCGATCCGCAAAAAGAAAAAAAACCAGGCGGCGGCAAAGAAAAAGTGCCAGAAATGGCTGATTAACAGAAGAGGGCCTTGCTGTTGAGAGAGCAAGGCCCTCTTATTTTCTGATTAAAAAAAGCTTTTTGAGAGACTTTTTCTCGAAAAAGACTGAGCTTACTCTGCCCGATAACGACGAACCTCAGGAATAGCATAGTCGAGAAGGACTTTGAGGGAGAGCCGCCAAGCCTTTGGGTGATTGTAATTTCCAGCAAAGGTCGCAACGACAAAATCGGCTTTCGGTTGCACCGTGAGGCGTTGGCCACCATTGCCAAGGGCGATGACAATTTGATCGCCGCCTGGCCCAGCTGTGACATACCAGAGAAAGCCGTAATGAAATCCTTCTTCGATTTGAGCGATCGGCTGAAAAGAGGCCTTGAGCCAATCGACGGGGACGATCTGCTGTCCCTTATAAACACCGTCTTGCGCCACCATAACACCAATCTTGGCCAGATCACGGGTTGTCAGCCGCAAACCGGATGCCGCCGATGGGACGCCATCAGCGCCTTGCACCCAGTCTGAGGCCTTGATGCCGAGCGGTTCAAAGAGGCGCATTTGCGCATACTGATCAAGGGACATACCAGTCCCATCCGCAATCAGCTTGCCGAGCAGCGCCACAGCGCCCCCATTGTAAGTCCAGCTTGTGCCAGGTTTGGTGACTATGGGACGGTCAAGCACAAAGCGATAGCGATCCTTTGCCCGCTCCATAGCAATTTCGCTGTTCCGTGGGTCCGAATATGGCAAGCTCTCATCCCATGCCGTGCCCATCTGCATTGTCAGGGCATGTCGAACAGATATTTCTTCACGGGCAGTGCCATCGCGCAAATCAGCATAGTCTGGGAAAAGGCTGAGAAGAGGCGTATCAAGGCCTGGGACAGCGCCTTCGGCAAGGGCGATACCATACAGCAAACCGACAATGGATTTTGTGACAGAGCGCAGATCATGGAGCGTCTCAGGTCCATGGTCGATAACCCCCAAAGGCGCCCCCCAACGTTGATCCATGCCTGGAAAATAGGCTTCAGAGATCCGTTTGTCCTCTAACATGACAACAGTGGCATGAAGCCCTTTTAATAAGCCCGAATCGATTGCCGCGGTCAGCCGTTCTTTCATGGGCTGTTTCTCCTCTCCTCCCCACACAGAGGAAGGGGGTATCGCGATGACAAGCATGACACTGAAAATGCAGATGATATTAAAAAGGTTTCTTAACATGGTCGAGAGCGTCTTTCGTTCAGCTTTGGCGCCGACTTTGCTTCAAAATGCTTTCAAAGGAAAGACCTTTTGCAAAGCAAGCAAGACAGCAGAGACAGGAATATTGTGTCAGCAAGGTCAATATTTTTAAGAAAGATTATAATTTTGCTGTTCTAACGGCAAAGCTTTAAATTATGATCGCTTAACGGTTCTTAATCGCCCTTTGTGGTCTTTCACTTTGGCTCAAAAAACCAGAGAAGCGGTTAAACGATTTTCAGAAGGACGTTTTCATTTTGCGTTATGTCAGCACCCGGGGCGTTGCGCCCGAATTGGATTTCGAAGATGTTTTGCTCACGGGATTGGCGCGGGATGGAGGCCTTTATGTGCCAGCGACATGGCCACATTTTTCTGAAAATGCCATTCGTTCCATGCGGGGCTTAAGCTATGCAGAACTTGCTGTGCGCGTCATTCGGCCTTTTATGGGGGAAGAGATCGATGAAGAACAGCTTTCTCGCCTTGTCCAGGAAGCTTACAGTCATTTTGATCATGCGGCCGTTGCCCCTTTGCAGCAAATAGGGGCATCAGATTGGTTGTTAGAGCTTTTTCATGGTCCAACTTTGGCATTTAAAGACTATGCACTGCAATTGGTTGGTCTTCTTTTTGATCATGTCCTGACAAAACGCCAGGAAAGGGTCACGATCGTTGGCGCGACGTCTGGGGATACAGGTTCGGCAGCGATCGAAGCCTGCCGCGATCGTGATGCGATTGATATCTTTATTCTCCATCCCATGGGGCGTGTATCTGAAGTCCAAAGACGACAGATGACAACGGTAGACTCTCCGAATGTTCATAATATTGCGGTCAATGGAAATTTTGATGATTGTCAAAATCTTGTCAAAGCCATGTTCAACGACCAAGATTATCGGGACTCGCTGCGTTTGTCTGCGGTGAATTCCATTAATTGGGCCAGAATTATGGCGCAGATTGTCTATTACTTCCATGCCGCCGTTTCGTTAGGAGCACCAGATCGCCCCATGGCCTTTTCTGTGCCGACAGGAAATTTTGGCAATGTCTATGCGGGCTATGTGGCAAAACAAATGGGGTTGCCCATTCGTAAGCTCATTGTTGGATCCAATACAAATGACATCCTGACGCGTTATTTCACAAATAATGATATGACCATTCAACCTGTCAATCCAACCAACAGCCCCAGTATGGATATTGCGATTTCCTCCAATTTTGAGCGCTTGCTTTTTGAGCTTTATGAGCGTGATGGCCATAAGGTTGCCGCTTTAATGGGCGATTTCCAAGACACCGGCGTGCTTGCGGTCGAAGATTCTGTTTGGGAGCGTTCGCGCGAGCTTTTCGAGAGCTGGCGTTTAGATGATGCAGAAACAGCAGCGACAATTGCAGATTTTCGGGCTCGGAATGGCGACATGCTGGACCCTCATAGTGCCATTGGCGTGGCCGCATCTTGGGCCAGGCGTCCTGCCTTTGGTTTGCCGATGATCTCTCTTGCAACAGCGCATTCTGCGAAATTCCCTGATGCTGTCGAGCGCGCCTGTGGCGCACGGCCTGAGCTTCCGCCCCGTTTAGCAGACTTGCTCCAGCGCCCGGAACATTACGAGACCGTACCAAATGATTTAAAAACGGTCCAAAATCACATCAGAAAATTAAGTCGGATCATATGATCCTTAAGAAATATCGTGTATTCTTTGTTTCCAAAGACGTCAGACAGCAACAGTGTTCTGCTCTGGTTTCGGTGTAAAGTGACGGAAAAGTATGACGGTTCAGGTTACCACTTTATCAAATGGCATACGTGTGGCCACCGATCCGGTGCCAACAGTTGAAACGGCATCTTTGGGTGTGTGGATTGGGGTTGGCACGAGAAGTGAAAGCCCCGACTTAAACGGCATAGCGCATATGTTAGAGCATATGACCTTCAAAGGGACGCCCCGCCGCAATGCACAAGCCATTGCCGAGGAAATAGAGGCTGTTGGCGGAAGTTTAAACGCCTATACCTCGCGTGAACAGACAGCCTATTATGCTAAAGTTTTAAAAGAAGATCTGCCGCTTGCTTTAGATGTTTTGGCCGATATTCTGCAAAATTCGACCATGGATGAACAAGAGCTGGAGCGTGAGCGCACAGTCATTCTTCAAGAAATCGGACAAACCATCGATACGCCCGATGATATTGTTTTTGACCATTTCCAATCAGCGGCTTTTCCAGGACAAGCCATGGGGCGGCCTGTCTTAGGCACCGTTGATATCGTAAAGCAATTGACGCAAAAAAATCTTTTTGACTATCGTCATGCCTATTACACGGGCAATAATATGGTGATTGCAGCTTCAGGCAAAGTTGACCACCAGGATTTTGTCCATCGCGTGGAAGATCTTTTTAGTGCTGTGCCAGCAGGCGCAACCCCCATAAAAAACCGGGCGGCCTATCAGGGGGGGGACTATAGAGAAGCCCGCGCCTTGGAACAAGTGCATGTCGTGATGGGATTTGAAGGGGCCTCTTGCCACGGGGCAGAGTCTTATACACAATCCATTTTAGCCACACTTCTTGGTGGTGGTATGTCTTCCCGTCTTTTTCAGGAAGTGCGGGAGAAAAGAGGCCTTGTCTATTCCATTTTTAGCTTTGCCTCAGCCTATTCTGATAGCGGGCTTTTTGGCTTTTACGCCGGGACCGGGGAAAAAGATTTACCAGAACTGATCCCTGTGGTGTGTGAAGAGATCGCAAAAGCAGCCTCTACGATCACAGAAGAAGAAGTCGATCGCGCACGGGCACAATTGCGGGCCAGCGTTCTGATGTCCCAAGAAAGTACATCAACACGCTGTGAACAATTGGCGCACCAATTGCTCATTTATAACAGGCCATTGCCAAATGAAGAAATTTTAGGGAAAATTGCTGCCGTGGATCAAAAAGCTGTGCAGCAAAGTCTTGATAGGATTTTAAAAAGTAAACCGACAATGGCTGTTATTGGGCCCATTGCGTCGTTGGAAGCTTATGAAGATATTCAACGTCGCTTAACACAACTTGCAGCCTAGAGCCTTTTGCGTGATGATTGACTCACACAAAATGCTCTATCTTATTGTTTTTGCCGCAAAACGCATGGCTAAAGGGGCTGCCACTTTAACCAGCTTTGCTCTAAAGGCTTGGAAATACGCTTTGAGTGTGCTGAGGAGAGCTCGGTCCTGCGCGGGGGTGTTTGACCCATGGCTTTGAAAATTAACTTGAATCGAAACCTGAATTGCCCACGAACACGATTAGACGGGCATCGTCTCTATCTCAGACCCCCTGTTGAAAAAGACTGGGCGGAATGGGTGGCTCTGAGAACAGCATCGCGGGCGTTCTTAACCCCTTGGGAACCAACATGGCCAGATGATGCGCTGACAAAAGAGGCCTGGCGCCGTCGCATGCGCCGCTATCAGCAGACATGGCGCCAAGATACGGCCTATGCTTTTTTTGCTTTTCGTCAAGATAATGACGAGCTTCTCGGTGGAATCACACTGTCCAATGTGCGCCGTGGTGTGGTGCAAGCTGGCAATGTTGGATATTGGATGGGGGTCTCGCATGCGGGCAAAAAATATATGACAGAAGCTGTGCTGACTCTGTTTCCCTTTGCTTTTGATGATCTTGGGTTGCATCGTTTGGAAGCTGCCTGTTTGCCCCATAATGACCGCAGTGCCGCTCTGTTACGGAGAGTTGGGTTTCAACAAGAAGGCATAGCCCGGAAATATCTTTGTATTAATGGTCAATGGCAAGATCATCTGCTCTTTGCAATTTTAGGAGAAGATTGGCGTGTCCGTTTATGGCAAATACGCCGCCAAAAAAAGGGCGATGGTTTTTAGGGGATGGGCAAAATCACATCCAACATTCTTATGAAGCGTTATAAGACTGTGCAACAATTCTATTTCTTCCTGCGGCTTTGGCTTGGTAGAGTCTGAGGTCAGCCGCTTCAATCAATGTTGAGAAGCTTGTGTTTTTCTCGAAAGCGGCAATGCCTATGCTGGCAGTAACAGATTGGTTGCCAGTAAAAGTGTGTTCTGCCAAATTTGTTTGAATTTTCTGCGCGAGGGTTATAGCGCCTGTGTGATCTGTGTCACGACATAAAATAATGAATTCTTCTCCTCCCCAGCGGGCCGCAACGTCAATTTTCCGAATGGTTTCTTGTAATATGAGAGAAAATTCTTGAAGAACAAGATCACCAATATGATGTCCATAAAGATCATTGATTTTTTTGAATTTATCAATGTCAATAAGTAAAATAGAAAATAAAGATCCTGTTCTTTGATGTCTCTCGATTTCTGTTTCTGCAGTATTGATGAGATACAATCTATTATAAAGTCCGGTTAAATGATCATGGCAAGACGCAAAGAGATATTTTTCTTTGAGAGAGACGGCTTCTCGACGGCGCCGTTCCGCAAAAATGGCGAGGGAGAGGCTTAAAGTAAAAAAGAGAGGGATAAATTCATCGACTTCATAATCTTCATATTGCTGTGTAAACTCTATGAGTGTTTCAAGAAAATCTATATGCGCAAAAAAGAAGAATGCTGTAATGTTGAAGGCAATGATACAAGTGATATCAATAATCATTCTGGCATTAAGCCTTGATGATATATTTATATCAAAAGATCTATGTCTTTTTAAGGGAAACAAGATAAAACTCCACAAGATTCAATAATATTCATAATCCATCATAAACAATAATGCGAATTAATCATCGATCAGGATTGCCTGTCAATATTTTTTAGAGGGTATATCTTTACGATTCGGAAATATCTTGAAAACAAAAAATTCAAAATAACTCAAAATACAAACTTAATTTCCTGTCTTTGCCGTATAGCACAACGGAAAATTGATCACTAAGGATTGCCATTGGGTTGAATTTTCCTTTTATAAGATGATCTCGGCCTTTCAAGGGGCGTGAATATCAAATGTCTGCGAAAGGCTTTTTGTATTGTATGACATGCCATCCTGTGAGAAAAACTTGTGGTCTTGGTAAAGCTTGGCACCTCATTCTTGAAGCGTGAATTGAGACTGTTTGATTGTTAAGTCTTTTAAAATAAAAGAATTTCTAAAGGGCGCCCCCTTTGGTCGCCAAAGGCACTAAAATCAAACATGATCGATTTTCTCGCCGGTTTATACAGGTGGTAAGCTTTTTAAGTCAGCAAAAGAAAGTTAGGAGCAAAATGATGAACGACATGTTGAAAGTCGGTATTTTAGGCGCAAGTGGATATACAGGATCAGAATTGGTTCGCCTTCTTGCCCGACATCCTCATGTCGAAATCATTGCCATGACGGCTGAACGCCATGCCGGGAAAAGAATGGTGGATGTTTTCCCACAATTTCGGGGGCGGGAACTGCCACTTCTCATGAAAGTCGATGAAGTGGATTGGCGGCGGGCGGATTTTGTTTTTTGCTGCCTACCCCATGGTACGACCCAAGAGATTATCGCAGGATTACCGCATTCTGCCCGGATTGTCGATTTGTCTGCGGATTTCCGGTTGGAAAACCCGGAAACCTATGCCGCATGGTATGGTCATGCTCATAAAGCCCTTGAACTGCAAAAAGAGGCGGTTTACGGGCTCACAGAACTCAATAGACAAGCTGTGAAAACAGCGCGGTTGGTCGCCAATCCAGGCTGTTATCCTGCCTGTACTCTTCTTCCTTTAGCGCCGCTCCTCCAAGCTGGACTGATCACACCCCAAGGGATTGTTGTGGACGCGAAAACAGGGGTGAGCGGGGCTGGGCGCTCTTTGAAAGAGGGGAGTCTTTATGCGGAAGTTGCCGAAGGATTCCATGCTTATGGTGTTGCCCATCACCGCCATGCGCCAGAAATTGAGCAAGAGCTGACAAAGCAGGCCAAGGAAGATATCTTATTGAGCTTTACGCCCCATCTTGTGCCGATGAATCGTGGCATGATGGCAACAAGCTATGTGACTTTAAAAGACGGAATCACCGCCACCGATCTTCATGCGCATCTTTCAAAGACCTATGCGGGAGAACCTTTCATTCGTCTTTTACCAGAAGGTCAGACACCGCAAACACGTCATGTAAAAGGGTCTAATTATTGCGATATTGGTGTGGTTGCCGATCGTGTTCCAGGGCGCGCGATCGTGATTTCTGTGATTGATAATCTTGTCAAAGGATCTTCTGGACTCGCGGTGCAAAATATGAATGTGATGATGGGATATGCAGAGACAACGGCTTTAGAACAAGAACCTATGTTTCCATAATGAAAAAGGCCCCATTGTGAGAACTTTGCGTTTTTGCATAAAGCACTGGGGCATTTGAGGCGCTTGGTCAGAGGGCCGTTTTCTTGGGCGCAAAGGCCGATCGAACTGAAGGCGGTTTGATCGGCCTTTTTTGTCGCGTTGTCAGCAGGAGAGGATTTTGTATGAGTTTTGATATTACCTTCCACCCGATTTCCAAAGAAGAATTGCAAGGATTTTTCCTAGCGGTTTTAGCCCAGCCCAATAGAGCCGGAGAAAAAGCAGCGCATATTACGACAGATCCTGAAAAAGAATCGCGTCTTCTTGGCATTTACGAAGAATGTGGGGATGTTTTTGCGGATGTGAAAAAAGGCTCGGAACCCTTCTCAACTTTGGTGTTAGGGGCTGCGGCCATTGCAGGGTTTCTTCATCCTTATTGGTATGCGCGTGGCAGTGCCATTAGCTTTTTAATTGATGAAGATGAGCGGTTTGAGCCTTTAACACGCAGTCTTTTTGAAATGTTTCCAAGAGCTTTTGCGGGTTTGAGAGATGAGTCTGATGGGATGATTCTCGATAATTACAGTGGGGGTGGTTATGTTCCAAATGGCAATCTTCCGGCTTTAAAGTCGATGCTTTTGGATGATGACTATGAGGATGCGGTGTCGACTGTGTTTGCAGAAGACTCTTTTGAAGCCTTATTAGAAGCCATTGATTATGCTTTGGAACATGGCACGGGTCTGCTTGAAGTTGCCGATCTTGTGGTGCCGTCTGAAGGCGAGGTTTTTACAGATCCTGATAATCTCCGCGCTCATTATCTGGAAAATGTCGATGACCATGACAATGCGCGTGATATTTGATGGTTTCCAAAGGGCTGGCCCTTTGGCCGCCGGCGGCACCCTCAGGACCATAGGTCCTGAAGCGCGCCTTTTTGTCCCTGCGAAAAAGGAATAGAATCTTTACCCTTTGTTAACCTATACTCTCTTGAGGCCATTGCGGCTTTTATGTCCAAGTGACATGAAGGCCTTTCGCTTTGCGCCACAGCATTTCGTTTTTGTTTTTGCCGCAAAACGGATCAAAGTGATGACCCCATCACTTTGCCCTTATGCTCTAAGAGAGGACTATGGGGATATGATCAAGGTCAGAACGCTTTTGCTGACGGCCTGTCTTTTCAGCATGACATTTGGACATAATGCTTTTGCACGGTCTCCTTACGGCGCCCCTGGCCATGCCCCTGTTGCGAAAGAGGCTGTCTCCATGGCGCCGAACGGTGCAGCGCCACACATGTCTTATCAAGACACCGATGGGGCTTTAGGCCACCGATTTGCGGTTATGGTCTCGCGGCATGCCAATCAGCGCGATGCTTTGAAGCGGCATAAAGACTATTTGAAACAGCATTCTTTTTTACTTTCCCATCGTGGCGCCATTGTCCGCGATCGTTTTGGGCTTTGGCATGTGATTTATGGGGCTTTCCAGAGTCATGCGGAAGCCCGGCAAGCCTGTATGGCTTTAGAGCAAGAAAAATGTCTGGTCCAAAAATTCTAGAGCATTTTGCGTGATGATTGAAACACACAAAATGCTCTATGTTTTTGTTTTTGCCGCAAAATGCATGGTTAAAG
>DDLW01000301.1 GCA_002340345.1 Alphaproteobacteria bacterium UBA2562 | reverse complement strand
TTTTTCGAGAAAAAGTCTTTCAAAAAGCTTTTGCTTTTCAATCTGTGTTCCGAGGTCCAGAGTGAGCAGCCCTTATAGCGTCGACAGCGTCGCACCCCTCACCAGAAAAGAACAATGAGAGATTGTCGCAAACCAGTTCAATCATAAAGACCAGATCACACCCTTTCAAACAGAACTGACCCAGATGACGAGGGCAGAGATCTTTGATGCGTCTTAAACGGTGCGCAGGACTATGTGACTTTCCTTGATTATTCGTTTTTTGTAAATACCAGCTTTGAGGAGGCATGGAATTTGCTTGCGTTATTTTCTTATACTTCTGTCTGAACGCGACACTGTATGGAGGTTACGGTATTTTGCTTTTGCTGAGACCGAGGGAAAATTCAACAAGTATTTGCTTTTATTGAGAAAATAGGTGAAGGACAAAAATATTTTTTGTCCTGTATTCTAAAATATCCCAAATGTGACTTTAAAGGTTGCATTCGCGATAAGATATTGTCTAAAAGTAGTCATCTTGGGTGTTAAGCACAAAATATCGCTTTGTGACATGAGAACAGGAGTTGTTGAGTATGTTTTGGAGCATTGCGCTTTTATGTGAATCAGCAGAAAGGCTCTATGCATTTATTTTTGACAGAAAATGTCTCTTTAAAGAGGCTTTTACTTGAATGTGTTTTGTTCTAGACCGTGTAATTTTTTTGAGCTGGATAAGAAATTCCATATATGAGAAAAATCACTCTATTCGGCGTGAAATCTCTGTAAGGCTAAAATATGATTTATTCTCTAAGATAACGCATTGAATATGATCAAAAAAACAGGCAAACGAAATTTTTGTCGAAAAAAAACGACAAAGTGACAAGAGATACATCATATAAAATAAAAAAATCGTACTTTAGTGAAGAAATTGAAAACTGTCAATATATAATTTACATCCGCCCGTTATAATTTATAGAGGCATTGCGATTGGCAATAAAACCTATGAAGGTTGATTGAGTGAAATTAAACTAAATTGCACCCCTTGCCTTGACGAATATAGTTTAGGGCTTAAATAATTTAGCGGGTATCGAAGTAGACATGGCGTGCCTTTATGTTGATGGCGCCTGAAGAAAGCGCGATGGCTTTTAATAAACGGAGTGGATGCGGTGCGGGAAAAATTTTGCTACAATAGAAATTCTTATAGCAGGCAGATTTCGCCCCATAGTAGGAAATTTCTGCCATTCCAACCCATTGAAACAGTGGATTGTGCAATGAGCGCATCTAAACCGAGTGATAATAACCTTATAGATCAATTTTTTAAGTTGACGACTGAATCCATTATGGGTAAATATGAGCTCAACCCTGGATTCAGTGTTTACAATCTTATGCATTTTATGAATATAGATTTTCAGGAAATAGAGCCCAAAAATGATAAGGATTTTATCGCGGTCGTATCATCGGGAGGAGTATATACAAAAGTAAGAAGTCCTGCGCCTGATGAGCCTAAATACAGGCATTTGGTTGTTGCTGCATGTGTTGTCGTAGAAGCGCGTCAGATCATTCAATCATTGGAGGGGTCTCGTTATTACCCGCTTTTAGCTAAGCCATTGTTTCGTGACCCGTTTGAGGTGGATTTCAGGACACCACTAAGAAAAGCGATGGAGCCTTTGCTTAAAGCTGCAACACGACTTACCCTATGGCCGAACCAGGCCAAACAATATGTCAATACACATGAATTTAAGAGTCATTATCAAAAAATCGACAGTCTTGCGAGCTATTTTAATGTCGGTTTTGAAACATCACAAAATTTTATAAAAGAACTCGATTAAAATGATCCCCGGCATTTCTCTTGTTCTTTTATGCAACTAAAGAGAACAAAGATGGCCGCTTCTGGTAATAAGATATATCACGATAACTTGGAACAGCTGTTAAAACCTAACACAAGGGTGTTCATCAGTTTTGATCTTACGAATTCGACGTCAATTAAGCAAATTTACGGCTTTTCAGATGAGAGCAGGACAAGCTTAGGATTTGCGTGGAGCTTTCTCGTCCAGCATTTTTTTGAGAAAGCTAAGAAAACTTTTCAGGACGAGTATTTAAATACATTACGTAACTTCACTTCGAGATGTGATGATATAGCACAAGAAACCATGAGGGAATTATGGATAAAGGGTGAAAGAACGCCGCCAAATTACTGGAAAACACAAGGCGATGAGATTCTGTTTCATGCACGTGTTCCCTCACCCGCTCATTATTTGGTTTTGATAAGTGCTACAATAAAAACGCAAAAGAAATTAATTGCTGTGATTGAAGACGCTGTCCAGGAAACTTTGACGAATGAGTATTTTAATCATTTAAAAGATGAAGATAAAGAAATATTCGATGTATGTGAAAAAGAGTTAATGTCCCTAAGTTGTAAGCCAACATTATGGACAGGAATTATTGGTCTTGACAATATTATTGTTCCTCAAAATCGTAGAGAAAGTGGTATTGACTGGCTGAATTTTATTGGAAAGGAAATGGGGTTGCGAACATTTCTTCAAGATCCAAATATAAAATCGCCAGAAGATTTAGCCAATGAGGCGATGGGTGAGGCAGAGAAAAGAAAAATTTTTGATTCGCACCGGGATCTGCAAGAAAAGTTGAGAACTGCTATCCATGACCTCCGTAATTATGATTTTTTTGGACCCACTATTGATACAGGGTTTCGTGTTTCTGTTTATGCTGGCCCGGAATATTTGACATTATCTATTGAAGCCGCACGTCTTCTTGCCGATGTTCTGTCGAGCTTTTTGAAAGACACTAAACCGTTCATGATCAACGCTTGCTATCATCTTTTATTGAAAAGCAATTCGAAAGATCTTTTTGGTACAAATTTTAAGATAATCTACGAACATAATGGGAAATTTAGGGATCCAAAGAATAATAAGCTAAAAGGTCTTCTCCATAAAAATGGTGAGGAAATGAATGAGGTAACGCAACGGCCTTACCCTTATGCATATATTCCCCTCACAATAAACTCTGATAGGCCAGCTCAAAATGACGGATTTTCTCCAAATGGGAGGCCGTTTCCAAGCGATGGACCGTTTCCAAGCGGAGAGCCTTCGCCTCAATTGCCACCCTTTTCTCCAGCTGGCGGCAGTGGTGGTGGAGAAGCCCTTCATGATGGTTATCTTGCAGCTTTGGGCGATATTATTAGCCATACAAATCTGCTCTTCAAACAATTTAACAATGCTGGTGATGCCATAGAGAAACCAGCCTATATCCCAACACCACCGCCTATTCTCGTTCATGACGGTACAATTATTTATAAAGGAGAAAATGTAAATATACCGAGAGCCTATAATGAGCTTTTCTCTGTATTGCGTAATACACAAGAAAATATAGAGGAAGAAATAAAAGAGAGAAAAGAAAAAGAGAAAGAAAAGAGAAATAAAGAAAAAATTGAAAAAGAAAAAAGAGATAGAGAATTAATAGAGAGAGAAATAGCAGCGAAACTCTTGAGATATGTAAACCAAGGAGAGGCGGGCTCCATCATTTATGGCGAAGATGGAGAGATAAAAGATGTTGTTCTAAGTTCTGGTGAGAAATATATCGATATAGACGATTCATAGCATATACTTCTTGTGAAGAAGCATTAGAAAAGAACCAAAAATGTTAGATATACTTAAAATCGTTCTCGACCATCAGAGATTTGCTGAGGCAAAAAACGCAGCTTTGTTAACCTTTAATGCGGTGCTTTTGATGGCGGCGCCGCGCTTATTTCCAGGTAATACGTTTTTTGATTTAGCCCATTGGGATCAAGTCTTTGCAGTCATCACTTTTCTTGCTTGTGAAATGGCTGCATTCATATTGATCATTTTATCATTTTACCCTAAATTAAATTTAACAATAAAAGAAAGTAAAAGAGCAGAACATATCGAATGGGAGAAGTTAGATCTTGTATTTTTTGGCGATTTAGCGAACATACCTTTGAATAGATGTAAAGAATTTGTGTCTTTTGTCAAGAAAGGTGATGCAAACGATTATGAGATTGGCGTTGCTCGCCAAATTGTCAAGAATTCTTTAATTACATATAATAAGTTTCATCTCTTCAGCTGGGCGCTCTATATTTCATCAATTTGCTATTTTGCGCTTCTTTATCGCTATATTTCTATTTTTTGGACGGGTTAGTAAAGCCATCGGTGATCTAATTTGATCACAGATTATCCTCACCCTTGCAAAAAAGCTTTTTGACAGACTTTTTCTCGAAAAAGTCGCCCCCTTTTCGCGCCAGCGAAAAAAAAGCCCGACGCACAGACCGCCGGGCTCTTTTGTAGCACGTCCCCCCGCTTACAAACTCTTAAAGAA
Source organism: Alphaproteobacteria bacterium UBA2562 (assembly GCA_002340345.1). Lineage (GTDB taxonomy): Bacteria > Pseudomonadota > Alphaproteobacteria > UBA2562 > UBA2562 > UBA2562. The sequence continues at coordinate 4,002 of DDLW01000301.1, read as the reverse complement.
GTCATTGCCCTTGTCGTCAACAACGATGAAGGCGGGGAAGTCTTCGACTTCGATACGCCAGATGGCTTCCATGCCGAGCTCTTCATATTCGACGACTTCGACTTTTTTGATGCAATCCTGGGCCAAGCGCGCGGCCGGACCGCCGATGGAGCCAAGGTAAAAGCCGCCATGGCTGTGACAAGCCTGGGTCACTTGCGCCGAGCGATTGCCCTTGGCCAACATGACCATGCTGCCGCCATGGGCTTGCATCAGATCGACATAGCTGTCCATGCGCCCGGCGGTGGTCGGGCCGAAGGAGCCGCTGGCATAGCCTTCGGGCGTTTTCGCAGGGCCGGCATAATAGACCGGGTGGTTTTTGAAGTAATCGGGCAAGCCTTCGCCGCGATCCAGGCGTTCTTTCAATTTGGCATGGGCGATATCGCGGGCGACAATCAAGGGCCCGTTCAAAGACAGGCGGGTTTTGATGGGATATTGGCTTAAGGTCTTTAAGATCTCGGGCATGGGCTGGGTTAAGTCGATGGCGACAACCTCGCCGCCCAATTGGGTGCTTTCGGTTTCGGGCAAATATTGCGCGGGATTGGTTTCGAGCTGTTCGATGAACACGCCGTTTTTGGTGATTTTGCCCATGGCCTGGCGGTCGGCAGAGCAAGAGACACCGATCCCGACGGGGCAGCTGGCGCCATGGCGGGGCAAGCGAATGACCCGGACATCATGGCAGAAATATTTGCCGCCAAATTGCGCACCGATGCCCATATTCTGGGTCAGGGCGAGGACTTCGGCTTCGAGGGCGACATCACGGATGGCATGGCCGCCTTTGGTGCCTTCGATGGGCAGGCCGTCGAGATAGCGGGCCGAGGCCAGCTTGACGGTCTTCAAATTGGCTTCGGCAGAGGTTCCCCCGACGACGATGGACAAATGGTAGGGCGGGCAGGCGGCGGTACCTAATGTCCTAATTTTCTCATCCAAAAAGGCCATCAGCCGTTCTGGGTTCAGCAACGCCTTGGTTTCTTGATAAAGGAAGGTCTTATTGGCCGACCCCCCGCCTTTGGCCATGAAGAGGAACTTATAGGCCTGGCCCTCGGTGGCATAGAGGTCGATTTGCGCGGGCAAGTTATTGCCTGTATTCACTTCTTCATACATGTTTAAAGGTGCAACTTGGGAATAGCGCAAATTGGTTTCGGTATAGGTGCGCATGGCGCCCTTGGCCAGGGCCGCTTCATCGCCGCCGCCGGTCCAGACCTGGTCGCCTTTTTTGCCCATAATGATCGCGGTGCCCGTGTCTTGGCACATGGGCAGAATGCCGCCTGCCGAGATATTGGCGTTTTTCAGCAGGTCTAAAGCGACGAATTTGTCATTATCCGAGGCCTCTGGATCGTCTAGGATTTTGCGCAGCTGCGCCAAATGGCCGGGGCGCAAGAGGTGAGAAATATCATGGAACGCTTCTTTTGCCAGCAAGGTCAGGGCTTGAGGATCCACCACCAGAACCTCTTTCCCTTGCAAGCTTGCCGTGCTGACATGGTCGCTGGTGATTTTGCGATAGGGGGTTTCATCGTCGCCGAGCGGGAACATCTCTTGGAAAGAGAAGGGGGTCATGGCCGTCTTCCTTAAAGCAAAGGGAAAATTTGCCTTAAAATAATGGATTCTGGAAAGATTGGAAGCGAAAAGCAGCTTTACGGATGATGGCGCAAGGCAAACCAAAATCGTCCCCAATGGTCGCCGAGACGGCGCAGCTTTTTGCGCCAGATCACCTCGAACGTCTTGCGTTGGTGCAAATCCTTGCGCTGGCTGACATGGTCGATATCCGAACGGTGTAAATTCCGGTGAGAAATGGGGTAGGGCTGCACCGCATAGATTTGCAAGCCATGCTCCCAATAGCGGTCCATCAGGGTATCAACGGGGATCAGGATTTCTTTGCCGGCTGCGACCAGCTTTTCGGCGCCGCGTCGATTGAGCACATAAGCACATGCGCCGCTGGGCACATTCTTCAGCCGTGCCAGATGATAGGCGCCGTATAAATCTTGGATCCGGGTTGCGGGGCGGGGGCGGGTGCCGAACAGCCGGATCATCTCCCAAGGCACAGAGACGGTTTGCAGGCTTTGTAAGATCTCTGGGAAATCGTCTGGGATTTCAATATCATCTTCGACAATCACCATCTGCTCATGGGGCCCCACAAGCAGCTTTTGCCACAGCTGGTAATGGCTGAGATAGCACCCAATTTCGCCGGGACTTAAAGGCTTCCCATAGTGCCGGAGTCTTTTCTCTAAGGGATAGTTGGCCAGGGCAGTCAGGTCAAGGCTCTTGCCATTCACGGCAGGGAAAAGGTGAAACACAACCCCCAAAGCTTTGAAGCGTTGGGACAGCCGATCGCGCCGTTCCGCAGAGTCTGGTAGGTTAATGACAAAAACGGGGGGCATGGTGACAAAATCCTTTTTTCGCAGGCGCGAAATGAGACGACTTTCCCGAGAAAAAGTCTCTCAAAAAGCTTTTGTAAATTTGGCAGGGGAGGGGGGAAAATTTTTAGGAGGCTTTGTCAGCAACCTAAAAATTTAAAGAATTGTTTTTCTTCTCTCTCTTAAAAATTTCTGTTATAGGGAGATATATCACCATATGTTTTAGGGTCTTATAATGCGCTCCCCTTTTTTTAAAATCAGCAAAATATTTATTTTAGCGCTTCTGCTTGTTGTCAGCGTGTCAGCCTGTTCTCAGAAATATGTAGACACGTACAAAGCTGTTTTCCACGATTTCAATAGCTCAGACGCTGCGGAGCGCTATATCAATCCTCAAAGAGGTCTTCCCCAGGGCATGGCCATTGTTATTGGCCGTGCGCATCTTACCGAGGACCCGGCAACGGCGGATGAGTCTCTTACATTTCAAAGCAAAGTGACCCTCACCCTTGCACCGCAAAGCCATGCCATCAAGGCCCCGTATCAAAGTCTTCCGGGGGATAAAAATTTTACGCTCGATCAATATTTAAGGCTTTTTCTCGTCCCGGCTGGGTACTACTATATTTCACGTGCGGATTCCATGACTATTTACCGCTCAAGACGCGATAATTCTTGGGAAAGAGAGTTTTTCAGCTTTGATCCCCAAAGACGTCAAGCTGAAGTTGGCGGGATCCTCATCCAACCAGGCGAAGTGGTGTCCCTGGGGAACCTGATCAGCTACCGTCTGAGTGAGTTCGGCGTCAGATTTATCATTACACGGCAAGGACATCGCCGAATACAAGAGAAATTTGCAAGAAAATACCCCATGTTGGCAAACCGTCTCACGGCAAGAGATATTCAATTTACCAGTCGGAAAATGGATGGTCTTAAAAAGCTAAAACAATTACTTGATAGTCTAGAAGATTAAGTAAACTCTATAAGAACATAGTTTGAAAGATTCTATGATGAACTTTAAAATATCAATTTTTCTTCTCTATATCGTCTTAGGGCTAAGTGCTTGTTCCTCGAAGAATAGACATGCCTCAGAGGCCATGCTCAAATATTTTAACCAAAACCAACCGCTCCCTCAAAATGTGGGCATTGTTATTGGCAATGGCCATGATTCATCAGGTGGTGTTATTTTTAAATATAGTCAGCCAAAGGTTCAATCTTCCATCGGTGACCGTCATCTTCTCTTTACTTATGCCAATACAACAAACTTTCATGCTTATCTTGTGCCCGCTGGATATTTTGCCACCCAGGCTATTTTTCATCAGTACACTTTCGATAGATGGGGCCTGAACACACACACAAAACAGCCGAAATATGGCGGTTTTCATGTCCGCGCCGGTGAGATTATCTATATCGGAGATTTGCAAGTCCTGGAGGATACACGCGGAGATGGCCCGCTCCGGATTAACGTCATCGATAATTTTGCCCTGGCAACGCAATATTTTAACAAAAACTATCCAAACTATCGTGGCCGTTTACAAAAACGCCTGCTCTTCTCCCAACGTTAGAGCATTTTGGGGGATGATAGACACACACGAAATGCTTTCTCTTATTGTTTTTGCCGCAA
>DDLW01000016.1 GCA_002340345.1 Alphaproteobacteria bacterium UBA2562 | reverse complement strand
ACTTTAACCAGCTTTGCTTGTCTTATGATTTGTTCTCTAGAAATCCTTGGGTATCCTTACTGCTGAATATTGACTTCCTTGAACAGAACCTCTTCCACCTCTGCAATGCCGTCGAGAGCTGCATTCAGTCGTTCTTTAATTTCCGCGCGAAGAGCGTCCAGATTGCCGCGTTCACGAAGATCATCCAAGCGAATCTCGCGGAGATGCATATTCATAATATGGCGTACAAGGGGGGTATGTGTCTGTATTTCAACAGAATTCGTTTCACCGCGTGTGACGACGATAATATCAACCAAAAGCTGATAATTGCGCCCTTGGCTTTGCATTAAGGTAAAAATCATCGGCCCTAAAGGCAATTCAACCAACCGCTGCTCTGGCGATATGGATTGTGACTTTAGTGTCTTTTCGATTTTTGACATAATCGGGTCAAGCATGGGAAGCTGCCCCTGGGTCCAAAGAAAATAGAGGACACCAGCCCCTAAGAGCAGCAAAAGCAGAAGTACCGGTATAATCAAGGCAAGCGGATTGCGCTTTTTTCTGAAAACGGGTTTGTCAAGATCGTCAAAATCCTCATCGGATGTTGTCTGAGTATCTGCCATTTTTGCGCGAATCCTTTGTCAGCAGCGCTTTTTGCACTGTTGGTCAGCGCCCCGTTGCGGGGTGTACCAACCAGCAAACGTGAAGACCGATCGTTGGTTGGTTAAGCCTGTGCGGCGCTTGAGCAAACGATCAACCCTTATGAGCCTGTGCGGCGCTTGAGCAAACGATCAACAAAACCGTCAGAGACTCTGTAGGTTGGTATGGGGGAAGTATGAAAGAATAGGGTCAAAATTTCCTAAACATCGCGCGCCAGAAGAGCATTATTGGCAAAAATGTCTAGATCAGAGTTTCAGTAACACTCTATCCGCCGCGCTGACATCAAGAATACCAGGGCTTTCTTCAATTTCGAGGGCTGTGACAACACAATCTTCGATCACCATAGCATAGCGTTTCGAACGGATGCCAAAGCCCGCCGCTGTGAGGTCGATGTCTAAGCCAAGGGCTTGGGTGAAGGCGGCGCTGCCATCGGCAAGCATCATCACAGCGTCTCCTGCTTTTTGATCTCGGCCCCAAGCATCCATAACAAAGACATCATTGACAGAAAGGCACGCGACGAGATCGACAGAACGGGCTTTAAAGTCGGCCGCTTTTGCAACATAACCAGGGAGATGTTTGGCGGAACAGGTGGGGGTGTAAGCGCCTGGGACGGCAAAAAGAACGGTCTTTTTCTGGGCAAAGAGGTCTGTGGTGATGACTTCTTCTGGATCTTTGGCGCCCATTGTTTTGAGAATGGCCTTGGGGATTTTTTGTCCGACGAGAAGGGTCACGAGAAAAACTCCTAAAGAGTGAAAAAAGCTCATAAATGTTCAGCAAGGTTGGCAGGATCTGAAAACAGAGAGCATATGGATCCTTGCGTGAAATCAATGAGATATAGCTTGTTCCCTATACGCAAAGACAGGCATTTAGGCTATATAAAAATAGAGTTTGCCTCGCAAGCAAAATCCGAGATCCCTTCATTGTTATTCTCAAAAGTAGGGATATAGAAATATGACAAATCGGAGTCCCTTCTTCCCATGCGCAGAACAGATTAACAAGACAAGAAAGGTCTCCCACCTGAAAGCTTAGCATTCACTGGGGTTTAGGGCCTCTGTGATTTGAAGGCTTGACAGCATGGATGAGGAACGGAATCACTTAACCGATAAAGCTGGCGATGATCACTATGGTGGGGTGGCTTTCGAAAAACAGAGGCTTGACATCATAGGGAAATCATAAATTTTCAATTATATAACAATTCATTAAGCTATTTTCTTCGGTTGTTTTGCAAAGGATTTAAAGCCTTTTTTAAGAACAATAAGATCACTTTGAATTTACGCGAGGATGTCTGGGCGTAATGTGTGATCAAATGACTTTGACCTTAGTTATAGACGTTAGGATTGCTTTCTCTTGGTGCAGTTTTCGAAAATTCGTCTTTCTGGATTCAAATCCTTTGTGGATGCCACAGAACTCTTGATCGAGCCAGGGCTCACAGGCGTCGTTGGCCCCAATGGCTGTGGCAAGTCCAATTTGGTCGAAGCTCTGCGTTGGGTGATGGGCGAAAATTCCGCGCGTCGCATGCGGGGGGGCGAGATGGATGATGTCATTTTTGGCGGCACATCAGATCGGCCATCGCGCAATATTGCGGAAGTCGCGGTCACCCTTGATAATAGCCTGCGCTCAGCCCCAGCAGCGTTTAATGATAGTGATGAGCTGGTGGTCACCCGGAAAATCGAACGCGGTTGCGGTTCTGCTTATAAAGTGAATGGCAAAGATGTGCGTGCCCGCGATGTCACTTTGCTTTTCGCAGATGCGGCAACGGGGGCGCAATCCACGGGCTTGGTCAGCCAAGGACAGATCGGGGCTTTGATTAACGCCCGGCCCGCAGAACGGCGCCACCTTTTAGAAGAAGCGGCTGGGATTGCAGGGCTCCATTCGCGGCGCAATGAAGCAGAGCAAAAGCTGAAAGCGGCGTCCACCAATCTAGAGCGCTTAGATGATGTGCTTGTGACCCTGAATAAGCAGCTTGAAAATTTGCGCAAACAAGCGAAATCAGCGATTCGGTATCGTCGTCTCTCTGAACAGATTCGCCATAATGATGCGAAACTCCTCCATTTGCGGTGGAGCGCTGCAAAACAGGAGCGTGAGCACGCGCAACGCCAATTTGCCGAGGCAGAAGCCATTGTGGCCGAGCTGACAACCCATGTCGCGCGGGCAACCACGAACCAAACCAATAGCGCTTTGGTGCTACCGGAGCTGCGCAATAAAGAAGCTGCCGCCGCCGCAGAATTGCAAAGACTTCTTGTCGCACGGGAACAGATTGACCAAGAAGAATCGCGCCTTGGCCAAGAACGGCAAGAGGTCGAGCGTCACCTCGAACAAAGTCGCCAAGATATGGAACGGGAACGCAGCTTGGCCGAAGACGCTGCTGCTGCCCGTACGCGTTTGGAGGAAGAACGCGCTGAACTTCTCCAAGATTCTGAAGGCGAAGAGGCAGCTTGCGAAGCCGCTGCGGCCTGTGTTGATGCGGCAAAAGACAAGGTCGAGATCGATGAAGCCGCGCAAGCGTCCCTGACCGAAGCCATTGCGGAAGCTGAGGCGCGCCAGCGTGAACTTGATCGGTCCGTGGAAGAACTGCAAAGGCGTCGCCAAAGATTACAAGACCGCATGTCGGACTTGAGGGCGCAAAGAGAAGAGCTTGCGTCGCAAGCAGAGGCTTTGGAGGCGGCAGAAGCGGCGGAAGAAGCCGTTGCAATGGCCGAAGAACAGCTTGAAGATGCCAGGCTCCAGGCCGAAGACGCCGAATTGCAAAGGACTCACTGCCAAGAGACACATCAACGCTATAATGAGGCGCTACAGAAGGAACGGGCGGCCTATGATCGCTTGGCGGCAGAAGCCTCGGCTTTGGAAGACCTTCTGGCCAGTGAGAAAGAAGAATCAACCGCCCCTATTCTTGATAGCCTGACCGTTGAAGCAGGCTATGAAGCCGCATTAGGAGCAGCTTTCGGCGATGATTTGGCCGCACCAGAGGGGAAAGACCACCCAGAAGCGGCGTCGCGTTGGGCGACTTTGCCCGCCTATGACCCTGTGCCAGATCTTCCCGTCGGCATGACCAGCCTGCAAGAAAAAGTCAAAGCCCCTAAGGCTTTAGCACGGCGGCTCTCGCAGATCGGGCTTGTTGGTGCGTTAGAAGAGGCTTTGGCCCAACAAGCCGCCTTGAAACCAGGGCAGGCCCTTGTGACCCGCGCTGGGGATCTTGTGCGTTGGGATGGGTATCAAAGCAGCGCAAGTGCGCCAACAGGGGCCGCTGTACGCTTGAAACAGCGCAATCGCCTTGTTGAATTACAAGACATGCTGGTGGAAGCCGAAATCCGTGTCGAAACCGCCCTTGATCATCTTGAAGATGCTCGTGAGGCGATGCAACAAGCGGAAATCGTTGAAAAAACCGCAAGAGAGGCGGTGAGAGACCATTTCGCAGCGGTGAATAAAGCGCGGCAAGAGCTGTCGCAGCTGGCCGAGCAAGCCGGGCAGCTCAGGTCTAAAATAACAGGGGTCGAAGACAGTCTTCAGCGCTTCCAAGACGAAATTGCAGAGACAGAGATCGAAGCGGAAGAGGTTCTCCAAAAAAGAGAGTCCCTGCCAGATCTGGCGGCCCAACGCGCGCAATTGGGCGCCCTTCGTGAGACTGTGGGCGCGTCTCGTGCGGCGTTAATCGAAGCCAAGGCCTCTTTTGATCGCATTGCCCGCGAAGGCGAAGAACGCAGGCGTCGTCTGGGCGCAATCGCAGAAGAAGGCGCCAATTGGGACAAGCGGGTTGCGGCGGCAGCGGGGCATCTGGCCAGCTTGGAAACGCGCCATGCCGATTTCCAAGATCGCTTAGAATCCTTGGCCCAACGTCCTTTGGAGATTGAAGAGCGCCGGACAAAGCTTGTTGATCTGATTGCTATCTCCGAGGATAAAAAACGTTTGGCGGGGGATGCTCTCGCACAGGCGGAAACAGAGGCCAATGAAAGCCAAAAAGATCTGAAAGAAAAAGAAGCGCATTTAGCAAAGGCCCGTGAGACCGCTGTGCGTGCCGAAGGGGCCGTAGCGCAAACACGTCAAAATGAGCAAGCCGTCGAAGAGCGGATTGCCGAAAGGCTCAGATGTGCGCCAGAAAAAGCTCTGGAAGCCGCAGGCTTGGGAGAGATCATTGTCGATGATGATCCGGACGCTCTAGAATCGCGTTTGCGCCGTTTGAATTCTGAACGTGAGACTATGGGGGCTGTGAATTTACGCGCTGAAATCGAAGTGCAAGAAATGGAAACCCAAATCGAAGGCATGGAGAATGAACGCGCTGATTTGGAAACGGCGATCGGGAAGTTACGGCAAGGGATTGCGACGTTAAATAAGGAAGCGCGGGAAAGGCTGATGCAGGCCTTTTACCAAGTGAATGAAAGTTTTGAAAAACTCTTCGCCAGGCTTTTTAATGGCGGCAAGGCCTATCTCCAATTAACGGACCCAGACGATCCTTTGCATACGGGGTTGGAGATCATGGCCAGCCCGCCTGGGAAAAGATTACAAATTCTCTCCTTGCTTTCAGGGGGGGAACAGGCTTTGACCGCTTTGGCGCTTTTGTTCGCGGTATTTCTCAGCAATCCAGCGCCAATTTGTGTTCTGGATGAGGTGGATGCGCCCTTGGATGACGCGAATGTCGATCGGATGTGTCAGCTCGTACAAGAGATTTCTCGCACGACCGGCACACGGTTCTTACTGATTACCCACCATCGTATGACCATGGCCCAAGTTGACCGCCTTTTCGGCGTCACCATGGCAGAAAGAGGTGTTTCTCAGCTTGTATCTGTCGATTTACGCACAGCAGAAGCCTTGCGCGAATCTGCTTAAGGTCAAATCGATGGATAAGGATTGCCGTCAATCCGCATAAAGGCAACAAAACGGGAGAAGGGTTCATCGCTTCTCTACTGCAAAAGAGGGAAAGGTTTCGCAAAAAAAGCCGAAACCATAGCTTTTTTGTGGTTTTTGGGGGCCATTCCGCAAAAAGATTGTCCTTAGGATTGAGGAAAAGCCCGTGTCGCTGCTTGACAGGGGCAAAAGCCCGGCCTAAGGTGCGCGCGGTTTTCAAGAGTATTGTGCTTTTGGTTCAAATGAGACCAACCGACAAAAATAGAAAGCGATGACTGGTTGGTTCAGCCCGTGCGGCGCTTGAGAAAAAGACCGACCGAAGAGGTGTAGACTCTGTCGGTTGGTATGCGGCGCAAGGCTGTGTGTGTTTTGTTCTCGAGACATGCGGCAAGGTGGCAAGAGAAAAAGTCTATTTCGGAACCTTGCGCAAAAGAGCAAGAAAACCCTTGGAAAAGGCTTGCACTTTTTTGCGAAACAACGCAAATAGGGTGCCGAACATAGTGTGGCCCTACTGAAGAGTGGTACAGCACGGCTCTGAAAATAGGGAGAATGATCGCTCGATGACAGAAAATGACGATCTGCCGTCTCTGGAAGCCCTTGGGGAAAAAGTCCAACAGGTGCGCCAAAAGACGGACAAGCCAAAACCCGATCCAAAAGCGCCAAGGGCGATGATGGGGCAGGCTATGAGAATCGCCATTGATCAAGTCTCCGCGATTTTGGTTGGCTTCGGGATCGGCTATGTGCTGGACGAAGTTTTGGGGACACGCCCCATTTTGATGATTGTTTTTATCCTTTTTGGATTTGCAGCTGGCATCCAAAATGTCTATCGCAACGCCATGAGGATGGGACAAAGTGCTGATAAGGTTCCAAAAGAGACCGCAGCACAAAAGGGCGGAGAGCCAAATAAAGAATGAGCGCTGGCCATGGGGAGGCCTCAAGCTTCAAGATCTTGAGCAAAAGCCTCCTACGCTAGTTGGGAAAAGATGGTTTGATGGAAGGATAGAAGGAGACGCCTTCTGTCTTGGAACCCTAGAAACCAAAACATCATGGGTGGATGCCTTGACTATGACGCAAGAACCGAAATTGGATCCGCTTCATCAGTTCGATATTATCTCTTTGATTCATATTGATCTGGGCGGGATCGATGCTTCATTCTCCAATTCTGCTTTGTGGATGGTGATTTCTGTTGCTGTGATTACTTTGATGATGACCGTTGGCATCAGTAAGCGCGCAATGGTTCCTGGACGTTTGCAAGCGCTCTCTGAAATGGCCTATGAGTTTATTGCAAATATGCTGCGCGAAAATGTTGGGAGCCAGGGGAGCAAGTTCTTTCCCTTCATTTTCTCACTTTTTATGTTCATCCTATTTGGTAATCTTTTAGGCCTTATTCCTTTTAGCTTTACCTTCACAAGCCATATTTTTGTAACTTTTGCCCTGGCCTTGGTCGTTTTTGTCCTTGTGACATTCGTTGGGCTTGCAAGACATGGCCTGCATTTCTTTACATATTTTTTCCCCTCTGGTGCACCCGTGGCCATGGCCCCTTTGATCGTGCCAATTGAGGTGATCTCTTATCTTTCTCGCCCCGTCAGCCTGTCGATCCGGCTCTTTGCCAATATGATGGCGGGGCACACAATGCTGAAAGTTTTCGCTGGATTTTCAACGTTGCTGCTGTTCAATCTCGGCATCGGCGCCGAAGGTGATGGCACCTTCTTAGTTGGGTTTCTAGCGGGTCTGGCACCGATGGTGCTAAATGTGGCCCTGACAGGGTTTGAAATCCTCGTGGCGGTGTTGCAAGCCTATGTCTTTACGATTTTGACTTGCATTTATCTCCACGATGCGATCCATCTCCATTAAGGCTGCTTGTAAAAAGCAGTCCAGAGGATTTCGGAACTTTTTAAGGATAGTCCTTTTAAACGCCTTTGATTGGAAGAGGAAAAGACGATGGAAGTTGAAGCCGCGAAAATGATCGGTGCTGGTATTGCTGTTATCGCTCTGATGGGAGTCGGCGTCGGTATTGGCAACATCTTCTCGAACCTGATTCAGGCCATTGGCCGCAATCCGGCTGCGCGTAGTGAAGTGTTCGGGATTGGCATTCTGGGCTTCGCCCTGACAGAAGCTGTGGCTCTGTTCGCTCTGTTGATCGCCTTCTTGATCCTGTTCGCTTAAGGCGAAGACCAGGATTGGTGCTTGCATGAGTTTGAGGAGGGAAAGCTTATTGGTTATGGTAAGCGTCTCTCCTCACATGCCGCCTGATATCTTATCTACAGAGGTTTCTATGGTCTTGGCTATTCAGAAGGCCGTCTGTGGGAAAGAGATAAAGCATGTTTCTGTCTTTAAGAAAACGAACATGCTGAAAATGACGTCTTAGCAGGAATTGCCCCCAACTGTTTTATATTTGATCTTTTGCAGTCTGCAAAAACGAGAGTGCTTTCTCTCAAAAGGGACAGTCACTTTTTATGAAGATCGGTATGGTTCGGTTACGCTCTGTAAAATAACTGTCGGAAAATTCCAAAAGAGCTTTTTGCTTCGGGCAAGAGACATCCGGGGACAGGTGCGATGAAAAATAAAGCGACGCCTTTGGGCGCGATGGATCACATGGCAAACCGTGGTTCGGTTAAAGCGCATGGCAAACGCTTTTGGCGCCGGGCCATGGCAGGGGTAGCTGTGTCCCTATCTATGGGGTGGGCGCAGAGTGCTTTCGCAGCAAGCGATGCCCATGATGGCGAACATAGCGGTGGCGGGATGCCGCAATTAAATCCCGATTATTTTGACGAACAGATTATCTGGCTTGCGATTACGTTTATTGCGCTTTATGTGATTATGAGCCGTTTTGCCTTACCGAAAGTGGGTGAGGTTCTTGAAGAGCGGCAGCGCAAAATCGATCGTGATGTCGACCGTGCCAATGCTCTCAAAGAAGAAGCCGAGCAGGTCAAATGCGCTTATGAGCAAGAATTGACCAATGCGCGTGCACAAGCGCAAGATCAACTTCGTGAAACCAATGACAATCTCACAGCGCAGCTCCGTGAGCGTGAAGAGATTCAGGCTGTTGAGGATGCTAAGCGTATCGAAGAAGCTGAATCCGCCATTGCTGCAAAGCGCCAAGAAGCTCTTTCACATGTGCGTGGTATTGCCGCTGGTGTTGCCCAGGCCGCTGTGCAGAAAATCACAGGTTTTGATGTCACAGAAGAAGCGAGCGGTGCTGCTGTCGATACTGTCTTGAAAACCCAAGGCTGATATGTAGGACGGAGGATGAAAAATGACTGAGTTCCTGCTAGCAGCCGAAAATTGGGTGCTGCTGTCTTTTCTTATTTTTGTGGCGCTGCTCGGGCGGAAAATCTGGACCGCTGTGACGGGTATGTTGGATAAACGGGCTGAAGAGGTGAAGCAGAAGCTTGATGAAGCGGAAGCTTTACGGGAAGAAGCCCAAAATACCCTTGCACAATATCAGCGTAAGCAACGTGAAGCTTTGAAAGAAGCCGAAGAAATTCTGGATGATGCGAAAAATCAAGCACAACGCATGAAAGAAAAAGCAGCGCAAGATTTAGAAGCTGCCATTGAACGCCGTAAACAGCTGGCAGAAGCGAAAATCGCCCAGGCCGAGGCTGAGGCTATCCAAGAAGTTAAGAATAAAGCTGTCGACATTGCTATGATTGCAGCCGAAGATTTGTTGCGCCAGACCGTGACGCCAGCACAACAAACGACCATGATTGATCAAACGATTGCTGATTTACCAAATCGTTTGAATTAAGATAAAAAACTTTGAACACATATCTTTAGATCATCCTTTTGCGATGACTTTAAAAGCCGAAAAGAGGGAAGACTCTTTTCGGCTTTTTCTATGCTATCGAAGACATCAGGCGAATGTCTCGGAAAGTTTTAGAGCCTTTCACTTATATCTTGAATCATTGGAAATGCTCTCTGTTTTTGTTTTTGCCGCAAAACGCA
>DDLW01000339.1 GCA_002340345.1 Alphaproteobacteria bacterium UBA2562 | reverse complement strand
CCTGTTGCGCTGAGGATGACGTTGACTTCATCGTCATGGTGGCCCTTGAGATAGTTTCGGCCCTAGAGCATTTCATTTTTATCTTGAATCAGTGGAAATGCTCTATGTCTTTATTTTTGCCGCAAAACGCATGGTTAAAGTGTTTCCACTTTAACCAGCTTTGCTCTAGCCGCACGCTCGCATAGGGAGCATCCTTTTGCGCATTCTTTTTATTACGTCCAATCGTCTTGGCGATGCGATCTTGTCTTCAGGGCTTTTAGCGGCTTTTAGGGAGCGTTATCCTGAAGCCCGCTTCACAATCGCCTGCGGTCCTTTAGCGGCCCCTCTGTTCTCAGCAATGCCAGGCTTGGAACGTCTCATCCCGATGCCAAAGCGCAAACATAGCCTTCATTGGTTTGATCTTTGGAAACGCTGTGTCCCTTATCGTTGGAGTCTCGTCATTGATTTACGAGGATCGATGACCTCTTATCTTCTTTGGACAAAACAGCGACTTTTGAGTGGGAAAGCAGACGATTCTTTGCATCGCGTTGAATTTCTATCACGCGTTGCTGGCCTTGAGTCTGTCTGGTCACCACAACTTTGGCTTAGCGATGCCCAGACAGAAAAAGCACAAGACCTTATTCCCCGCATCAGCCGACCAGACGGTGGTCCTGCGACCCAAGAAACCGTGATTGGTATAGGCCCGACAGCCAATTGGCGCGGCAAACAGTGGCGTGCTGCTTTTTTTGCAGAACTGCAAAAACGTTTGACACAGGCTGATAGCCTGTTTCCAAATGCCCGCATTGCGGTTTTTGCAGCCGACCAAGAGCGAGACCAAGCCCAACCTGTTCTTGAGGCTATTCCCGAGGCCCGTCGTATTGATCTTGTTGGGAAAATTGATCCTCTCGAGGCCCTTGCTTGTTTGCGCCGATGTGATCTTTTTATTGGCCATGATAGTGGATTAAGCCATTTAGCCGCTGCTGGCCAGGTCCCCACACTGGCGCTTTTCGGCCCAGGAAAGCCCCATTGTTATCGCCCTTGGGGGCCAAAATCCGCTATTGTGACCACCCAACACTCTCCTGAGGAGTTGATTAGCGCGCCAGACTATAATTATAAAACGACAGACAGCTTAATGGACAGCCTGACCGTTTCTATGGTCGAGCGTGCTGTCCGCGATCTATGGCATAAGACTAGAACAGAGCCTTGCTAAAGCCCTAAATCCTAACATTATGCAGCAGCAGACTCCTGCCACTTCATTGGTCTTTTTTAAGGGAATATTCTGTGTGAATGAACAGCCCCCTTTCAACCCGCCCTTAGAGCCGCTCACACGGGCTGACGGCGCCGCCAGCCTCACTGCGCTTATTCTTGTCCATAATGAAGAAGAGCGCCTTGCAGCCTGCCTAGAGCGTCTTAGTTTTTGCGATGAAATTGTGGCTGTGCTCGATAAATGCACAGACAAGAGTAAGACCATTGCCCAAGCCTTTAACTGCGTCCTGATCGAGGGCTCTTGGGATATCGAAGGCGAACGTCGTAATTTAGGTCTAAGCGCCTGTCGCGGAGATTGGATTCTTGAAATCGATGCGGATGAACATGTCCCTTCCGATCTTGCCACAGAAATTCGCACACTCATGGTGGAACAGGGGGAGAAAAACCAGATTGGCTTTTACATCATCCCCTTTGATAATTTCGTTGGCTCCAAAATGATTCGCCATGGGTGGGGCAGTAATATTGGCGTCGGGGCAAAACGAATCCTTTTTACCAAAGGCATAAAAGAATGGGGGCCACAGCGTGTCCACCCTGCTATTACCCTAGAAGGTCCCTGCCTCGGCTGGACCAAAGGCCGCATACTTCATTATGTTGACGACAATTTAACCGCACTCTTACGCCGTATCGACCGCTATGCCACACAAAAAGCACAAGATATGTGTGAAAGAGGAAAAATTGACCATCCTGCCAACAACATACGGCGGCTCTTTTCGCGTTTTTTCAAATGTTATTTATTCCGTAAAGGGTATAAAGAGGGCGGATATGGTCTGTTAATCGCCTTTTTAGCTGGTATTTTCCCTCTAATCTGCTATCTCAAAGCAAAATATGAACATCACCCCAAATCATGACGTCTCTTCCCTCCCAGAGTTCAGCATGTGCTTTACTCTGTAAAGAAGCTAAAATTTCACTTTGCAAAAAATGTCTTCCATAAAGGACGTCGCTTAGCAGAAGACACCGGAACAAAAAAATGCCCATTGAATGGAATGATGGAATAGCCCTTGGCATCGATGTGATTGACCAAGAACATATGGCCCTTGTGTCCTTGATGAATCAAGTTTCAGAAATGCTAGAGGGATCCGCAGAATTCGAGTCTTTGGCAAAGGTCATTCAACAGCTTGAAGAATATTGTGACCTGCATTTTGCCCATGAAGAAGACCTCATGCGAAAAGCAAACTATGATGGCTTGGCCGCGCACATTACCAGCCACCGCCGTTTCACAACACAAGTCAATGAGTTCTCTCAGCAATTCAAAGAATCAGCTCACAATGTTGACTTGCAAGCCCTGCATTTTCTAATCGAAGATTGGCTGGTCAACCACATCCAAAAAACAGACCGGGATTATCTTCCTGCTGTGAAGCCTTATATCAAGGCTCACGGCCCAAAACTGGCTGGTTTATAATCCCTTTTCACAAAGCCTTGCAACAAAGAGCCATCTTCTAAAGCAAAGGGCAAAATGACTGGTTCATCACTTTTGTCCGTTTTGCGGCCAGAATAAAGGCTTACAGCATTTTTCTGATTCAAAGAAACGGCAAAATGCTGAGAAAAGATCTGTAAGGAACGACAAAGCATAATAAAACCGCCCAAAGCAGTGTGCTTGGGCGGTTTTTTTAAATTTAAGCCTATCGTAAGGTCAAAGTCATTTGACCACAAATTACGCTCAAGACTCCTTTGGGAATACTTGCGCAAATTCAATAAGATATAGCGCATATCCTATGATCATTTTATGTGGCATGCGCTATATTCTAGAATCATCCGCGACTAAACCTAAGTCGCGAATGTCTCTATAGCAAAACTGGTTAAAGTGGCAGCCCCTTTAATCAGGCGTGTCGCCTTATCTGGCCTTATTCAACACGACCACGCATATGATCTCCAACAGTGTAATGCCCGGGTTTGAAATATTTACGCAGCACAGAAATACTCTTCTCCGGTTCTGCATCACCACACATGAAGACATCTAGGGCTGCAAATCCACGCTCTGGCCAGGTATGAATTGAAATATGGCTTTCTGCAAGCACAGCCACACCAGAAACGCCACCATTTGGCGTGAAACGATGGAGATGCAAATGCAAAAGTGTCGCACCAGCGGCTTCAACGCAGCCTCGTAAGGCTTCGTCGATCACATCGACATCATCTAAATTTTCCGCATCCCACAGATCAATGATCAAATGGGTTCCTGCAAAGACTTTTCCATCTTTTGTTATGAAATGATCCAAAGATTGATCTTGTGGTTCCATCGCTTCTTCGAGAGCCATAACTGTTTCTGTTGGCTCTGAAGAGGTCAAATCTTCAGCGTGTTTTTTCAGGCTCACAACATTACCCATAATGATAACTCCCTTCCCCTAGCGCCTTCATCATAACATCGGCAGCCCTTGGGGTATCAATAAATCATAACATCCCAAGAAAGCCCTCTCTATAAGGGAAGGGGTCGTCCTTGGGAGACTGTTTGAAATTGGGAATTCTCGCCTGCTCTTTCATGAAGAGCCTTTCTTAGCGTCTTCCCACAGGGGTGATGCCATCTTTTTCTCGATGGCCCGCTATCATCAGAGTAACCACCGCATGCCTGTGCCTTTTTGCTCGATAAAGGCAAATAAAGCGACACTATAGAAAGTATGGTCATAGGGACGAAGATCAAAGCATTCCGCGTTTGGACGGCTCTCTTTTTCTTTCTTCATCACATTAAAATCCAATTTGCTCATGGGCCGATCCCCCCCCGGCACCCAAGCGTGATGCTTGGAAAGTCGAAAAGAGACGCGGTTGCGTAAAGCATAACCAAAGCCCTCTATCACATGTTGATTATGGTCTTTGGCGCCATAGGCTCGCAATTTTGCGTCGAAAACACATATGCCTTTGAACGATGCTCATTTCAAGGAAAAATTTCACAAGGGGGGCAAAAAAAAATTACATCTCTTTTCAAAAACCCCAACAGCGTGATAGTTGAAGAGCTTTATTTTCAAAATGTTAAGTTCACTTCCCTTCTTTGGAACTGTCAAAAAAATGACATAATTATTTTTAGAGAGGCCTGCCCTTTTTACTGTTGCTGCAAATCTTCTGGTTTGGGTAAAGAAAAAACCTGCCCTGGATAAATCAGATTCGGATCCCGGATCTGGGTTTGATTGGCGTTAAAAATAATTGTGTAGTGAAGACCTCGACCATAAGTCTGCCGTGCAATTGTCCAAAGATTTTGCCCTGGCTTAATCTCAATAGAGCCTGCCCATGAAGACCCCGTTGCCTCCACTGGTGGCACAGTAATCTCAGCTTCTGCCCGCGCGAGAACATCGCCTTGTGCCGCTACGACATCAACACGAAGCATGGTTTTTCCTTTTGGGAGGTTTTCTTTTGGCGCGAACTGAAAACGTCCCGCTTCATCAGCAACAGCCTCGGCTTGCGGTTTGTTATCAATATATAATCTTAGCGCTTCCCCAGCTTCGGTGAACCCAACAATATGGACTTTTCCATCCTCCGCCACATCAACATTAGACAGTCTTATCTGCAACTTTTCTGGCTCAGCCTTAGGCATCGGCGTGTTTATTTTTGTGTCCTGTTTAAGCTCAGTGCTTGCCGCTTCTTCTGCGACGTCATCCCGTTCTTGGGGCTGTTTTAACGGGGCTTGTGGCGCCTGTAAGATTGAACTTGGTCCCTCTTCACCATCGCGCGGCACAGCCATAGCCAAAGGTTTCACAGGACGATCGGACGGATTTCCAGCGATATCTTCTCCTGCCTTAGCAACGACAACCAAAATTTCTGCCTCAGAACGCTGCTCGCTGCCATCGGGGGCCACTTCAAGAAGATCAATACGGTGATGCCCTGGTGGAATGGCAGAAGGGGGTATGAAAACCCACTCTCCCCGCACATCGACTTTTGCTTCGCCTAGAGGAATATTATCCTTGCGAATAATGACTTTCGCATGCGCCATCGCCCGGCCAGCGATCACCGCATCGCCTTCGGGATTGACACGGAGCACTGTGAATTCTGGTGGTTTTATGAAAGATTCAGGGATTTCCAGTGCGTTTGAAGAGGCCTTTTCTGCCCCTGGCGCTTTTGCAACATCCTGCCCTTTTGGGAGGAGCTTTCCTGTTAGATATGAGGAACCCTGCTCTGTTGGGGGTTTCTCTTTACCGGTTTGTTGTTCTGGAATTTGTTCCGTTGAGGTCTGCTCTGAAGCTCTCTCCTGAGCAGACGAGACCGTTTTAGCGTCTTCAGAGAGCATGCCTGAAGAGCTCTCTCTGCTTACCGGCGCAGGATCATCACGAGAAGAGTCTTGCGAAGACGACACAGGCTCCTGTTCCGGAGCTTGCGAACCGGTTGGTAAGGCTGTCGGCGTCTCATCCTTCAGAGAATCAATCCCAATCGCAACCCCGATGACAAAAATGCCGATAATCCCGATGACAATACCACGCTTCACAGGCACGCTCCCTTCTCAAAGGCTTTTTGATTTTTAAGAATGCCTTAAATTCAGATGACAAAGCAAATGTTCACATGGCTTGTGACAGAGAGTCTGCTCTTCAGTTCGAAAAAATTCAAAGAGAGCGCGTTCCCCTTGAAAGGCTAAGATCTGCCTTAGCAACCGCATTCCATCGAACATACGCGTAAATTAAGCGTTCGCGTAAAGCCCCCACAAAACTCTGTGGTGCAACAGCTGAGGCTTTTGCTGTCATATAGGCTGCTCTTTGGGTATGCTTACGCTTATAATAACGGCTTGCCCGTTTTAGAGAGGCGCCCCCATGGATTTTACGTGAATAGGTCTCACATGGTGAAGCATTTGCAGCATAAAAAGCCATCGCAAGTTCATCATCATCTGTTTCTTTAATCCGCCCCAAAGCAAGACATATACGACGAAATCGTGATAAGTCTTCTTTTTCAGCTCTTTGTTGTAAATATTTGTAAAACAATTTAAAATGGCAAAATTCATCTGCCGCTATCTTTTGACAAATCAGCTTGAGCACAGGCTCCTCACACGCGTCTGCCAAAGCTGTGTAATAAGAACTGGTTCCTGTTTCGACAATACAGCGTGCAATCAATTCTCCATTTTGACTCCCTCGGATAGAGTCTTCACAGCCTGTTTTAAGAGAAAACATATCTGTGAAAGTTTGAAAGCGTTTCTCGAAATCAAACTCAGGGTCCGCCAGCATCGCCCATTTTTCTAAGGCCTGTCCATGTTGTCGTTCTTCTTTGACCCAGACATTAACTTTTGATTGAAATTCCTGGTCTTCTTTAAAGATTGTATTTAAGTAATGCCCATAATCATGGCTATTATATTCTACTAAAGCCGCTGTTTTTATGACAGCAAGCATATCAGGATCAATTTTAGCAGGCTCTAGCTGATCCCAAGCTATCTCTGATAATGTCCAGCGAGACATGGCATAGCAACTCCCTCAGCGAAACATCGATTTTGAATGAAAATCTAAAAAAGCAGCCAAAACTAGTTCTAGAGCAAAGCTAGTTAAAGTGGGAGCCCTTTTAACCCTGCGTTTTGCAGTGAAAACCTGAGAGTAAAGGGCAAAAGGGTAGATTTACCCTTTTGGTCCGTTTTGCGGTGGAAACCTAAGAGCAAAGGGCAAAAGGGTAGACTTACCCTTTTGGTCCGTTTTGCGGTGGAAACAAAGACAGAGAGCCTTTCACTGGCTTCAAGTCAGAAACCCGAAAGGCTCTCATTCTCTTCCTCATTGTGAGGTGTCTTTGGCGGTTCTAATCGCACTGGAACAGCATTGCCTGTCAATTTAGATCGAACCATAGGAACCGCTGAGTTACACAAACTCGCCACGCTTGCAATAATATTGCAGACCACAACATGCGGGAATGAAAAGCCCAGGAAAAGAACACCCGCCCCACCCACACCAAGAGGTACAAGATTAGCGTAAATGCTGCCTTGGAGATTCTTTTCATAATCAGTTGCAATCTCGAAAAGCATGGGCAATTGTGTCAAAGTTCCATTCATTAGTATAATTTCAGCGGTATCAGTCGCGATTGTTGCAGCGCCACGGATCGAAATCGAGACTGTTGCTTTTTTCAGAGCAATCGAATCATTAATACCATCGCCTATAAAGCAAACTGAATGACCTTTTGCCTGTAACTCATCAATGATAAGACCTTTATCCGTTGGCGAAACTTGAGCGAAACTGCGTTCAATCTTTAAGCGCTGTGCTAATGAACGGGTTGGGGCTGGATGATCTCCTGACAGAATACAAAACTCGCGAATACGTTTATTACGACGGAGCTGTCGAAGGACTGCTTCTGTCTCTGGTCTCAGCATCGCCTGAAGTTCGATCGCCCCAATGATGTGCTCTCCACGAGAGACATAAACCCAGGTTCCAACATCTCTTAAGCCAGCCTCAGCCATAGTGTTCTGTATAGGCGTTGGGTGGTCTAGCGCCAATGGAATCTCAAGTCCATTGAGCCTCATGAAACGAGCACTGCCGACCCGAACAACAGCACCAGCAACCAAAGCCTGCAAGCCAAACCCACGCTCAATTTCAATTTCTTCTGCTGTTTCAATGGAAAGCTCGCGCCGCTCTGCTTCTTCTTGAATAGCCCGCGCGATTGGGTGGCTCTGATGCTGTTCTATCGATGCTGCCTGAGCCAGAACCTCGGTTTCATCGCTAGGGCTGACAGCAATAATCGTTTCTACTTTCAACCGGTCTAACGTCAATGTGCCGGTCTTATCGAAAACAATAGTATCAACCTTGTTCAGGAGTTCTAACGCGCGGCCATCCTTGATCAGGATTCCGTGATCCACAGCATCGCTCAAATAAGTCATTAAGCTCACCGGCCCAGACAAAGACAAGCTTCGTTTAGGATGCGTATCGACAAGGGCTATTGCCCTAAGCGTTCCGACAAAGGGAAACGCCACCATTCCAGCGACAACGGCGGGAAGAACGAGTTTGTCAGCAAGTTCTTCTACTTTTAATTGTTGTGTTGATTTGAAATCAGTTGTCCGCTCTAAGACACGGCCAATTTCAGCCGCTGTCGTCGATTTGCCCGTGTCTTGGACCACCACAACAAGCCGCCCCGAAACCAATAACGTTCCTGCAAAAACGAGATCACCACACATGACTTCAGCTGGGATCGCTTCTCCTGTGAGCATATGCTGGTCTACAGACCCTTCACCTGCAAAAATTTTGCCATCAACGGGAATAACCGACCCTGCACGCACGACAACATGATCACCTGTTTGAAGCTGTTCGACAGAAACTTCAACCTCAACATTACCTTGCACCAGCCAAGCTGTCCGTGGCAGCGTTCGAAACACACTGGTTAAGGACTCATGCGAAGTTCTGGTTACAGAGTGAAGTAATCGCTGTCGAAGCGTAAAATGGAAAGTCGCAAAATTTCCTAAAAGATAAAACCCGCTTAAAACAAAGGTCGTAATGCCTGCAGACACAATAATTTCAGCAGTTAAACGTTTATCTTCTCGCAATCCCTCAATAGCCAGATGATAAATATATCCAGCATGTACGACCAAAATCGGAAGGCTAAGCAGCAAAAGAGGACTATAAAATAAGGTTCCACCAACAGCACAGGCAAATGAAGCGCCAGAAATCATCAGCTTACGATTAAGATTACGTGCTTCTTGATCCCATTTTTGTTGTTCTGCTGGTGAGATAAAAGTCTTTGAGTCTTCTTTCTGGCTTTTCCCTTGCAGAGGGTCTTCGTTTTCTGACTCTTGGTTATGACGCTTGAGAGAAACATGAGGCGCAGACATCTTTTTAGATGGTTTTCGTTTCGCTTCCCAGCGCGCATAAACGCCGCTTGCAACCAATGCACCGGCAAGTATAGAGGTCAAGATCACACTGCCGCCCTCTTCTGTGTAAAACCGCACTTTAACGATAAAATAATGCGGTGATTATAGAAACTTCACCATTTTAAAAGACATGTCTCAATTTGTGCGCCAGGTCCCATTGTAATCATTATGCCTAAATCATTCTCTTTAGGACAATCATGACGCTCAACAAGCTCATAACTAAATAAAAAGCTTCCACTTGAAAGATTCCCATAGTTAAATAGAACATTTCGCGTATGTTGAACATTTTGCTCACTCAAGCCCAAAGCATTTTTTATACCATCAATCACCAAACCACCACCAGTATGTAGTATCCAATGAGTAACATTATCTATTGATTTAATCCCAAACCTATCCATCAAGATGTTAACTGGGGTCGTTATATTTTCGCCAAGAATAAAAGGAATTTCTTTACTAATAAAAAATGACCAACGACTTTGTTCTTCATCCCAATCAAAACGCATCGATGCATGTTGTTCTGGGATAATATAACTTTCAAATCCATAAACGCGTGGCCCAGCCTTCAGGCGTTCAGACCACCGGGATGGCACATCTGAAACGGATGCAGAGACAGCAAGAGCAGCAGCACCATCACCGAATAAGCTATTCACAACACCCGTTCGGACCGTGTCATCAACACAATAAGAAGCTGAGTTAATCTCGCAGCAAACCATTACAGCTAACTTATTCGGATTGCTTTTGGTCCAGTTGGTCACTGCATTCAAAGCATTGAGGCCAGCATTGCACCCCATACCAACAATATCAAGGCGCTGGCATGACTGTTTCATGCCAAGATGACGAATATAAAGCGCACTTAACCCAGGAACGAGAAATCCAGTTGAGGTCGTACACACAAGATAATCAATATCTTCTATCCCAGCACCAAGATTATCAAGGCAATGGTGGATTGCTTCGGTACCGATTTCCAACGCCCCCTTGTGCATCTTCGCAATGAGCTCTGATTTTGTCTCTTGTGGAAGCTGTCCTGTGTTGGAATCTGCTTCGGGAAGATAGAGATGCCTTTGTTTTATGTGCGGTGATTTAAACAATTTCTTAGTAATAGGATTGGTCACACCAAGTAATTCAGCAACTGTTTCCTGCTGCCAAACAGTTTTAGGAGCAGCCGTGCCAACGGCCAGCAATCTTGTGACAGGAATATTTGATTGAATGTCCATTTCTATTAAAATCCCTTCCGTGAAATATTCTCTAGTTTAAATTCATAATTTTACATATATTCGCTTGTTCTAGCGTGTATTAAAAAACCTTGGTTGTTCAAGATTCAGCATCGCATTACATCTCCCTCTTGCATAAGATGGGAATGCTATAAATTAATATTTTACAGCAAAATGCGGATCAAATTGATGGCTTGATTTTCCTGCCATGACCCTTAGAGCCTCTCATCAGCTCATATGGCACCAAACCCTCGAAAACCAGTCACCACATATTGAAAACAAGCCCTTAGGCCGAGGCCTGGATTGGTCTTCACACCTGTTGTAGGGTCGCGAGGATCGGACAGCAGATAATCTCTAATCATTTTTGGCAAGCGATCCCAAAAGAAATTCTGAGGGCGTGCCCAAGTCATGCCAGCATCCTCGCAAACTGAGCGCACGCTAGCTTCGCTTAAAAGGTTAGAAAAGCCCGATTTTTGGTTTGGGATGACGTGATGCACGCGATGTGGGCTGAGACCAGCCGAAAGAAACACATCCACCCAACGATTGCCAGAGATCGTGAGATCATGACTTAACTGGATCTGGCAAGCTGCCCAATCATGTTGGAGCGCAGGAGGCAACATCATAATGGGCTTGTCATCATTCTCATCAGCTTTGTCTTCATAGTCATGAGATGACGTTACCAAAAATGTATTATACCATAGTGTAATCACAAACTGAATCATCCAGACCCAGAGCAAGCCAAACCAAGCACAGACAGCAAATTCTGCCAACATCAAAAGACGCATAAGCCAAAATTCACCACGGATGGAGTCTTTCTCGCGTTCAAAGAAATTGATTTCATAACCACGAATTTGCATTCCTGTCAGAAATGTTCCAAATTTATGGAGAGTATATCCAGGGAGCCGAAGCCAACGGGGCAGTTTTAGCATCCCGCCAAAAAAGCCCTTTTTCACATCAGCGCCCGTCATAAGGTAAGGATGGTGGACCATCACATGTCCATCCGTTGCTGTTAAGCATCCGCCAACATAATTCATATCAAAAAGGCTGTGTGCCATATTGCGAACGAAGTGGAAATGTCCCTTTTTTGTATAGTGTTTCTTTCGATGAATATAATAATGACCCGCGCCAGCAAGACTGGTGCGGGTCACAACCCACATTAAAATACAAACCCAAATCGGAATAATGCCAAGCACCATCACCGGCAAAATCAGAATATGAACTATAAATATAAGTGCGGTCACAAGATCAAAAATGCGATCGGCCCGATCGAAATTACGTTGAGGTACATCTTTTGTTATACGCGAACGAATGGCCGTCAATAAACTATTGTTATCAAGTGATGTGAATTTTGGTAAATCCTGACGCGCATCAGAAGACAGATTTAACAGGAAAAGCGACAAACCCATTTTAGGCAATATATTCTCTGGCTTTGCATCATCTATCTTAAATTTATCAGCATTTTTTTTAATTACGTCTGGATTATTATGGTAGCTGTTTATCAAATCTGTGATATCGCGACCTTCTGTGTATTTCAGTTACACAGAGCCCCTGGATGTTTTTTCATCCAATCTGAGAGGTCATAAGCTTTGCCTATCGATAACCCACATTGTCGACCCATCTGGCAGCTCTGTTCCGGTCCATGGCGAATGGGGAGAATCCACTTGATCGTCGGGCATAGCGATAACTATTCCTTAATAAAATTTTAAATCCAAACAAATACGACAGCATTTGACCGCCTTTATTTTACAAAAAAATGAAAACTACAGCCTATAAATTATTCATCTTGACGGTAGAAGACTATAAAAAACTATTATATTTCTACAGGAGTAAAAATAATATATTTCATTTTTAATGAAATTTTACAAATATTCTCTATTTTATTGCATTTCAAAATAAAACATAATATTATAATTAAATAATTTATTCTATTTGTTTTATGTGTGCAGTTATTTTTTCTATTACAATAATATAAAATTTCAATGCTTCAATTATATTTTTATGTTTTTTATATTGCTATTCGAAAATTATATTTACACAATCAAAAATCTTATAAGAATTAAATATATTCTATTTTTAAAATCATCAGAATTTCTTTCTTAACCGAGCGAATCAAAGAAACTTAAAAATATTTAGAGCTACATACTGATAAACCCAGCATAAGTAGCTATATTTTCTTAACTCTCTTGGCAAAAAAATAGCGATCAGGTGGCCACACCTGATCGCACTTGATTCTTATCAAAAGAAAATCTCAACAAAGCGACTTCGCCATGTTTTGTTTTGCAACAAAGACCTTACGCATGCCCTGCTTTAGCATTTGACAATGTTAGCATCATTTCTGCTGTGGCAACACGGTCTTGCGCTTTTGCTTTTTCTTGATCCGTATCTGCGTTTTCTAAATCGGCTTTTGCCTCGATCAACTCTTTCTCAACAGCAGCTTGATCAATTTCAGTCACGGGCACTGCACGTTCTGCCAGAACAGTACAACGTTCCTCTGTGACTTCCGCAAACCCACCAGCCACAAAATAGCTGTCTGAGACTTTCCCAGCTTCATACATATTCACAACACCCATGCGCAGAGTCGAAATGAATGGCGCATGACGCGGTAAAACACCAAAATCGCCTTCGCTACCAGGAACCACCACCATCTCCAATTTACGGGAAATAACCAGTTTTTCCGGCGAAACCAATTCGAAATGGACCAGTTCCTCAGCCATGAAGCGTGACCTTTTCTTTTTCAGACCCTCTGCAGGGCCTTCTGTCTCTATCGATCCTGGATGTCAAAACCCAGCAATGATGAAAAATGCTAAACTTCTCCTCTCAACCTTTGCTGCGGCCTTGAGAAGAACTTTGCTGGGGTCGTTGATCAAGAAAAGAAACGATGGCTTTATCAAGAAACGTCCAAAGCAACATCGCCCTTTTCTTGCTCAAGGATATTTAAGACCCGTAATTAAGCAGCTTCGGCTGCCATTTTACGGCCTTTTTCAACAGCTTCTTCAATGGTGCCAACCATATAGAAAGCCCCTTCAGGCAAATGGTCATATTCACCATTAATAATGCCTTTAAAGCCTTTGATGGTATCGTCAAGCTGGACGAAAACCCCAGGAGACCCTGTGAAGACTTCCGCAACATGGAAAGGCTGAGACAAGAAGCGCTGGATTTTACGGGCGCGGGCCACAGTCAGCTTATCTTCTTCAGACAGCTCGTCCATGCCAAGAATAGCAATGATATCTTGCAAGGATTTATAAGACTGAAGAACGCGCTGCACTTCCCGTGCCACGGCATAATGCTCGTCCCCAAGAACTTGTGGATCAAGCATACGCGATGTTGAATCAAGAGGATCCACAGCAGGATAAATGCCAAGCTCTGCAATTTGACGCGACAAGACGGTTGTTGCATCCAAGTGAGAGAAGGAAGTTGCTGGGGCGGGATCGGTCAAGTCATCGGCAGGCACGTAAATGGCTTGCACAGACGTGATCGAACCTTTTTTCGTTGTCGTAATCCGTTCTTGCAGCACGCCCATTTCTGTTGCCAATGTTGGCTGATAGCCCACAGCAGAAGGAATACGACCGAGAAGAGCAGACACTTCAGCGCCAGCCTGGGTGAAGCGGAAGATGTTATCCACGAAGAACAACACATCCTGGCCTTCTTCATCACGGAAATATTCCGCCATTGTCAGACCTGTCAAAGCCACACGCGCCCGTGCTCCTGGAGGCTCATTCATCTGACCATAGACCAGAGCCGCTTTAGAGTCGTTGCTGTCCAGCTTAATAACCCCGGAATCGATCATCTCGTGATACAGATCGTTCCCTTCCCGAGACCGCTCTCCAACACCCGCAAAAACAGAGTAACCACCATGGCCTTTCGCCACGTTGTTAATCAATTCCATGATCAACACGGTTTTACCAACACCAGCACCACCGAACAGACCGATTTTACCGCCCTTCGCATAAGGCGCAAGCAAATCGATCACTTTAATCCCGGT
This sequence comes from Alphaproteobacteria bacterium UBA2562, assembly GCA_002340345.1. Taxonomy (GTDB): domain Bacteria; phylum Pseudomonadota; class Alphaproteobacteria; order UBA2562; family UBA2562; genus UBA2562. The sequence continues at coordinate 8,968 of DDLW01000339.1, read as the reverse complement.
GATCAGAATTTCAGCTTCTGTGGACTGCTCTGAAAATTCAGGTGCTTCGCGGTGAATGGGAAGAGATTGTGTTGCCGTGAAAGGACCGCGCTCATCGATTGGGTCACCAATCACATTCATGATACGACCCAACATTTCAGGGCCAACAGGAATGGTAATTGGGGCACCGGTGTCAATGACTTCCTGGCCACGGGTGAGGCCTTCACAGGAATCCATAGCGATCGTGCGGACAACATTTTCGCCCAAATGCTGAGCGACTTCCAACACTAAACGCAAATCACCAATTTGGGTGGTTAATGCATTCAGGATAGGGGGCAGGGCTTCGTCAAACTGGACGTCGACGACAGCGCCCATGACCTGTAGGACCTTGCCAACATTGTTGTTTGCCATCAGATATGCTCCTCGTCTCCTGACGCGCCGGACCCCTGGCTCGGGCGGGCGGAGATAATTCTGTCCTGTTCACAGGGCTTTGCCTGTCCTTTTCAGATCGACGTTATTCATGAACACCGCCAATCTGAAAAGGAAATGAAGCACTGTTTGCCTTAAACGGCTTCAGCACCAGAGATAATTTCAATCAACTCGCTGGTAATCACAGCCTGACGGGTACGGTTATATGTCAAGCTAAGATTATCAATCATGTCACCAGCATTCCGGGTCGCATTGTCCATGGCTGTCATCCGCGCCCCTTGCTCCGATGCCGCACTTTCTAGCATGGAACGAAAAATCTGCACTGAAAGATTTCGTGGAAGAAGGGCTGAAAGAATACCTTCTTCACTGGGTTCGAAATCATACATGGCTTTCAGCGTGCCAGCGTCTTCCCCAGCCCCCTCGGCTTTCGCAGGAGGGGCGAAAGGAATAAGCTGTTGTGGCGTTACAATCTGTGTCATCGCAGACTTGAAAAGATTGTAATAGACGATGCAAACATCGAATGCGCCTTGCTCATACATTTCGAGAATAATACGTGCGACATCATCGGCTTTATCAAAGGTGAGAGCGGGCTTCGCAACATCTTCGAGAGAGCCGACAATTTTATCATGATGATCTCGGCGCAGCATGTCTCGGCCTTTACGACCAATACAAAACAGCTTTACGGTTTTACCGGCGCTTTCCAATTCTGTGATTTTACGGCGGACTTCTTTGACGATAGATGCGTTGAAGCCACCACAAAGACCACGATCTGCGGTGCAGACAACGAGCAATTGCACGTCATCTTTTCCAGTACCGGCCATTAATTTCGGTGCGCCTTGCTGACCCGCCAGACTTGCTGACAACTCACCCAACATACGTTCCATACGCTCGGCGTAAGGGCGAGCGGCATTCGCCTGCTCCTCTGCACGACGAAGCTTGGCGCCCGCCACCATTTTCATGGCGCTCGTGATCTTGCGTGTCGATTTGACACTCGCGATCCGATTTTTAAGACTTTTTAGCGATGGCATAGCGTTCCCTTGCCTCTTTTATGCGGAAGAGAATTATAACATTTCCAAAAAGCAGAACGTTACTTGGCTCTGCGTGCATCTTGAAAAGGCTATAATTTCTAAGTTTTTCCCGCAAAATGACCGAAATCGACTGTGAAAATTCTTTTTCGGTCTACGCTCTAGAGCCCCCATTTCCACATTTTCATGGTGGAATGGGGCTCTAAGTCTTTGCTTTTAACGCAAAATGGGAGCCATCAAAATTGGGTTTGATAGTCCCATTTTTCGGTTTAGGCAGCGTATTTTTTCGTGAACGCTTCTAAGGCCGCGTTCAGCTTTTGCTCGATTGGATCTGTCAGCTTTTTCTCGGCACGAATCGCTTCCAGAATGTCGCCATGCTTGCTGCGAATTTCTTCGAGAAGCTTCGCTTCATAGTCATTGACGTCTTTTACATCAATGCTGTCGAGATAGCCACGCACACCAGAGAAAATCGCAACGACCTGTTCTTCCACCGGCAATGGTGCATATTGTCCCTGCTTCAAAAGCTGGGTCAAGCGCGCACCGCGGCTTAACAGTTTCTGGGTCGAAGCATCAAGATCAGACGCAAACTGGGAGAAAGCTTCCATCTCGCGATATTGAGCGAGTTCCAGCTTAATCGTGCCAGCCACTTGTTTCATCGCCTTCACCTGAGCCGATGACCCCACACGAGACACAGACAGACCAACGTTAATCGCTGGGCGAATGCCTTTGTAGAAGAGTTCGGTTTCCAGGAAGATCTGACCATCTGTGATCGAAATCACATTGGTTGGGATATAGGCAGACACGTCACCCGCTTGGGTTTCAATGACGGGCAAAGCCGTCAAAGAGCCAGCACCGCGCTCGTCTGAAAGCTTCGCTGCCCGCTCGAGCAAGCGAGAATGGAGATAGAAAACGTCTCCAGGATAAGCTTCACGCCCAGGAGGACGACGCAGCAGCAAAGACATTTGGCGATAGGCCACAGCTTGCTTGGACAAATCGTCATAGGCGATCAGGGCATGCATGCCATTGTCACGGAAAAACTCGCCCATGGCACAGCCGGTATAGGGAGCTAAGAACTGCAAAGGTGCTGGTTCCGACGCTGTCGCAGACACAACGATGGAATATTCCATTGCGCCAGCTTCTTCGAGGGTTTTCACCAAGCGTGCAATCGTTGAGCGTTTTTGCCCAACAGCAACATAGATGCAGTAGAGTTTCGCGCTTTCATCATCGCCAGCATTAATCGGCTTTTGATTGATGAAAGTGTCTGTGATGATCGCGGATTTTCCGGTTTGACGGTCACCAATGATCAATTCCCGCTGGCCACGACCGACTGGCACCAAAGCGTCAATCGCTTTCAGGCCCGTTTGCATGGGCTCATGCACAGATTTCCGGGGGATAATCCCAGGCGCTTTGACCTCAACGCGTGTCCGCGTCACATCGGTCAATGGGCCTTTCCCGTCAATCGGATTGCCCAAAGCGTCGACAACACGCCCCAGAAGGCCTTTCCCAACGGGAACGTCCACAATGGAACCGGTCCGCTTGACGGTATCCCCTTCTTTAATTTCCCGGTCAGACCCGAAAATCACGACACCGACATTATCGGCTTCGAGGTTCAGGGCCATGCCGCGAATACCGCCGGGGAATTCGACCAGCTCACCAGCCTGGACATTATCCAGACCGTGGACCCGGGCGACACCGTCACCAACGGAAAGAACTTGACCGATTTCGGCAACATCGGTGTCATTACCGAAATTGGCGATTTGATCTCTTAGGATAGATGAAATTTCGGCTGCATTAATCTGCATCAACCAATCCCCTTCATGGCGAACTGAAGGCGCTGCAATTTGGAGCGCAGGGAGGAATCGATCATTCGGGATCCGACCATCACGATCATCCCGCCAAGGAGGCTAGGATCGATCCAGATATCAAGGCTCACACTGCCGCCAACCACTTTTTGAATAGAGGCGGTTAAGTCAGTGATTTGCTGATCCGTCAGAGCTTGGGCGACCGTGACCTTGGCCTTGACTTCCCCGCGACGACGCGCAAGTTCATCTAAGAAACCTTCGATCATGACCGGTAACTGCATCAAACGCCGGTTGGCGACAGCAACATTGAGAAAATTGCGCGTCAATTTATGCCAGCCAGCCTTATCGGCCAAAGCGTTGATAGCAGGTTTCTGTACATCTGACCCCAGAGTCGGCGCATTTAAGAGCCGACGTAAGTCTTCAGATTCGGTGATCATAGTGCGCAATTCGTTGAAGTCGCGAGCGACATCATCGAGCGCTTTTTGTTCATCGGCGAGCGAAAACAGCGCAAATGCATAGCGCTTCGAAAGCTCGGCCATGCCGGTGGAAGCGGCAGCCACGGTTTCCCACCCCCTTGTTATCCCGAGAGGTTTCTCATAAAGATTCAGCCATGCTTAAGGCGTAAAAGCCATAAAACCTGAGTCTTTGAACCCACTCGATCGGTTCGATTTGGACGCCTTACCATTAATAGAAATTGGCTCAGTGCCTTATTTCAAAAGCCTTTTAACAAGGCCTAAAAGGCGAAAAGAAAAACTGTCTCTCAATTCCAAAAGTCAGTTTCACTTCTGCGAGATTGCGTTTCTGATTAGAGACCAACCAGACCCGGTATCACCCGGACGCAAGATCTTCTATTAACTTAAGCGCTTGTCTAGACCATAAGAGGCACATGTCGCAACATTTATCTCTTTCGGTCTTTTCGGGCGTTAGGCCCTATCTCATTTGGCAGGCTAGATGGAATAAAGTTTCAAGCCTTCTGTAAGACCTGCCCCTTTTGACCATCGCTCCTCTAAGGGAGCGCGGCTTAGGTAGCACAGGGTTTCGGGGGATGCAAGGTGCCAAGCGCGCAATTTCGACCACTTTACCTCTAATTGCACCGCTTTCCGCAAAAACCATATAAAAATTAAGACTAAATTCTTGCCCCATTGAAAGATTATTTTACAAAGAAACGGGAAAAAAACAGGTTGTTTACGTGAAATACACGCTTGCAGGCTCCGCGTCGTACCCGAAGTCGTGCGCGAAAATAAAAATAGGTTCAGAAAAATAAAAACAGAAAACAGCTCTTCAGAGTGTTCAAAACACCCAAGATTTTTTCGCTGACGCGAAATTAGGCGACTTTTTCGAGAAAAAGTCTGTCAAAAAGCTTTTGCGGTAAAAAACTTTCATAAAAAACCGTGGGGATCGATATCCACGCGCAGTCGGACCGCATGCGGTAGTTTCACATCAGAAAGCCAAGCGCGTAAATGTTGCTGGAGAGAACAATCCTTATGCGCCTTGACCAGCAAACGGCGGCGATGCTGCCCCCGTAAAATCGAGAGAGGGGCTGGGGCGGGTCCCATCACTTGAAATCCATCCTCCCGAGGCGCTCTGCGCGCCAACAGCAGGGCACACTCATCCACTTGCGCCGCATCAGGGCCGGAGAGTAAAAGGGCCGCTAAACGCCCAAAAGGGGGCATACCCGCCCGATGACGACGGATGAGTTCTTCCCGAGGGAATCGGTCGCGGTCCCCAGAAAGAAGCGCCTGAATCACCGGATTTTCCGGTTCATAGGTTTGAAGAAGCACATGGCCTGGATGTTCCGCCCGGCCAGCGCGCCCCGCAACCTGATTCAAAAGTTGCCAACTGCGCTCGGACGCCCGAAAATCTTCGCCCGACAAGCCCAAATCCGCATCAACAACACCAACCAAAGTCAAAAAGGGAAAATGATGGCCCTTTGCCATAATTTGAGTGCCGATAAGGATATCAATCTCACGCCGTGCCATCTGCGCCACAAGGGCCGCCACATCCTTTGGACTGCGTAAAAGATCAGAAACCATCAAAGCCATGCGGCTTTCCGGTAAAAATGTTTTCACCTCTTCCGCTATCCGCTCGACTCCAGGACCGCAGGCGGCCAAATCGCCTTCAGCACCACAGGCCGGGCACTGTTCTGGATAGGGCATGCTATGTCCGCAATGATGGCACTGCAAAATACGCCGCAATCGATGATCAACAAGCCATGCCGAGCAATTCGGACATTCCAGACGATGACCACAGGTACGACAGAGGGTTAAAGGAGCATAGCCACGGCGATTCAGGAACAGCATGGCTTGCTCTCCGGCCTCGACTGTCTTGAGCAATTTTTCACGCAGAGCAGGGCTCAAAAACTGCCCGCGCCCTGGTTTAGCGACGCGCAAATCAATGGCTTCAATCTTTGGCAATTGCGCACCGCCATGGCGCTCTGGCAAAAGAACATGGCGGTAACGCCCGGATTCGGCATTGGCTTGGCTTTCAAGGGACGGGGTTGCCGAGGCTAAAACAACGGCTGCGGACGCATAACGCCCGCGCAAAACCGCCATATCTCTTGCATGATAGCCGACGCCCTCTTCTTGCTTAAAAGCTTGCTCATGTTCCTCATCAACAATGATAAGACCGAGATCAGGATAGGGCAAAAAAAGCGCTGACCGCGCCCCCACCGTGACCGCCACACGCCCCTCTGCAATGGCACGCCACGTGCGCCGCCGGGCCGCCTGCCCCACATCTGAATGCCACACTTCAGGCGGCACGCCAAAACGCCGCGCGAACCGATCAAGCCATTGTGCCGATAAGGCAATCTCTGGCAACAAGACCAAAATCTGCCGATTCTGTTGCAAACATTGGGCGATGGCTTCGAAATAGACTTCGGTTTTTCCCGAGCCGGTGACACCTTCTAAAAGCGCGACGGAAAAAGCACCCGAGTCTACAGCTTTACAGAGATCTTGCGCCGCATTTGCTTGCCTCTCGGTCAGATTTGGAACGGCAAAATGCGGATTCGGAGAATTGATCGGCACACGATCTTCTTGCTGTCCCCGTTCTAAAAGGCCAGTTTCCGCCAAGCCGCGCACAACAGCGGGGCTCGTGCCCGTTTCCGTCGCCAATAAGGCCGGTGCCATGGGATAGTCAAGGGGCATGCCTTGCAAAAACCGCACGATGCGCTGTCTTGCGGCTGTCGCTCTTACGCCTTTCGGCCAAGGAATTTCCAGCTCCTCTTGACCGGTCTCACATGTTTTTTCTTCCGGCTGTGCGGTCTCATCGTCCGAGTCGCGCGCATGCGCTTGGCCCTGCGGATGCAAGGCGGGCGCCAAGCGATAGATCAAAGAGGTCGTCGGCGACTCCAAAGCGGCAGGCGCGCTCATCGCCATGCGCAAAACAGCCCCTTGCGGAGACAGCGTATAAGCGGCGATCCAATCAATCGTTTGCCGTAAAGCCTCGGTCATGGGCGGCACATCAAGGCGCTCTTGGACGGCTTTCAGTTTCTCAAAAGCAACCTCTCCCGCCCTTTCCGCGCCCCAGACGACCCCCTTGACCTCCCGCCGTCCTAAACTGACACGCACAAAATCACCTGGGCACAGATCAAGGCCTGGGTCGAGATAATCATAAGGACCGATCAAAGGTAAGGGCAACAGAACCGGCACAATCCGCCCGCCTTCTCCTTTTAAAGGCTTTTGCGACTCTTCTTCGGCGGTTTCCGGCGAAGCAAGAGACGCCAAAAGATCACCAGAGGTGCAGAACATAGTCTCAGAGATCTTCACAATTCAAAGGCCCTATCTTCAAATCAAAAATAAGCGTAAAAATGGCCGTCACCATGATTGATGGCTTTTGGACGTAGGATTATGCACAAAAAAACCTTTAAAGCGAAGATAGATCAGAGACATGCGTGGCATAGTGTCTGTCTTTGATCCGCTTTGCTCTCCTGCATTGGACCAGGTGAAAGATTCAGGCGCAGCTTGGTTTTCACCTGAAAAGTTCAATGCAAAAACAAAAACATGTCTCGTGGACCGGGGCGACAAAAGGGGATCTTTTGTCGCAGTCCGTGCATGAGAACAGATTTTATCCGCGCCCAAAAACCAAAATCAGTTCCCAACAGGATAACAGGACATTCTCTCCATGAAGTTTTTCATCGATACCGCTGATATTGCGGAAATTCGTGACCTCGCCCAATCGGGTATGGTTGATGGTGTGACGACGAATCCGACTCTGATCGCCAAATCTGGCCGCAATATCATGGAAGTTATCGCCGAAATTTGCGATATCGTCGATGGTCCTGTCAGTGCAGAAACCCCTGCAACTGATTATGAAACCATGTTAAAAGAGGGGCTTAAGCTCGCAGCCATTGCGAAAAATGTTGCTGTTAAGGTGCCGCTAACCCCGGACGGGCTAAAAACATGTGTCGCGTTACGAAAAGAAGGCATCATGGTCAATGTGACTTTATGCTTTTCCGCAGCGCAGGCCCTGCTGGCCGCCAAAGCTGGAGCAAGCTTTATTTCTCCCTTTGTTGGTCGGTTGGATGATATAAATATAAATGGATTGGATCTCATTGACGATATCTGCACCATTTATAGCCAATATGATTATATCGAAACAGAAGTGTTGGTCGCATCCGTTCGGCAGCCCGAACATGTTACAGCGGCGGCACGCATGGGCGCCGATGTGGCAACCTTGCCGCCAAAGATTTTGCGCCAACTTTATAACCATCCCCTGACAGAAAAGGGGCTGGAGATGTTCTTGGCCGATTGGAAATCAACTGGCCAGAGTATTTTGTAAGATCACTTGCGTTATTGCGGGCGGAGCGGCAGCTTCATGGGCCAGAGTCAGGACGACATATCGACGGTATTAGACCGTCATTTCGCGGCAAAGGTTTCGACCTTTTTGCAAGAGAATCCCACCTATTTGGCGGAATTCTTAGACCGTAATCCTCAATTGCTGTCGCAGATTGCGCCAGCCCCGCAAGATCGCGGTGATGGGGTTGTGGACTTGCAGAGCTTTATGGTAAGCCGCCTCCGTAATGAGGTTGGGCGCTTGAGCGGACGGCTAGAGGATGTTGTACAAACATCTCGGTCGAATCTATCCGCTCAAGCCCTCGTTCATGAAGCTGTTTTATCGCTTCTGGATGCGACCAGCCTTGATGAACTCATCGACATCATCGCCACGGATATGGCCATGCTGCTTAGTGTTGATGTCGCCACATTATGCATTGAGACAGACGAATATCCCGTTCCAACCCCACGCAATGCAGGGGTCTTCCTTTTAGAATATGGCACGGTCGATAATCTCATTGGCAAAAATATGGATGCGCGCCTGGATGCCAATATCGTTGGCCATCCCGCCATTTTTGGCCATGCTTGTGGCCTTGTGCGAAGCCAAGCTTTGTTGCGTGTCTATGTGTCTCACCAATCGCCGATGGGAATGCTGGCCCTTGGGACCCGGCGCGAGGGGCATTTTGATCCCAGCCAAGGCACCGAGCTTTTATGCTTTCTTGCCCGCGTCCTGGGAGGGACGATTCGGGGGTGGTTGCAAAATAATCCGTAATGGGTGTGCGTGTTGGGGAGGCATTCTCGCCGCTTAAGAGTGCCGATCGCCTTCTCAATCTTTTCGCTGACGCGAAATTTAGGGCGACTTTTTCGAGAAAAAGTCTGTCAAAAAGCTTTTTAGAGCATTTTGCGTGATGATTGACACACACAAAATGCTCTATCTTATTATTTTTGCCGCAAGACGTATCGA
>DDLW01000172.1 GCA_002340345.1 Alphaproteobacteria bacterium UBA2562 | reverse complement strand
AAAAGAGAAAGGCTCTAGATCTGAGGGGCGAGGAGAAGTTCACCAATTTTTGTTTTCAGGGCTTCGCGCATGTCGTCGCGATTGAGAGCAAAGGCGAGATTGGCCTCAAGAAAACCGACCTTATCACCGCAATCAAACCGTCGCCCTTCAAATTTGAGAGCATGGAAAGGTTGCTGGCCGATCAGCTTTGCCATGGCATCTGTGAGCTGAATTTCGCCGCCAGCTCCAGCTTCTTGTGCTATGAGATGGTCGAAAATTTCAGGCTGCAAGATATAACGCCCGATGACAGCCTGAGTCGAAGGTGCTTTTTCCGGGGAGGGCTTCTCGATCAAGCCTGTCACTTCAGTCAAATTCTGTTTGATCTCGCCAGGTGAGATAATACCATAACGCGATGTATGGTCCCTTGGAACTTCCATAGAGGCGATCAGATTGCCGCCAACCACATTATAGGATTCAATCATTTGCGCCAAGCAAGGGGTGCTTGAGAGAATCAAATCATCGGCCAGTAAAATTGCAACCGGCTCGTTAAGCGCCATGGCTTGGGCGCACAAAACCGCATGGCCGAGGCCCATGGGCACTTGTTGGCGTGTAAAAAAAACTTTTCCCGCTGGCAAGAGTGTCTCATCAACCATTTTTAAAAGCGCTGTTTTGCCTTTATCTTTCAAAGTGCTTTCCAGCTCATAGCTACGGTCGAAATGATCTTCTATGGCGGCTTTCCCCCGGCCCGTGACAAAAATGAGCTCTTCGATCCCAGCGGCAAGAGCTTCTTCAACGGCATATTGGATCAGCGGTTTGTCAACAACCGGCAGCATCTCTTTTGGCATGGCCTTTGTGGCAGGCAAAAAACGGGTTCCAAGGCCACCAACAGGGAAAATTGCTTTTTTAACGGGCTTGCGATTTTCTGAACTCATTCTAACGTCCAATGAAAAATATTTTGAGATTTTGTGCTCCCAGAACTCTTTTTCGCCATCCTGCTCTTTGCGCTTGGATGCAAAGAGAAGATCGATTCTGAGAGTGAGAGATGGCCGCCTCGATGGACCTCGGATTTTGCGCGGCGCGACAGAATCACAAGAGCAAAGGGCAAAAGGATAGGCTTACAGTCTTTTTCTGCCTCTCAAGAAAAGAAAAATTCTGTAAGCAAGGCTTTTTGTCTGAGCCGCGGTTTTTTGCCATAGCAAACAGCATCAGACAAGAGCTTTCGTCAGGAAAAGAGGTGGTGCGCGTCTGAAGACTATGGGAAGAAAATGTTAACATAAACCTCTTGAGCCAAGGTCAAAATGAAAATGGTTTTGATGATATTTATCATCATCAGGTGTTAAAACAGTGTCAAAGATCTCACAGGCTTTTTTGCCAAGGAAACGCAGGAAATCACCTTTTGCCTGTTTATCGCGCCAGTGATCGAGGACAGAAACGCGGGTACCATCCTGGAGATAAAAAGCACCAATATCAATGGCATCACCGCGGGCATGGCGCGAAAGCTTGGCGCCTTTTTTATGATTGACGGAGCGACATTGATAGCTCCCAAAGACATGAATTTTTTTCACTTTCTGGCCAAAAAACCGATGCGCCGCAGGTTGAATCACATTGGTTTGAAAGTGAGCATAAGCCTGTGCCAGCTGGCATGTGGCTGTGATCGGCATTGTAAAGGTGATAGGAGAATCTGTGACTTTGACACCAGCTTGATAACCACATCCCGAGGGTAGATTGAGGTCTCCAATAGAGTTAAATTGGAAGCCTAGGGAGAGGAGATCCTGGGCACATGTCTTTAGATCTCCTTTTAAAGTTTGTACGGTCTGTTGTGTAACAAAAGTCGCAGCCTTTGGAAGAGGAGGGCGCTTACGCGGCAGTGGCGGAAATATTTTCACTTGAATATCTTGGGAGTCTATGGCGTTTACAGAACTCGTCTCATGCTGATATGTGCGGGGCAAGGAGAGAGCTTGATCAGGCTTTCGTAAAGGGAGCGACGGCAAAAGGATGGGGGGCTTGCCTTTAACCTGTTGCGTTTTTTTCACGTCAGACTGTTGTTCGCTTATAAGAGGTTTTGCTGGCGGAAGATGAATATCATGGGATTCTTTGGCCATCGGTGCCGCTGGACGTGTTGGCACAGCGATGCTTGTAGGGCGTTCTGTCGCAGACGCAGCTTTAAAGTCCAAATTTGACAAAGAGGATAAGCAAAGTAAGCTCACAGATGAAAAAAAGAAGGCTCTGCGCACTCTATAAAAAATTGTTCGAACATTTGATAAAAGAAGGAGGACATGTTGCAAATAACCAACTCCTCAGCTCAAAAAAGGGGTCTGTGGGATCACGCGCTCTAGAGCAAAGCTGGTTAAAGTGGGAGCCCCTTTAACCATGCGTTTTGCGATAAAGACAAAGACAGTGCATTTCTTCTGATTCAAAAGAAAAGCGAAATGTTGTAAAAGAGTATCTCCGATATTTTGCGCTCTCGAAGGTCAGGCCAATTGGAAACCTCTCATGACCTCTTTTCTTGATTTTCAGTCTCAAGCTTTTCAATAACTTCAGAGGCTTCGCAACGCAAAATCCGAGGGAAATCAAGGGGACCAAGTTCAAAACAAAATGCTGTCAACAAGAAAGAAGGATTCGATTATGCGCCTTAAACCGCTGAT
>DDLW01000234.1 GCA_002340345.1 Alphaproteobacteria bacterium UBA2562 | reverse complement strand
AGAGTCTTGTTTTTGCCGCAAAACGAAAGCGATCAGGTGACGCCACCAGATCGCGCTTTTAGGTCTTTTCAGGAAAAGCAGCGCGCGACAGCCTGATGTTTCTGCCGCAAAATAGATCAAAGGGACAAAACGAAAAGCTGTAATTTTCATATTTTCTAATTTAACGCGTTTGAAAAAAACAGCAAATCAAGGAATATTGAAGTAAGAGTGTAGAGACAAGCAAACAAGCTCTCTCAACATCGATAAAGACCAATAGGCACTGTTTCACACAAAAGGCTGTGATAAAAGTCTCTCTTATTGTATGCAGAGGGCATTTTTATCCAGAAAATCTTTTATAAAGCTGGTAACACTTTCTTTCCGAAAAGCAAAGATCGGTCTGGTGCAGAGGGGGGTTTCATCGCTCTCCTTTATGGGACAGCAAGATAAAATTATAGCCTTTCACTTTTATCTTGCCTTCTGGGAAAGGCACTCTGTGGTTATTGTTGCCGCAAAACGGACCAAAAGGAAAAATCATGCGCGCATATTTTTTGATCCTGTTGGTCATTCTAACAAATCTTTTATCCGCTTTTGCGGGGTATTTTTGGAACGAACAGGAAGAAAAAAAATCGGTCCAACATGGATTTATATCTTTAACCGCAGATTTTCAAACAACCGCCAAGATTCTTTCTGCGCCGGCGTCTGGTCTCATAAAAGATGTTTATGTGACGCAAGGGCAATTTGTGAAAAAAGGCGACGTTCTTTTTAAAATCAACAGCAGCCGTCAACAAACAAAAATCCAAGCCCTGACAGCGGAAAAAACGATTATTGATCAACAGATTTTGCTCTTTGAGAGTGACATCAAAATGATCACAGAGGATTTTGAAAAAGCTGAAATCGCCCACCAAGAAGCCCTCACGGCCATCGAAAAAGGCTTAATACTGTCCAAGGGCTCTGCCATAACCGCCCTCCATGAAAAACTGCAAGACCTCACAGCCCGTAAAAAAGACATTCAAGACAGATTGAAAACCCTTCAGCAGAAATATGAAATCAATAAAATAAAGATTGCAGACTTGAAATCTAAAATAGAGAAAAATCTCGCCAAAGCGCCTTATGATGGTCACATCACACAAATCCAAGCCGCGCAAAACCAAATCATCGAAAAGGACAAGCCGGTTATGGCCATAGAACAGCCAGACCAAAACCGTCTCCTTGCCATTCTTGCAACCGAAAAAGCGGCTTTGTTAAGTCCGGGCGATCCTGCACGCTTTCACTATAAACCTCCCCACGCCAACGCCAATTCTATGGTGGTCAAAGCGCAAGTGAAAGACCTTACCCCCCTTTTACCGCTGTCCCGTAAAGAAACACAGGTCATTTTATCCTTAGACTCCATCGACCAACGCCCAGATGCGGTGCGACTCTCTGGCATGGTCAGAGCCTCCAAACTTGATAGCTGGCCAGATTCTTTAAGCCTCCCCCAGCCATAGAGCCTTTCGCTTTTATTGAGACGGCAGGCAAAGGCGCTCTGTCTTTGTTTTAGAGCAAAGCTGGTTAAAGTGACAGCCCCTTTAACCATGCGTCTTGCGGCAAAAACAAGAAGCTAGAGTCATCCGTGACTTAGGTTTGGTCGCGGATGACTCTAGAGCAAAACGCCCCAATTTTCTATGAGATTTCAGCGATCAGTTCCTCTGCCGCTTCGGCCAATAAACGATCCTGGGCCGCCCCAGAAACAAATTCTTTGCCAACCTCTAACAGCAGCGGCACCGCCAAAGGCGACACGCGCTCAAGCCATTGCACACGCATTTGGTCCTGGGCACGGGCCAAAAGATCACCAATTCTTTTAATATCCGTCAGACCCGTTGCCGCATCTATCCTGGTCGCTTTTAAGAGAATATGATCCGGCTGATGGCTTCTTAAAACATTATAAATCAAATCACTATTGACCGTGACTTGGCGGTTATTCTTTTCTTTTCCCGGATAGCGCCGTTCAATGAGACCGGCAATCAAAGCGACATTGCGAAAGGTCCGTCGTAAAAGACTGGACTCTGCCATCCATTCTTCCAGATCATCTCCCAGCAAATCCTGATCGAACAAACGCTTGACCACCGCCACCTCTTTAGGCGCCTCTAAAGCCCAAATCGCCAGCGCATATTCTGTTGCGACAAAGCCCAAAGGATCCAAGCCCAACCGTTCCATCCGTTTTGTCAGCAACATCCCCAAAGTCTGGTGGGCATTGCGGCCTTCAAAACAATAAGCCACCAAATATTGCTTTTTCTGCCTTGGGAAAATCTCAATCAAAAGACCTTCAGCGGGCAAGAGACCTTCGGCGGGCGGCATCAAAGACGCATGTTGTTGCAAGGATAGCCAGTCTTGGACCGCATCTGGAAAGCGCGACCATGTCGCGGGCTGTTCCAGCATACGGCGCACCCGCTGGGAAAGCTCTGTTGTGAACGGCAAGCGTCCCCCCATATAGGCGGGTACTTTCGGATCTTTTCCAGGCGCCCTTTCGACAAGGGCAAACCCCTCTTGCAGCCTTTGAAAAGACAACACTTCGCCTGCGAAAACAAAACGATCGCCTGGCCGCAAAGACTGTATGAAATATTCTTCCACCTCTCCCAAGGACCGTCCGCCTTTTAGGCGTATTTTGACCATTGGCTCTTCGATAATCGTGCCTATATTCATGCGATAGAGATGGGCAACACGCGGATTGGTCACTTCATAGCCCTGTGAACTTTGGAACAAACGCGCATAGCGATCATATTGGGCCAGGGCATAGCCCCCGGTCGCCACATAGTCCAGCACAAGATCAAAATCCTCTCGGCTGAGTCCCTGATAGGGCGCCGCTGTAATCACTTCTTCATATTGTTCATCCGGCAAAAAGGCCGCCGAACATCCCATCCCCAAAAGATGCTGGGCCAAAACATCAAGGCCGCCCTCTTGCGTGACAGCGCCATCAAGCTCCTGGGCCATCACGGCCTCGATGGCGGCTTGGCATTCTAAGACTTCAAAACGATTGGCCGGCACCAGCAAGGCTTGGCTGGCTTGGTCAAAGCGGTGATTGCTGCGTCCAATGCGCTGTAAAAGACGGCTGGCCCCTTTGGGAGCGCCCATCTGGATGACCAGATCCACCGCCGCCCAATCAATCCCAATATCCAGGGAAGACGTCGCCACAACAGCCCGCAACTGGCCTTTGGCCATCGCGGATTCGACTTTGCGCCTCTGGTCAACGGACAGGCTGCCATGGTGGAGCGCAATGGGCAGGGTTTGATCATTCAAGCGCCAAAGTTCTTGGAAGATAAGTTCTGCTTGGGCCCGTGTATTGACAAAAATGATCGCTGTTTGAATGGTTTGCAGCCGTTCATAAATGTCTGGCAAGGCATAAAGGCAAAGATGGCCACCCCAAGGCAGCTGTTCTGTGGTTTGTAAGATTTCAATATGGGCGTGGGCGGTCTCTTTGCCCTTCACCAGCCGGACATCGGCCTGGCCTTGTTTTGGGTTTTTCGAGAGCCAATTTTGGAGATTTTGTTCATCGGCCACCGTCGCAGACAAACCGACAAAGCGGCTTTTCGGGGCTAATTTTGCCAGCCGCGCGAGGCCTAACGCCAGAAGATCGCCCCTCTTTGTCCCCGCCAGAGCATGCAGCTCATCAATAATGACGCGCTCCAGAGATCCGAAAAACGCCCCGGCATCAGGATAGGACAGCAAAAGCGCAAAAGATTCTGGGGTGGTCAGAAGAATATGCGGCGGTTTTTGTCTTTGGCGTTGTTTTTTGCTGTTCGGCGTGTCCCCGGTGCGGGTTTCGCACAGCACAGGCAACCCCATCTCGGCGATGGGCATGTCTAAATTGCGATGCACATCAACGGCTAAGGCTTTTAAAGGCGAGATATAGAGACTATGCAAAAAGGGTTCAGCTGCACCGGCTGTTTTCGTGGCCAGCGGATCCTCGGCAAAGGCACAGAGGGTCGGCAAAAACCCTGCCAAAGTTTTGCCACCCCCGGTGGGTGCCACCAAAAGCGCGGAATGGCCAGAGCGATCGACGGCAATCATTTGCTTTTGATGGTCATGCAAAGACCAGCGTCGCTGGGCAAACCAGTGCTCGATTTTAGACGGCAAAGGACATGCCAGCGTCATTGTCGTCAGCCTCACACAAAAACCGCTTTGCCCTTCTTCAAAGGTCAGGGTTGAAAGGGGGACACAACAGCCCCAGTGTTTGGGTCAATCGGCGGGTGAATGCGCAAAACAACACGATCATTATCGGGCATTTCCACAGGTTCGTCACTGCTGGCTTGACCAGACTTCGACCCAGCCCCGGCGGCAATCGCCGCCCCGGTCGCCGCCCCGGATTGGCTGCCAGGGGCTTTTTCAGGCATTTTCGGCTTGCCATCGGCCCAGCCAACAGCCTTCAAGCGATGGCTTTCAATCCCCTGGCGCTCAAACATCTTCACCACCTGCGCAGATCGCACAGAAGTCAAATCCCAATTGGAGGTATATTGCCCCCTGGCCGGTCCGGGGTTTGTGTGCGATTGCACCTCAACAACATAAGTCTTCCAATTCTGGGCCAGCATGCTGACCGCGATTTCGTCTAAGGCCTGGGCGGCATCTTGCCGCAGAACGGCTGTATCGGGTTGAAAAAGCTGTGTGCTTGGGAATTCAACAAACACACCTTGTTCATCGCGATTGATAATGACATCTTCTGAAGAGATTTGGATATCACTGAGCACTTGCTGAACCGTTTGCTCAAGAAGAGCAATCGGGCTGCGCACATCCCGGCGGCCCAATTCTGAAGCAATCCCCGCCTGCATTTCTTCAAAAATCGGCACATTGATGCGTGAGATTGCCGTCAATGTCACGAAAAAGCACAATAAAAGCGTAATGGCATCCGCATAAGTCGTGAGCCAATCTTCACTTTCATCCCGGCGGGGCTTTTTTTTGGGCAGTGGCATAGCTCTATCCTTCGACCTTACAGACCATTTTTCTCAGCGGATCTTTCCGTTTGCCGTAAAACGCAGCGATCAGGTTAAGCCAGTTCCGAAACCTGGGGTGCGGGGACAAGTCCCCGCTCTTTCTTTTTGTTTTCAAGAGTGGGGACTTGTCCCCACACCCCATGAAATGGAGATCAGTGACTCACGAAGATAGCGAATGACTCTAGAGCCTTTCACTTTTATCTTGAATCAGGGGAAATTCTCTCTGTTTTTGTTTTTGCCGCAAAACGCATGATTAAAGTGATGCCACTTTAACCAGCTTAGCTCTAGCCGCCCTTTTGTCGCAATTGCTGGTCGATATCAAAATGAATTTTCGGATCAAGGAAACTGTTCATGGTATCTTGGACAAAGCGAGGATTTTTCCGATCCGCCAATAAGGCCAAACCTTCGGCAATCAGATTATTGCGGAACCGGCGAATTTCCTCACGCTGTTGAATTTTGGCTGCCGCTGGAATGAACACCAAACGCGCCATCAAAACACCATAAAGCGTGGTCAACAACGCCACCGCAAGGCCTTTCCCCATCTGTTTTGGGTCCCCGCCTAAGCTTTCCAGCATCACCACCAGACCAATCAGGGTCCCGATCATGCCAAAAGCGGGGGACGCCGCACCAAGATAGCGGAGAATATCCGCTTGCACCGTCGAGCGTTCAAAGGTGGATTCGACCATATTGCTCATGATCTCCTTCACCTCTTTGCCCGTATAGCCGGTGATCAGCAATTCCACCCCAAAGCCGAGAAAGGCATCTTCTGCTTTAATCTTTTTCACTTCTTGCTCGAGCGCCAAAGGGCCTTTGGCTTGCACGACATAGCCCCAACGGATAATGCGGCCAACTTCGAAGTTCAAAATATTCCGCCCGACCCTTTGCACGGCCAAGATGCACACCATCCCTTGTAGGGACAACAGGACATAGCGTGCTTCATATCCAATAAAAGCAGAGGCCAAAGTGCCCCCGACCACCATGATCAAACTGGCCGCATTGAAAAAGACAAAAATATTATCGGCCGCAATTGCGACGGATGAAACCACGAGGCCAAGCCCGAACAGCACGCCCAATAGTGTGTTGACCGACATTCTCGCTACCTCAACTCTTAAAAATCTCAAGCCCACGTCACAGAAAGAGCGATCCCTTTCTTGACGGCGCTTCCAAAACCCGTGCAGGAAATACGCAGCGTCTGGGCGCTTTGTTTTGCCACAAGACGCCGCCTTGCTCTACCATGCTTCAGAAGCATCGACAAGTCATGCCACAGACAATGGGCAGATACGTCTTTTTCCTGTGCTTATCACGCCATGATCCTATTTATTTTTGCTTAACATCTTGATAAAAATTTTGAAGCCCTGCGAAAAAACATCCTTTGACCGGTGACATGACAGAAAAGAGCACGTCCGGCTGCGCGGAAATATTACCGCTCTCGCATCGATTCTTGGGTCGCTTTTAAAAGCGGGGCGAGCAAATATTCAATAATGCGGCGGCGTCCTGTTTTAATTTCAGCCGTCACCGACATGCCAGAGCTTAAGAAAACCTCGCGGCCATCGATCCACAAACTATTTTCGCCCAAACTGACACGTGCTTTATAGACCAAGCCTTTTTCCTCATCGGTGATGGCATCGCGGGAGACATGGACCACCTTGCCTTCAATCACGCCATATTTTGTGAAGTTAAAGGTTTCAATTTTGACTTCGGCGATTTGGTCTTCTTCGACAAAGCCGATATCTTTATTTTCCACCATGGCCTCGACTTCTAAGGTCAGGCCTTCGGGAACAATTTTCAAAACTTCTTGTGCAGGTGTGACAACACCGCCGATGGTGTGAATTTTAAGTTCTTGGACAACACCAGCGGTTGGCGCTTTTAAGGTTTGCAGCGCTAAACTATGTTGTGCTTTGATGAGTTCTTTTTCAGCTTCATTCAGGCGCCGCTCGGCTTCGGCCAGCTCATCATAGCGTTGGCGGAGAAATTCGGCTTGAATTTGGTCCCTTTGACGGAGAACCGCATCGAGTTCTGCCTGGGTTTCTAGCGCTTCATGCTCTTTTGCTTTCAGCTCGCCCTTGCGTTCTTCGAGTTCTTGTTCAAGCTCTAACAGCTTCGTGCGGGGGGCAAATTCTTTTTTCGCCAATTTCCGAATGGCACTTGCTCTTTCATCGATCATCGGCACGACATTTTCCAAAGTGACGACTTCACTCTCAATGCGGGATAAGCTGGATCCCAAGCGCAGGGCCTCTTGGTCTAAATTCCCGATTTTGGCCGCTTGTTCGGTAATGAGAGCCCGCATGAGATGGCGATGGGTGGCCACCGTTGCCGGGTCAGAGCCTTCAGGCGCTTCGAAATCAGGATATAAGACCTCTGCATAATGGTTGATTTTTCTGTTTGTCTTTTTCGGCTTCTGTTTTTGCAGGTTATTTTGGCCGAATTTGGCTCTATAAGTGGCACTTTAGGGTTGTTTTCGGCTTTCTCCTTCCTTTTTAGGCGGACTCCGG
>DDLW01000108.1 GCA_002340345.1 Alphaproteobacteria bacterium UBA2562 | reverse complement strand
ATATTATGCAGAGGTCTTTCCTGAGGCGAGGGCTGCGAGTCCGCGATCATCTTCGCTTGGGCTAGAGTCTCGCTTTTCAAAAATATCATCAGTCATTTTGCGGTCTCCCTACCTGGAAACATGTTTTGTCTTTTCGGACCTTAACGATTGGCTTTATGAGAAAAGACAAAGAAACATAATTCCTATTTTCTATTAGAGTCTAATATTCGAAATATCCCGATATATACAGCCTATGAAGGATTTTCGGGATGGTTATGATGTGTTTTCGTCCCTTGATCTTCCAAAAATGCAATATCCTTAACAGGACATGAAAAATCATATAATGAGGATCTGAGCAGATCTGTGATCCAAAGCACTTTGAGAAATATAGAAAACACGCCCCTCAAGGCGCACCTCATTAACCCTTTTAAAAATAAGAATAAATGATTCGAGTTGATCTATTTATTTTTTTGTGGATTTTAAAAAGGTGCAGTTATGGAAAGAAGACTTCAAAATGCCTCTATTTTAGATATATTTTGTGTGAAGGGATTTGGGAGATTTTTCTTGTTCATAGAAGCTTTTGAGTGTTCTGCTAACATCCAATCAATTGTTTTAAAAAGAAAATATTAAGCGGACGAGTCGATACTGAAAGAGAATGCTGAAACACCCTGCAAAAACTGTTTTGGTCGATACATGTTTAAATTGAGTTTGAATGTAATTGCAATATTTCTAGCCATTATGTTTTTCTGAATTGCGTTCATTTTTTGCTGTAATTAAATTATATTTCTACCTAAAATTTAATAAAACTGTGCTTAAATGCTAATTGATTGATCTGTTGTAGAACAACAGCTTTTCTTGAGGACCCTCGAAGGAGAGTCCATGGTTGGAAAAGAACCTTGAAGGCTTAAGGTCGGACATATGTCACCTTGGGTCCGGGGCCGAAGAGGTGAGGCTCTTCGCATGATGCCTCTTTTTGGAAAAGTTCTGGCCGTTCCTAATGTGTTTTAGGGACCGTACCAACCGTCATGACCTTAAGAAGATGCGAAGAGGTCGCGATGATCCCTCTTGTTTTATGGCTTGAATGATACAGCTCTCTGAATAAAGACAGTTTCTGTCTAAGGACAGGATGCTTTACTGACAGGGACCATCATATCAGTTAGGCTGCAAAAAATAATGGCAAACACTGTCTACAGCGCCTTGAAACCAAAAAATGCTGCATGTCTTTGTTCTGCTGCACAAGATGAGAGGGAGTTTAAAGGCGTATGGACCAGCTGGGTACTGTGTCCAACAAAGGGATAAAGCCTTTCTTTGGGGATCAGCTGTGCTTCCCTTCGTCTAATGACGAGTCTTTGCCGCAAATTTTTTATGTTATCACGCCTTCGACAGTGCGTTTTTCGGTTTCAGCGCTCCTTGCTCTGATTCTCTTTTTAACCCCCCTCCAGATGCTAAAAGCAGAGCAAACTTTGACGCCTGTGCCATGTTGGTTTGCTGAAGGGGATGTGATTGGGGCGGAATGTCACCAACTCTCTGTTCCCATGCGCCATGGTGATCCTGTTCGCGGGATGATTAATATCGCTGTGGTGCGGTTTCCAAGCCTTGCGGCGGCACCTCGGAAAGATCCGTTAATCTTTATCAATGGTGGGCCAGGACAAGCCTTATTTCCGCCAAGCCCGACTTTACAAAATGACCCTACAACGGCGCCGTACCAACCTCTTTCTTCGCCTTTAGAACGCGAGATACAAAGAGAAAATCAAAGAGAGATTCTAGAAGGATGGTTGTCTTTTCTGGCTCCTTTTCGAGAAAACCGCGATGTTTGGCTTTTTGATCAACGCGGCGCAGGGCAGTCTAAACCGAGCCTAGATTGCCCAGAGCTTGAGCGTGCCTCGCGCCATTGGCAAGGGATCGCCTTGTCAAGAGCCGATATCCTCCAAAGAGAAGCTGCCGCTGTTGCGGCCTGCCGTGATCGCCTCCTCGCAACAAAAATAGATTTTTCGGCCTTCAACAGCTGGGAAAGTGCTGATGATATCGCCGATCTCATCACGGCGATTGGGGCTGGAAAAGTGAATCTCTTTGCTGTGTCTTATGGGGGGCGTTTGGCTTTTGAGGTTATGCGGCGCCATGGGTCTCTTGTGCGTTCGGTTGTGCTTGATTCAGCCTTTCCGCCCGATGCCCGCCCCATCGAAGCAGAGGCCGCGATCTTAGCCTTTGCCGCGAAAACATTTTTTGAAAGCTGTGCGCAACAAAAATCTTGCCAGACGGCATTTCCAAATTTGGAGCAGAAATTTCTCGAAGTTCTTGATCGTTTAAAGCGCGATCCGCCTGTGACACGTTTGGCCAATGGGATTGCTGTTTATTTGGATCACACAGCGCTTTTGTCCGCCTTCACACAAGCTTTGGCGGCAAAAGAAATTCTGCCTCATCTCCCGCATATGATTGATCAGGCCGCACGCGGACGATTTGGATTTCTAGCCAGTCTCGCAGGGAATCCGACCAGCGGCATGCCTGATATTTCAGAAGGTTTGTATCTCACCATCGAGTGTAGCGAAATTTACGCCTGGACCGATCGTGAGAAAATGGAGCAATGGGCTAAAGACCATCCAAATTATGCGGCTTTGGCGCAACAAAACCCTGTCTTTTCCCATTGTCCGCTTTGGCCTCTTTACCCAGCGGCCTCAACGCTTTTGCAACCTGTCACGAGTGATGTGCCGGTGTTATTACTTTCTGGGCGCTTTGACCCGATCACGCCAGCGTCTTGGAGCCAGCATGCTACGCAAACATTAAGCAAAGCTGTTCATATTATTTTTGAAGAAGACGGGCATGATGTGACAGGAGGCAATGACTGTGCCCTGCAAACAGCGGCAAACTTTCTGAACACCCCAAGCAAAGCTGCTTTGCCTGATTGTGCTTTGTCACAGTCAAAAATGTCTTTCATGGTACCTCTCGATAGAGAGGGCTTCGGTATGCCTTTGCAAGACCCTGGCATGCATGAAAGGGATATTCTAGAATAAAGGGAAAAGATTATGCGACACTATAGAAAGCATGCAAGAAAAGCCCTTATCACAGGTCTTGCCTTTTTCCTTTTCGCCGCCCCCCTTGAGGCCGTGCAGGCTGTCGGTGTTTCCAAAGCAAAACGCCATCCTTGTGAGCAATATAAGGAGGCTTGGGACAAAAAGGCATGGAAAAAACAGCAACAAAAGGAATTTGCCCGGGCCTTGGAAATTCGGCGTGCGGGAGAAGCTTTATGCAATACCGGGCGATCCGTTTTAGGACAACAAGCGCTGATTCGAGCGCTTAAAATGATGAAAATAAAAGTACCGAAATAAGTATTTGTGTTTGAGAAGAGATCTGGACTGAAAAGTTTGCGGCAAAAATAATGCTCTAGAGCCCTCCGTGACTTAGGCTTGATCGCGGAAGGGCTCTTGCAAAGAAGGCAAGTTTCCATGCGAGATCATAAAAAGCAAAAATTGTTTTTTCAGCGGGCGCTCCTGGCCGGTCTTATTATGCCGCTTCTTTTGACAGCCTCAGAAAGTATTGGGCAAAATCGCTCTGAAAAAACAACCATTAAAGCGCGCTGTGAAGTCTATCAAGATCAATTTGATAAAATGCGCTTTAGCGGCAAATATGATCAACATCCGAAGTTCGATGAAGCAGTCAAATATCGGCGGCTCGGGGAAAGCTTTTGTAACCGTGCTTATAAAGCAGAAGGCCAAAAAGTTTTAAAGCATGCCATTGCGCTGCTAGATGCCAAGCCAGAAAAACCAGGGCGCGTGCAAAATTATTATTGGACGAGAGAATAGAAGGGTTGCTAGAGCCTTTCTTTTTTATATTGAATCAATGGAAAGGCTCTATAATCTTGTTTTTGCCGCAAAACGCATGGTTAAAGGGGCTGCCACTTTAACCAGCTTTGCTCTAGGGTCTGTTGAGATTCAAGCTTCCAATTTCTTCCTCAATGT
>DDLW01000032.1 GCA_002340345.1 Alphaproteobacteria bacterium UBA2562 | reverse complement strand
ACAGGTCTTGCGGCAAAAACAATAAGAGAGAGCCTTTTGTGTGCGTCTCTCATCACGCAAAAGACTCTAAATCCTTGCCTTTTGCCGCAAAACACCAAACAAAAGTCTTTTCTGATCTCACAAGATCCCATGGAACTCTAAAGCAAAGTACGGTGAAAGGGAATTCTTCAATTGCACCGTCTTATAGCAAAAACAAAGACATCAAAGACCGTTCTCCCTTTTTAACGTCCCTGCCTTATGGGACAGGCTTTCAAAAACAGCCAAAAGGATCAACAAGCCGCGCGCAGATCCAAAAGCAGCGGCTCATATCCCAAAGTCTTCAAGAAATGCAAAAGCCCTGAAGAGGAAATGGCACTGGTTTTATCATTGCGCAAGGGGTGGAAATATAAAGGATCATGCTGCAATAATCCCGTATCGAGCACAACCCTTACAGTCCGCGCCTCATCCCCGAAAAGAGCAAAAGGGGAAACAGACCCAGGACGGACCGCTAATGTTTCATAAAGCCTCTCCGCACTCCCGAAACTCAGCCGCGCGCCCTGTAAAAGGCTGCCAAGCCCTTTAAGGTCAATGGGGCACTCTTCCTGGGCGACAACAAGCCAATTTTGTTTTTTCTTATCCCTTAAAAATAAATTTTTAGAATGACCCTGTCCTGGGCAGAGATGGCGAACCGTTTTGGCCTCTTCAACCGTGAAAACAGGGATATGTGTGACTGTTGTAAGGCTGATCCCTGCTGTTTCAAGGAAGGCGTAAAACCGGTCTTCATAAAGCTTTTGAGGTGCATCGGCAGGGGTCGAAGAGACCGCAGAAAGAGTCATAAGCCTTGAGTCCCAAGCAAAAGGATAAATAAGATTTTTCCTTATGGCGAAAAAAATCCACTTTATTATTTCACCGTTGCATGCCAAGACGCAAACTGAATCAAGGACCGCGTTCGGAATTTATATAAAGCGATGAATTATAATATTTTTCTTCTTTAGAAAAAAAGAGCACCCGCTTTGACCAACCGGCCTCGAAACAAAAAAATAAAAAATTTGCAAAAATCTCATTTTAGGGCTTGCAGAGTTCCGTTTTGGTCGCTATAAACCAGTCCTCGCCGTTGAGGGATGAGAGGCCTATTTTTCCAGGCATTCCCTTGAAAGATGACTGTGATCATGGCATTTGTCGATATCACGTCTTGAACGGTACCTCTATTTTAAGAGGAGATATCATGGCACCCTGCAACGGGGTGTCGGTCTTTTCATAAGACCTGCATAATGAGAGCGCGGGCGTAGCTCAGGGGTAGAGCACAACCTTGCCAAGGTTGGGGTCGTGGGTTCGAATCCCATCGCCCGCTCCATATTTTTCAAGCACTTAAGCTCGATCAGATTTTTTTGGATTGTATGGCTGAAGTGCATATTAAGTGCAAATCATCAAAAATCAGGTTCAACGTTGGCGTGATGCTAGAATAGCAGGCCTTTTTTCGCAAGTCTGCAATTTCTTGCCGCCGTGAAACCGACCGAGAACACGCCTCACTTAAACTGAGATAAGCAGGGCTTCCATCTAGCCCAGATTAAGTGCCGCGTAACGCTTTTCCGTATGATCATTAAAGTTAATAATCTACGGCCAAACCGATTTGGCTCTTTTGTTTGGTACGTAAGAGAAGCTTAAAATATCAATACATTATCAGGAACTCATAAGCGCCCCCTAATATCATGGCGCCAAACCCCTATTTCAGTGATACGCGCATTTGGGTTGGATCGCTATTGCACAAATTTACACCATGGACTAGCATCAGCCAATAAGATACTAAAATCTATGTCCAAATTGCCTCACAGACAGTTCTCATCATCCAACGGCGTTGCACTCTAGTTGGTTGGAGAATCAGGAAACTGCTTGGCTATATCCGAAGCAAGGAATGGACCATATGCCACAAAATGGGAAAACAGTATTCGAGTTATTCCAGAATCGAATTTATTTTATACCGCCAAATCAAAGAGAATATTCATGGGAAAAGATTAACTGCAAAGATCTATTCGATGATATAAATTATATATTTCAGGATGATCTAGCTCATCTAATGGGTGGGCTTACGTTTGTCAAAATTGAAGATAAAGAACTAACTGACGAGTTTGCAAATAAATACGAATCATACGACGTGGTCGATGGTCAGCAACGCCTCACAACCATATTAATACTATTAATGTCTATATATAAGCACTTAAGAAGACAGAAAAGCAGAATCGCTGACGATCTTGTTAGAAGATATATTAGAACACGAAATAACGACGATACAGATTACCTGTATCTCCTTAATCCAAATCAATATTGTCGAGATTTTTTCTATAAAGTAGTGTGTAACACAGAAGAGATAACGAAAACAAGAACTCAGTTAAGCCAAGAGAGAAAACAAATTAGTAGAACTTCTCATTCAAGAATAATTGATGCGATTCAGTTTTTTGATGCTGAGTTGGATGGGATTAGTAGAAGCAAAACCCAAGAGAGTTTTTCTAATTATATTATTGGCCTTTACCAAACAATCACTAATAGACTCGTATTTAGTGAAATTTTTGTACACTCAGATATGGAAGCTGGAATAATATTTGAGACAATGAATAATCGTGGAAAACCAATTTCTGAAATGGATAAAGTGAAGAATAGGTTGCTTTATCTTGGTAACAAGATTAACCCAGGATCGGATACATTGCCGCAGAAAGTTGGGGAATGTTGGGAAAGCGTACTTAATGAACTTATGACCAGCGATCTTTCTGCAACTCGATTCGAAGATTTTCTTTTGAGAGCTCATTGGTTTATGGCCTATGATCCCAACTTTAAGAGATGGGACGGCATCAACACTTTCAAAGGTTGGTTTGACTTATCAAACTCTAATGACATCGTTCGCGACGATGAAGTTAAATTTTGCAAAAAGAGTAAAGAGGATCAATACCAAGACCTATGCGACTATGTTGATTCTCTAAAAGAAAGCGTTACTTTTTTCTGTGACTTCATGAAACCAAATTCAAATTCTGCATTTAGTGGATTTGACTGTACAAAAGAAGAGAGAGTTCAGCTTAAACACTCCGCAAAACGTTTGTCTCAAATTCAAATGACAGAAAAGTTTCTCCCTCTTTTAATGGCATGCCGAAAGCGTTTTCGCTTTAATGAACTCATTGATATCGTGGACCTATGCGAGAAGTTTTCGTTCCGAGCATTCGTGATGTGTGGAATAAGACAAAATTCAGGTAGAAGTAGAATCTTAAATAAGGCGAATGAAGTATATAGAAATTTGGATGACTCAGAATACCGTGTTATTTATACTTCTGTGTTTGACGAAATTTGTGGCCTAACAACCCAGCTCGCTTCTGATGACAAATTCAATGCTGAATTGGCAAGTGAAACTGATTTTTATCACTGGAACGGAATAACTTATTTCCTATTTGAACTTGAATTTTTTCTTAGGAAAAAACTAGGTTTTCCTGTAGAGGAGATAATTTATATCGATAAAAAAGAAAAAACGATTGAACATATACTGCCTCAAGAACCAGAAAATCCGTCAAGTGTGCATAGGTATTGGAAAACAAAAATAAGAGATCCAAGCGATAGGCGCAGTTTCTGCCATCGTTTGGGTAATTTGACACTCACACCAGGGGGAGATAACACTGCGCTTGCTAACTACGGATTCGAGGAAAAAAGAGGTCAGAAATCAGATCCAAATGCGAGTCTGGAAGTGAGCCGAAAATCAGGGGCAGTCGAGACCGACAATCCTACTTACTCAAGATCGAAGTTCCTGATTACCTGGGAATTATCTAAATATGATGCTTGGAACAAGACCAATCTTCAAAAAAGGGAGAGGGAACTTATTAAATTAGCCAAGGAACGTTGGCTAGTCCCAAGCAAATTCAGCGTAATTATCGAGGATGATGACGACGACGATGATGATGATTAATTGCAATAGATTGTCGGCTTCTAGTGATATAATGCTGTTCCAAGGACACTCTTATCAATCAGGTCTTCTCTGATTGCT
Organism: Alphaproteobacteria bacterium UBA2562; assembly: GCA_002340345.1. Taxonomy (GTDB): domain Bacteria; phylum Pseudomonadota; class Alphaproteobacteria; order UBA2562; family UBA2562; genus UBA2562. The sequence goes on along the minus strand of DDLW01000032.1, from coordinate 36,131 downwards.
TCTCGAAATAGGTCTGTTAGATTCCGGTTCTTATAAAGCGGATGAGTCCCCATTAGTAATTCTATGCTATCAAATATATCATCAGTTTCACCAAGGGGGGCGAGCGACACATCAACAGAGACCGTCCATTTGCCAGTTTTGGGACAGTCTTCTGGAGAATCAATAGATCCAGCGCCAACCATGTCACTTGCATCGTCTAAGTCTATGGGAAGGGTAAAGGCATCGATGACGCTAATAAGCGAATGCCATTGAATTTCGTCGAGTTCGCTGTAAAGGTTTCTGACCATATTCATTTGGTCAGAAGAAATTCGTTTTTCTACTTCTACTCGGATAGTGAATGCATCAATCAGCGCAATAATTGCATCCCACTGTTGCCCACTTAGGTCTTCGAATAGCCCTTCAAATGCATCTTTCTGCTCGGGCGATATAGGCATTAGCATTTCTCCAAACTGATTATGCATTTCGTTATTTTCAAAATGGTCATAGCGTTTTATTCGCGATTGCCTGCCTATGCCATAAACACTGCTGCAAAAAATGAATACAAGAATCTCCCCGTTGGCGTCATTAAAACTACAGCTTTGAGGCGATTACGTTCAAATTTTCAAATAGTCTTTTTGCTGCGGCTTCTATGGAGATTTCGAGCGAGAGTTTCCCTTAAATTCTGCTGATTGAAAACCATCGCTCTTTTAATCTTCACAGGTGATGCCATATTCGGCGAATTCTTTAGGAAGCATTTTTATGATATCGCGAAAGCTGTGAATGCACTCTTCTGTTACGATGCCATCAACAAGTCTATTTTTTCTCACGAACATCTCAAACCCTGTACCCATACAAGCAATTGGAAACATGTTTGACATACGATTGGAAAGGCATTCACGCAATTCAACTGGGGAAATAGCTGGGTTTTCCACTACTTCCAATGCAAGTTGATACCAGTAAATGAAATCCATTGCAGATGATTCAATCCAATCGACTTTAGTGCTGTATCCGGCAACCCAATTAAGATTAGGACAATTTTCTAGAATCTTTCTAGCAAGTTTATCTCGTCCCATCAGGCATGAGCCGAAAAAAATGCTCTTGAAAGAGGTTCCCTTAAGAGATTCTGTAATAAAATCGAAAGTAATGATTTTATCGTCAGCCCCTAATAAGCCCTTTTCTCCCCCATGTGAAGCTATATAAATATGTTGAATTCCATTCTTTTGGCGGCTTAACCTTCCCAGTATTTCACACAAGCTGTCGCCGTTCCCAAATGTTTCATAATGGTAACTATGTGGAGTCTCAGTGGTTAAATCGCTAATGAGATCGAATAAAGGTTTAATCGAGACATTTTGATTTCTCCACCATCTTCCCTCAACAACTGCCGTTTTCATCTCCATCAATGATTATCCCTCTTTTCGATTGGACAGAAAGCCAGCACTAAGACCTGATGGTCTTTGTGTGCTGTTTTAGCTCAAAGTACAAAAGCACTTACTTTAGGTTCTAGTCCGTCAAGTCGAACGAGTAAGTCCCTCGACCCAAGTCTCATAATCTGAATTCCGAATCCTTGGGCTATCCCCGATATAGGTTAAAGTAGGCATCTGGCCTAAATCCCGCAGTCGATAGAAGGTCGACCGACTGACCTTTGCAAGTTTGCAAAATTCCGAGATGGTGATGAGCCCATCTTGTTGCTTTGGCTCATTCCGATTGTTTATTGAAATGGACATCTCCAACTCCTTCCATTGAGTTAGAGATTTACCGGAAAAAAATTTTACTCATAAACATAGATGTCATCTATGAAAACGACGAATTCCTTGAATGTGGTGTAACACAGACTCCAATTCGTCAACAGAAAGAGATTGAATTTCTCTTTGGAGCAAAGCCCGCAATTGGTCTACCCGTATCACATTGTCTTCAGCTTTTTTGGTTTTGCGAACGGTTTTCGACTTAGTACGGATTGGACGTTCTACAGACAGTTTCGTATCCCCTCGAACCCCTTTTTCTTCAAAAAAATCGGTCATGGGATACCCCATTACGTTCGCTATTACGCGCAAAGTCGTGACCGTTGGTTCCGATAGACCACGTTCGATATTTGAAATCGCTTGAACCGATAGGTTCGTTTCACCTGCGAGTTTTTCCTGAGTCCAACCGCAGCGTTTTCTCATCGCTCGAACCGATAATCCAATCTCCTCATTTTTCATTGCTTCGCCCTTCTTCAATGAGCGAGCATTTTCAAGTCTAACAGCAAGCTTGCCCACAAAGCAAACTTGTTGTATGACTACAACCTAACTTTAAGTTTATGGCGTATCTCTAAGCGATTTTCTCATGCTGGCGCTTGGGCATAGTCAGAAAACCACATAGCAAAATGGGGGAAAACATGGCCCAAAGGGCAAAGATATCTCATTCATTTACAGATGAAACATTCGCGATGGTCTTTCTCGCGGTGGCTACGTTTGGTGTTTACAATTTGATTTGGTCAGCACGGGCCGTTCGTTATGTCAATGGATTGGCAAAAACCAGAATAATTGCTGATTGGCCTATTGCTGTCGGTGCAAGCGTAGCAGGAATACAAGGTTATCTAATTACTATAGGTGTTGAATCTGACGATATCGGCTTCCTCCTCTTAATGTATGACCTTTCTGGCTTCCTCAATCTCATTTTCGTAGCGATGCTCATTACCCTCGCCTTTATGTTTCGTTCAGCCCTCCTCAAGTCTTTTGGAACCATAGGTGTTCGTCGAAAATTGAACCCTGTTTGGACTTTCCTTTTTGGCGTGATTTACATCAACCATGTGATGCGGCATGTCGCGACAAACACATCAGCTAGTGAAAAAACTAATGACTAAAGTCGTTCCCTTATTCGACGGCAACCAGCTCGCCAAAGACAGACAAGAAAACAGGTGAAAAATGTATCGTCAAATTTTCGTATTGGCCTTCGTGCTGACCTTTTCCCAATCCGCTTGGGCAGGTAACTTAGCCATTGAGAACGGCTTAAACGCGGCTGGCTGTGACCCTTTTATGAAGAGATTAGCTGTGCCAGCTAACATGACCTTGGAAAGTTCATTCTATGGAAAAGAACTGGGTTCATGGACCACTGAGGATTTCCAATACCTACTCAATTTTGGAACCCGCTGCTTTCGCGCTCAATTGAGTGAAAGCATGGCCAGCAATGAATCGGAAGTTTTACGCGGCCAGATTAACGACCGGATAAACTCTATTGCCCAAATTCGCAGACATGAACAGGCCCAGCGTGAGGCCGAACGGCAGATGAGTACAGTAAAGGCAGATAACTATGCCATGGAACCGGAAGAGGCAGCATTTCAAGCACATACTGTCGAACAAGATGGTGAGCGAATTGCGCAAATCGAAAATGAATTTAGGGAACGCTACCGGGTTGAGGTAGATAACCCCAATACAAGCGCCCATCGACTTAATGAGATCCTTACCGAACTAAATCAGGTTAAACAGACACTTGCACATTCACCAAGGCTCACCACGTTTAGCGACCATATAAGGTTTCAGATAAGTTCTGCCCAAGATCGAAATCGAAATCGTCCGCCTTCTCAAGAAGAGTTGGAGCTTATCGGTTTGGGTGGTTTTTATGCACGATGTCAGATTTTTGGCGTTCAACACAACAATACCGACATCATACAGGCAGCAGTCGCCAAAATGCAGGAAGTTTCTGATAAACTCATCGAGGGTAGCCAGGGAACAACAGCAAACTATTGGATGAACGCCTTTAGCGGAAACGCAGCACGTGGGTATCCTCAAGATAGGGCTGGTCTTCAAAAGCTGTATAAAGATTGCCAAGAACACCTAAATCTTTGAAAAACGAATTTTTCTTCAATGCACCTAAGCATAATCTGATTTATTGAGCTGCGCTGGCAATTTATTCGAATTTTCGGCGCAGCATTTTTCCTATACCTTTTCTTTGTTCACAATATTTGTGCTGATTATCAGAAAAAATTCGAAACCTTGCCTCAATTATTGAAAGACCGCGTGATAGTAGCGTAACTTTTTTAGGAATAGACGAACCGTTCCATCATCAAAGTCTGGATGGAAAAGCTGCTATTGGTTTGTTTTTCGGGTAAATGTTTTTTGAAAAAACATTTTGCTCGAAGGATGTCTCAGAATGGCGAGGTCAATGCGGTCAGGTATATCGAAATCAACGACAAAAAAAGTCAGTATCGCGTTTGCTAAAAAAGCGCAATTAACTGCGGGTGTTCCAAAATCAAACTTTGAAAGCGTTGTAGAAGCGTTCTCGGGCGAACTTGAAGAATGCCAGTCCGCGTTCGGGTTATGGCGGGAGGCATCAGAGCAAGCGGATCAAGCCTTGTATCTAGCACTTGGTCGGGTCTACCAAGCATATGCGCATGTCATAAAAAATAAAGACGCTTTTCTCGAATATGCTAAGGCACAAGATGGTGTGAAAAGCGACCATCGCAAAACGGTCTTCCATTACATGATTAACCTATCGGATTTGGAAGTCTCTGCATCAACTTGCAGTCAATATGCTGCTTGCCTTCAATTTGCTTTGTATGAAAATGTCGATTTTGATGCGAAAGCTTTTGTCGATTTTCTCGAAATGCAGGGAAAAATTGCACAAACAGCAGCGAGATTTCGGCAGCTTGATCGAGAGAGAACAAAAATTCGAGGGCGCCGTAGTAATTATGAAATTGGCCAGCTAAAGGCTGAATCCTATCCATATGTGGAAAATGTGGATTTCACAGACGAGACCACCGAAACAGGATTATTCGTTATTCTTGGCCAACGGAAGGATGGCGAGAAACCGACTTTTTTACCTGTTGCATTGAATGATGAAAAAACAGTGCGTGCTTTTTTTGAATCCTTGGCAAAGAAGCCTTAGTCCTGTTTCTGAAGGGTCAGAACCCTGCAAAAGTTTCAACAGGCTTAGACACGGCAAAACCTCAAGCGACCCCTGATGCGCCAGCGCAGCATTTGACAAACCAGCCAAAACATGCAATCACTTTCTGTAAATTAGTCGTATATGGAGGTCAGCATGGCTACCCCGAACAAAGACCAGCTTCGCGCATGGCGGCAGCTAGGGCGCGATCTTGATGCGGATCAAATGGACGCAATCTTCCACATGATTGACGCATTTACCGAAGAAGTTGATAGCGATGAGGACAGCGATTCCGATCTTTCCGAGAGTGAGGATTCCGACCCATTTATTGATGAGAGGTCGTCTAATCACGGAAATCAGGAGATTGATGATAACACTGGCTTGAATGTTATAGAGTTTCCATCATGAAGGCCGCTCATAAGTCTTTGCGTACCCCGAAAACACGAAGGTTGAAGCAGATACGGAAAGAGTCCCTTAGCCTTTGGCGAAAAAGTCGACCCAAAAACCTGCGTGATATTCCGTTCTTCAATAAGCTTCGTCATAAAATAAAGAGCGCGGGTCGAACATCCCCCACTTGGTCCCACGGCGAAATACCACTTTATGGGCATATTCGTTTGGCTGTTTTGTCAGACTTCACCGGAGATCGTGAAGACAATCCTACTCGAGATCTCATTATAGAACATTTACTTGGCTATCGACAAATTCCGGTTTCAGTACGTCGTGCTTTGAGAAGGCACCCTAAGCTTTTTAAATTCCAAAGCAGCCTACAGTATGACCTCATAAATTATATTCATTACCTTCGTGCCAGTGAGGCCAATCCTGATTATGAAATGCTGAATAAGCGCCTTCGTGCTTGTACAGCGCGACATCGCTGTGGAGTCATCATTTGCCCGATCTGCAAATTGGAAAAACGTGAAAAGCTATGCGAGCGCGTCTATGCAGAAGTCAAAAAAACAAGCTCGCTGGATTTGAAGTTCGCTACATTTTTCTTTGGAATTACAGATGGCGATTTGCATTCCGTGCAAAGATTGCAGGATAGTGGCATACGCCGAATTCGTAATGTGATTGAAAAATATAGAATAAAGGGATTTGATTACTTCGATTCAATTTGGTTTGTAGGAATGATAGAAAATGACTTCATTCCTCAGTATGTAATTGAAAGACCCCCCTCATTTCGTAGTTGGTATGGTGGTAGATCAGTGGCAGACCGTTGGTGGAATTTATTCTATGGTCTTGGGTATGAACGCAGGTTCGAACACTCGCCTATTTTGGTCACCTACCATGCCATCGCATGTATCCCAAAAGCAAAATTAGTTGGTCGAAAGTTCAGGACTTGGCCGAAAACTGATTATTTTAGCAACGTAAGACGCGCCGAACTGGACGCCCAAAAGCACAACCTAGCTTTCTTTCCAGTTCCTTATCAAATCCGTTTTCAGCCGCTTCGTGAGGAGCAAGAAATATCCAACGCCATCGACCTTCTTGTAACTTACGTGTCGAAAATGAATTCGGCATATACTGAATTAGAACCGGACATTGATCTTTCTAAGCCCAAGAAAAAGCCCCCAAGGCGAGGCACAAGGTCCTTAGTCTTGAAGGGGTTGAAGGCCAAATATCTGACACCGTTAAGTGATCCCGATATGAACGAGCGTCTAAAGCTCATAGCGAATAAAAAATTCCAAAATCTAAAGCGAGAGATCAATCTTGGCCGGAAACGATGATATTCGACTGGCTATTATTATGACGCTGTCATTGCCTATCTTCTAGGGGCCTATCTTCTAGGGGCCTGTCTTAACCTATTCGATAGCCTTACGGTCAACCGTCTGGATGGTTATACGCGCCCACGTGTGCCGTTTGCACGCGCTAAGGCGCGTGCCAGCCGCGCACGCCCCCGCGACCCCGCCCTCGCGCGGCTATAATAGACAAGTGACCAGAAAGCTGAACACTTTTCCTACTAAAAGACGAGGGGCAATTTTCAAAGGCGAGAAGGACAATTTCTGTATTAAACAGCAGATCAATTCGAATAGAGAAATTCCTTTTAAAGCAATAACTTACAAAGAGAGCTGCTTAAACATTTACTGATTTTTCAGTTATTGTGGCTTTGTGATTAGATTGAATACAACTTTGGGTTTTTATGCCTGCTTGGCCTATAAAGAAAAATGCTTGCCGTAAAGATGATATAGTTTTTTTGAGGGCTGGCGCCAAATTTGGTGTGAATCAAGATGTTTACTCAAGGATTGCGCCTAAGTAGAGTGGAGCACTCTTTCCTTTCTCCTAGATAACCGGACCAATACTTATAGCATAAAGCGTGCTCCAACTTCTCAAAAAGGATTTGCTACAATAAGATGGAAAGAGATATAAATCTTACCGCAGTTTTTTTGGGGGGGGTAGTATGGAATACTCCTTTTTTGAAAAGCCTATCTTGAATTCTCCATATGCCGAGCCAACGCAACACCACGACCTTGATGAGAGTGGACGACCGACGGGTGCTGCACCTCATCAGGGGCGCCGAAAGTCCAGCTTGGCAACACCGATGGTTCCTGCTTCAAAGAATAACAAAGGGAAATCCGAGGATAGCCAGGGAGAATTCGACCTTCGAAAATCTCAAGCGGGATTTGTCGAAGACCCAACGCCCATAATTAACGAGATCCGTTCGCAGGTTTCCAATTGGCGGCGTTTGCCAAATCCGAATTCATGGGGTGTCACGCCAATAACCGCCCGGCTTTTACAGCATTGGCGGCGGGATGATGTTGACGATATACGTCCATTTTTCTGCCAAGTTGAAGCCGTTGAAACAGTGATTTGGCTGACGGAAGTCGCGCGAAAATCGGCAAGACACAAACGTTTTTGGACCTATATTGGGGACGCCAACGAAATTGCCAATCCGGGCCTATTTCGCATGGCACTGAAGATGGCAACTGGGTCGGGGAAAACAACGGTCATGGCGATGCTCATCGCTTGGCACACCCTTAATGCGGTTCGGTCCCCAAATTCAAACCAATTCACCAGGGGGTTTCTAATAATCACGCCAGGAATCACAATCCGTGACCGCCTGCGCGTACTTCAACCGAATGACCCGGACAGCTATTTCCAAACCCGCGATTTAGTTCCCGCAGATTTGTGTCAGGATTTGAACAAAGCCAAGATCGTCATCACGAACTATCATGCTTTTCAGCTTAAGGACAAAATCCAGATCAAAAAAGTCACGGAAGCAGCACTGCAGGGCCGAGGTGAACCCATCAATAAAAAAGAAGAAATAGGGCAAATGGTTCAGCGCGTTGCGGGCGATATTCTGAACATAGAAAACCTTATCATCATCAATGATGAAGCCCACCATTGCTATCGGAAAAATCCGAATGCCAGTGACGAAAAAAGACTATCCGCCGAAGAAAAAAAAGAAGCGAAGAAAAATGCGGAAGCAGCCCATATGTGGCTTTCGGGAATTGAAGCCGTAAAAGAGACTCTGAAAAAGCAAAAAAAACAGAGTCTATCTGCCATTTACGATCTATCTGCAACACCCTTTTTCTTACAAGGATCGGGATGGCGTGAGGGGGCTTTGTTCCCTTGGACTGTTAGCGATTTTTCACTGATTGATGCCATAGAATGTGGAATCGTTAAGCTTCCTCGTATTCCTATTTCATCGAACATCCCTAGTAACGATATGCCAGTGTTTCGTAATTTATGGGAACACATAAAAAAGGATATGCCAAAGACGGGACGAGCGAAAGGTGGCCAAAAGAATCCGAGCGACTTACCACTGAAATTACAAACCGCACTGAATGCACTTTATTCCCATTACGAAAAAACCGACGACGAATGGAAGCGAAGCGGGATCAAGGTTCCCCCTGTGTTTATCGTTGTTTGCAACAACACGACAACATCTGAACTTGTCTATGAATGGATTTCAGGTTGGAAGCGCCAGAATAAAGATGGCGACTTGGTGGTTCAGGATGTGGGAAACCTCAAACTTTTCTCCAATTTCGATCAATATGGTCAGGATTTACCCCAACCAAATACCATTTTGGTCGATAGCCGCGAAATCGAATCTGGCCAGATTTCCGATGCCTTTAAAAAAATTGCTGAGAACGAGATTGATAAGTTTCGCCAGGAACGTCGCCAACGGGGTGACCATTCGGAAATATCCGATTCTGAATTGCTGCGTGAAGTGATGAATACCGTTGGCAAAGAAGGTCGGCTGGGTGAACAGGTCCGCTGCGTCGTCTCTGTTTCTATGCTAACTGAAGGGTGGGACACAAATAATGTGACTCATATTTTGGGCGTGCGCGCCTTTGGCACCCAATTGCTTTGCGAGCAAGTCGTAGGCCGGGGATTGAGGCGCTACAACTATGATCTCAATCAGAACGGTCTTTTTGATTCGGAATATGCTGACATCATGGGCATTCCGTTCAATTTCACCGCTTCGGCAGTTCCATCTTCACCACAGGCCCCAAAGAAGACGACCCGTGTTGCCGCAATGAAAGAGCGTACAGCTAAGGAAATTCGTTTTCCCCGTATCATTGGCTATCGAGCTGAATTTCAAGAAAGACGGTTAAAGGCTGCCTTTAATGACGACAGCCGATTGACCTTGACCCCTGAGATTTTTGGCGGCGGTGAGGTTCTTTTAAGCGGTGTCGTTGGCGAGCAAAACTTGATTTCTGTGGCGGATGCGAAAAAAGTCAGACCCAGCACTCTTCCATTCAACATAGCCAGTAAATTGTTACACAGCTATTTCCGAGACGAGAATGGGGAACCTCGACTTTACCTTTTTTCAAATCTCAAGAAGATTGCCCGCCTTTGGCTGGAAGGTGGTTATTTGGAATGCAAAGGCGACACTGGTAAATGGATGCTCGAATATCCCCTGATAATGGATCAAGCTTGTGAGCGTATTTATAATGCCATTCTTCGGGCTATGACATCGGTTGAAGAAAAGCCTGAGACAAAGATTTCAGGCGAAGCATTGCGGACAAAGAGCACAATTATCGAGGCCGTTCCAGACCGGTTCAATCCTTGGGGGTCCACACGGCATGTGGGCTTTTCAACCACTAAGGAATTGTATGCAACGGACGCTGACAAATCTCATGTTAATTACGTGACGAAAGACAGCGGTTGGGAAGGGGAATTCGCCCGCGTCGTCGAGCAACATCCCCGCACCATTGCCTATGTCAAAAATCAAGGGTTAGCGTTCGAAATTCCCTATCGCGATGGCGGTGTGCCACGTACCTATATGCCTGATTTCATCGTTCAGATTGATGACGGGCACGGCCTAGATGACCTCCTGAATATCGTGATTGAGGTCAAAGGGTATCGGCAAGAAAATGTGAAGCTGAAATCAGAAACCATGCGCGAACAGTGGATACCGGGCGTCAATAATCTGAAGACTTTTGGCCGCTGGGCATTTGGCGAATTCACAAGTGTATTCGATTTCGAAGTGGATTTTGAGAAATTGCTTGCTCAATATCTTATCAAAACGATGAACCAAAAGCCGAGCACTTGATGAAAAGTGTAATTTGGTCAATTTAGCGAAGCTATTAAAGCTATTCTTGATGCCCCTTGGGTGAATGTCGAAAACGAAGTATTCGGATACATTTGTAGATTGATTTCGGCTTTATAAAAAGCCAAGGCAATACGGCAAGGAAATGATTTAATGGCACAAAAATCCAAAGCTAAGGTCAAGCCTAAACCAAAACCAAAAGCCATCACGACATTGAAGCATGATCGGGAAACCCGAAAAAACATCCCGACCGCCGAATTACAGGCCGTGGCGCAGCGTCAGGAGGAAGATGATCCATTTGCGCCTGTGCAATATCCGCGTGCTGAGGCACTAGAAGAGGGGGAGACTCGTGCCCGTAATGAGGATTCCGATCCGCAAATTATTTGGCGCGGCGCGACACTGACCTTGACCCAAGACCAAATTGCCCAATTGCAGGAAACCGGGAAAATCGAAATCGGCGATGCGCAATTGGTATGGCGGGGTAAAGACCAACAGGATTGGACAGACCTTGTCGTCCAAGCTCCCCCGATTTATGTGCAAGAGAAAATCCACCCCAAGGCCATTATCGATGACCTAAAGCGTCAAACGGTTGAAAAACGCGCTGAGACGACGGAACAACCAGACCTGTTTGGTGATTTTAATGGCCTGCCTGATCCTGAAGCCAAGACAGAATTTTATCAACATGATCAACATTGGTCCAACCGTATGATCCTGGGCGACAGCCTTCATGTCATGGCCAGCTTGGCTGAACGCGAGGGGCTGCGCGGCAAGGTCCAATGTATCTATTTCGATCCACCTTATGGCATTAAATTCAATTCAAATTGGCAAGTTTCGACCCGATCCCGCGATGTCAAGGACGGCAAACAAGACCAACTCACCCGCGAACCCGAACAAGTGAAAGCCTTTCGCGATACCTGGAAAGAAGGCATCCATTCCTATCTAGCCTATTTGCGCGATCGCCTTACTGTAATGCGGGATCTATTGACGGAGAGTGGATCGATTTTTGTTCAGATCGGGGATGAGAATGTCCATCGAGTCCGGGCAGTGATGGATGAGGTGTTTAGGGGAGAGAATTTTGTTTCTCAGATCGCATTTACCAAAGGTGCCGCAGGCCTTGGAGCGTCTGGACGAGTTTCGGCGAGATTGGATTATATATTGTGGTATGGCCGTTCGGATAAGATTAAGTATCGACCTCTTTATGAGATGAAAGACGCGAAAAATGATCCGAACTTCTCATGGATTGAAACATTAGACGGGCGCCTTATCCGTAAAGCAAGAGCGAGTGAATTAGAGGTCGCGAAGGGGAGATATGCGCAAGATGTATCTCTAACGAAACCGGGTCCGGGATCGAAATACAAGATTGATTTCGAAGGGCATGAGTTTGACTCCGGCTCAAGATGGTGGGGCACACCAAAGAATCTGCTGAAAAGGGCATGTAAATCCGGTAGGATAATTAGGATTGGAAATTCTCTTCGACACCTACGTTATTTAGAAGAATCTGGGTTGACGGCAATTACTAATTTTTGGGGTGGTTTTCTTGGTCAGTATTCGCCAGTTTATGTCGTTCAGACAAATATAAAAATTGTGCAACGCTGCATTCAAATGACCACTGACCCCGGCGATCTCGTCCTTGATCCAACTTGCGGTTCCGGCACAACGGCGGCTGTTGCCGAACAATGGGGGCGCCGTTGGATCACGATTGACACGTCGCGGGTGGCGACGGCTTTGGCGCGGACCCGATTGATGGCGGCGCGCTTTCCGTATTATCATCTCAGAGATAGCTTCGAAGGCAGGGCGCAGGAACAAAAGGTCAGCGGTAAGATACAGCCGGACACGCCCACCTTTGGCGATATTCGCCAAGGCTTTGTTTATGAACGCGCGCCCCATATCACACTGAAATCTATCGCCAATAATGCAGAGATCGACGTGATTTGGGATAACTTCCAAACCCGTCTTGAACCCCTTCGCGCTGAACTGAACGCTGCCCTTCAGAAATCTTGGGAAGAATGGGAAATTCCGCGAGATGCGGAGGCCGATTGGCCGGATGCTGCAAAACAGGCTCACCTAAAATGGTGGGACCAACGCATCGCACGACAAAAGGCCATCGACACCTCCATTGCGCAGAAAGCGGATGTGGAATTGCTGTATGATCGGCCTTATGAGGACAAATCCAAGATTCGCGTGACCGGCCCCTTTACGGTCGAAAGCCTGTCACCCCATCGCGTTGTCCCCGCTGAAGATGACGAACTTATCGACATGGTGGATGCCGCCGACGGGGTCCGATCTCCCCCGAAAAGAAGCGATGATCTCAATGATTTCACCAATATCATTCTCGAAAATTTGCAGAAATCCGGCGTTCAGCAAGGGGACAAAAAGGACCGCATTTCCTTTAGCGGGATAGAAGGCTGGCCCGGCCATTTTATTTGCGCGCAAGGGACTGTCGAAACTGCTGACGGCAAAACCCAGCGTGCTGGCATTTTCATTGGCCCGGAATTCGGCACTGTGCTGAAGGCCGATCTGACCGCTGCCGCCCGAGAAGCCCTTGATGCTGGCTTTGACATGGTCATCGCCTGTGGCTTCAATTTCGATGCGCTGACAACAGAAATGGACAGGCTCGGTCCTGTTCCCATCCTTAAAGCGAAAATGAACCCCGATCTGCATATGTCAAAAGAACTTCGGAATACCGGGGCCGGGAATTTGTTTATTGTCTTTGGCGAACCCGACATCGCTTGGGATTTCGATAAAGATGGGAAGATTATAGTGGAAGTGCTGGGCGTGGACGTGTTTGATACCAAGACGGGCGAAGTGCGCGACAGCGGCAAAGAGGATATCGCGGCTTGGTTTATCGATACTGATTATGATATGGAAAGCTTCTTTGTGCGCCACGCTTATTTCATGGGCGCGAATGATCCATACCAATCGCTAAAAGGCAGCCTTGGCACCGATATCGACCAAGACGCATGGGCCAGCCTCTATCGCGATACATCCCGCCCATTCGAAAAACCGAAATCAGGGCGATTTGCAGTGAAGGTCATCAATCATTTCGGCGATGAAGTCATGAAGGTTTTTGGGGTTTAGGCGTTAAACAAATCAATTCGATGCAAGATTAAATTCGACAGAGTCTATACAGATAGTATCATGGCTATAAACGGAATTGTGGAACGGACTCTGTTTCAAATTCTGCTTTATTCCAAAACTATGTTCTGATTTGCTAGATCACCTTCATCGAAAGGAAAATTGATTAGCGATATGCCGTCACCAATTTCATTCCGCATTTCGGATACTTTTACAAAGAGCCTCCGCGCTTTGAATCGCGCTGAACAAAAGGCTGCGAAAGTTACAGTCTTTGACCTACAACAGGACCCTGCAGCACCCGGCCTAAAATTTCATCGAGTCAATAAATCAAAGGACCCTAATTTCTGGTCCGTTCGGGTCAATGATGACCTGCGCATTATTATTCATAAAACCGACGACAGCTTCCTGATTTGCCATATTGGCCATCACGACGATGCCTATGCTTGGGCAGAAAGACGCCGGATTGAGGTTCATCCCCGCACGGGTGCTGCCCAAATCGTGCAAGTACGAGAGCGTATTGATGAAAATGGCGTGTCTAACCTCGCTGATTTTGCGACGTCAACGGCGCTGGGTGAAACGAGCGGTACTGATTTCGAAAATCCAGCGCGAAGCTTAATCTTTGCTGATCTGACGACGGATGATCTTTTGTCTGTCGGTGTGCCCGAAGATTGGTTGGACGATATCCGTAAGGCGACCGAAGAGGCCTTTTTCGAGATTGCCGAACGGCTGCCAGATGAGGCGGCAGAAGCACTATTAGAATATGCTACAACAGGGCGGATTGAACCCCAAGAGATACCAGCATCCAAGACGAACCCTTTTGATCATCCTGATGCCCAACGCCGGTTCCGCATCCTCGATAATGTAGAAGAATTGCGGCGGGCGCTCGATTATCCTTGGGACCAATGGTCAGTTTTTCTGCATCCCTCTCAACGTAGCATGGTTGATGCTGATTTTTCCGGTCCAGCGCGTGTAGCAGGATCGGCTGGTACGGGAAAGACCGTCGTTGCCCTGCATCGTGCTGCGAACATCTTGATATCGGATCCGAAATCGAAAGTATTGTTGACGACTTTTTCTTCTCCTCTTGCTAATGCACTAAACCATAAACTTCGTATTTTAGTCGGTGAGAATGCCCATATTTTGTCCCGCGTGACAGTTTTGCCGTTCCAAGGCATTGCGTCAGAGATGTTCATGCTGACCAAAGCCCACGACCCTCGTCCCGCCAAGCTCAAACACATACAGGACGCCATCGGACAAGCCTCCCAACTGATTGGCGACGTTGGATTTTCTGATCGCTTTTTGTTGTCGGAATGGCGGACAGTTGTTGATGCTTGGGACGTTCGGGATTTTGAGAGCTATTCATCTGTTCCCCGTCTTGGAAGGAAGAATCGCCTTGGAGCAAAACAACGAGAACGCATTTGGCCGATTTTTGAAGCTGCGCGAGGTTATCTGAAAAAAATTGGTGTTCAGACTTGGGCCGAGATTTTTGGCACGGTCACAGCCCATTTTGGACAGCGTTCTGAAAAACCTTTTTCCCACATAATTGTAGACGAAGCTCAGGATTTAGGTGTGTCCGAATTGCGAATGCTGGTGGCACTTGCTCCCACTGGGTCCAATCGCTTGTTTTTTGCGGGTGATCTGGGTCAGCGTATTTTCCAAGAACCCTTTTCGTGGAAGTCGTTGGGTGTCGATATCCGAGGAAGATCCAAGACCCTTAAAGTCAATTACCGCACATCACATCAAATTCGAATTGCGGCGGACAGGCTGCTGCCAAGTGAATTGCAAGATGTTGATGGCATAGAGGAAAACCGCGAAGGCGTTGTGTCAATCTTTAACGGTCCACTTCCTGAGATAAGATTATCGGATAATCCAGAAGACGAAGCCGAAGCTGTAAGCAGTTGGATTAAAACGCAAATAGCGAGAGACATTCCGCCCTCTGAAATCGGTATTTTCGTTCGCAGTGATGACGAATTAGCGCGGGCTAGACAAGCTATTCGTTTGGCTGATCAGACGCCTTTGGAATTATCAGATCGAGTTGAAGATCGGACTGGACGAATTTCCATGGGAAGCATGCACCTCGCAAAGGGGCTTGAATTCAAATGTGTTGGGGTGATGGCATGCGATGACGATGTTTTGCCTCGCCAAGATCGGATTGAAACCGTTGCTGATCAGGCGGAACTGGACGAAGTTTATGAAACTGAGCGCCAACTATTCTATGTTGCTTGCACCCGTGCGCGCGAAACTTTGCTCGTATCTGGTGTCAGCCCCGCGTCCGAATTTCTTGAAGACTTGACCTCGCCCTATTGATAAGTAACTTAGTGTACTTCAGCGAAATTAGCTATTGTCAAGTTGACGAACTGCTTCCACCAAGTCCTCGCGAGAAAGATGCGCATATCGCATGGTCATTTTCGGGCTGGAATGCCCCAAAAGCTGTTGGACGCGGTAAAGGTCTTTTCCCTTTGATACCAATCTTGAAGCAAATGTATGGCGAAGATCATGCCAGCGGAAGTTTTCGATTTCGGCTTTGCGCAAAACCCGCTTAAATGTGCTTTGAAAGGCAAAAAAGGGGCGTCCCCCTTCTTGCTCGAATACATAACTTTTGCCAGCCATGGGATGCGATTTCCAAACTTCAATAATTTGAAGGGCCGTTTCGTTTAAAGGGACAATTCGCTGGCGACGATTTTTCGAATTTTCAGCACGGATTGATAAGTAGACACCGGAATCGTCTTGCCTCACATCTTTCCATTCAAGCTTGGTCAACTCACCACAACGCAAACCGGTGTGAAGGGATAACAAGACAGCCGGTGTGAAATGGTCGGTCGGCATCATTGTCACGGAACCTTCTCCGGTGGCGATATCAAAATGCATCCGGTCATCGATTGTCTGGCTTCTATTTATCTTTGAACTGTCTCGCTGTTTCAGGGCAATAAGCAATCTGAATTCCTCACCATCTGTCAGGAAGCGGTTTTCCCGTTCAGTTTCCTGTTTCGCTTTGACGTTGGCTATTCGGTTTTCTTGAATAAACCCTAGGCTCTTTGCTCGTGAGAAAACAGATTTGAGATCGGTAAGGGCGCGGTTGATTGTAGAGATTTTTGCTCCCCCTGTGAGTTTCTTAGATCGCCATTCCTCAATATGACGAACATCCAAATCATTCATCTTTTTCGCAAATAGGTGAGAGAAGTTCAATTCCAACCGACGTATGGTTTGATGCGGTATCGATAAGCTCAAATGCGCATGAGCTTTGTAATGATCTTCAACGAAAGACCCTAAAGTTATTTCCGGCGTCTGTTCTTTCTGGTCAGACAGTTCCAGCCCAAGTTCGTATTTTCGGATAATTTCCCGAGCTTCACGTCTTGCACCTTCTGGCGAAAGGATGGTTGCCTTTCCTATTCTCTTCCGCTTTCCCCGGTCATATTCGACGTAAAAGGTCAAAAGACCTGTTGGTTGAACCCGAACCAGAAAACCGGGAAGCTTGCTATCCCGAACATCGAAGGCTTTGTCTTTGGGCTTTATGCTATTCAGAAGGCTGACTGTGATGGCTTTTGGCATTGTTTTTCCCCGATAAGGTGAGCAATGCCAACGATTTACCCGTTTTGATTCGACTTATTCGAAGGACCGGCACTGAAGTGCATATTAAGTGCAAAGTCGCGGAACGTGGTGAGACAGCATGGCACGAGTGAAAACAAAGGATCTATAGAAATTCAAATATTTCAATGTCCTTGCTGTCCTATCTTGTCTCACCAAAACTCAAGAAGTCCAACAAACACGACCTTGCCAAGGTTGGGGTCGTGAGTTCGAATCTCATCGCCCGCTCCATTATTTTAAAATCATTCTTTAAGAAGAGCCCGCAAGCCTTATCTTGCGGGTTTTTTTAGTGGCTTTTGACTTTTAATGACTTTTGACAAGGCTGAGCAAGAGCCATGGCCCAATCCCAAAGGATCGGACCACGTCCTCATAATTTCTAGAGCATTTCATTTTTATCTTGAATCCGTGAAAATGCTCTATAGTCTTGTTTTTGCCGCAAGACGCATGGTTAAAGGGGCTGCCATTTTAACCCGCTTTGCTCTAGAGGCTATAGATCCTTTTTGGTGAAATATTTGATTGTGGGTGGATGTTCTAAAAAAGACGCCAATTGCGACAACACACCTGATGTCGTGATCGATTCAATATAAGCTTTATGATGGGCTTCAGATTTCCATTCTTCGTAAATTAAAAAGTGCTGTGTATTTGGGTTATCGAAAATAGAGACCTGAAAACATCCAGGAAAGCTTCTTACATTGGGAAGATTTTCTTCTAAAAAGACCATAAAGTCTTTGCATTTTTCAGACAGAATCACAGATTCAAGTATAACAATTGTGGTCATAAGACCTCCTGATGGCGTGATATTTGACAACCTATGGCTTATACCAACCGACAAAAAGAGAGACCCTTTCACCTGAGTCTGAAAAAAAGTGAAAGGCTCTATCTTATTGTTTTTGCCACGGGATGAAAGCGACCAGGCGGATCCACCTCATCGCGCTCAGCTCTCAGAAAACCCAAAATCACCTTCAGAAACCACCGGCATTCGCTCAAAAATGCCGGAATCCAGTCTTTTGACCCTTTCCTTTCCCCTCAAGATGATAACGAGTTTTGCGCATCAAACCTTTTTTGAGCCGCCTGAATCGCATCACTATGCTGTGCCGCCCATTTTGCCAACCCCACAGCGGTGTTTTCAAATTCACGACCAAGCGCTGTCAGGCTGTATGACACCATGGGTGGGCTGCTCGGGGTGACCTCTCGCAAGACAAAACCGTCTCGCTCGAGATTGCGCAGAGTTTGTGTGAGCATTTTCTGGGAAATATTGCCAATAAACCGCCGCAATTCATTGAAGCGATGCGGTTTTTCAGAAAGACACACAACCACCAAAATCGACCATTTATCACCGACACGAGACAAGATCTCCGAAGCAATCTTACAGGTCCCCGTTTCATCATGGAGCTTAGGTTTCAAAAAAGTGCCTTCTTGTGCTTGATCCATTTCTGCCCCATAAAATTAAGTCACCAATATATACCATATACCCAATGGAGACTTAGCACATGCAAGACGAAAAACCAAGACTCGGTGTGATTATTGGCTCAACACGCGATAGCCGATTCGCAGATAAACCAGCGGCCTGGCTCATGACTCACCTCCAAGACGATGGCCATTTCAACGCAGACCTCATTGATGTGCGCGATTTTGATTTACCTTTTTTCAATGAAATGGCGTCCAACATGCATATGCCCAGCCAAGATGCCCGCGCCCTTGCCTGGCAAGCTAAAATTGCTGACTATGATGCCTATATTTTTGTGACCGCTGAATATAATCACGCCCTTCCGGCATCCCTTAAAAATGCCTTGGATCAAGCTTATAAAGAATGGAACCAAAAACCCTTTGCCACTTTAGGCTATGGCGGGCTTGGCGCCGCACGAGCCATCGAAGAATTACGCGGCATTGGCTGTGCTTTGCAAATGGTGCCTGTGTCTGCAAGCCTCCATGTTGGTGGCAGTGAGTTTTTACGTGTGCATCCCCTTGGGCAGAACGAGCCTTTTGAGGTACTGGATGGCATTTTAAAACCCAGCCTTGGGAGCATGCTTGATCAATTGGAATGGTGGACAGAGGCCACCAGATCAGCCCGTCAAAAAACCCTTGGTCAACCAGGGAAAAGAACCATGGCCGTCGCGGAAACCCTCAAAGCTATGGCAGGGGAGACCACAGCGTAAGACCAACCGACAAAAATAAAACCTATTGCTGGTTGGTTACGCCCGCGCAGCGTTTGCGCAAAATATCGATCGAAGGGCTGTTGAGTCTGTTGGTCGATATAATAGGCTCTCAAAAATGATCCATAGGGCGGTTTTGCCGCACTTTTTTCGGCGTTTCCCCAAAAGAGTCACGAAAGGTTTTGATGAAATGGGAGACATTTTCATAACCAATGGCAAAAGCAATTTCTGTCACCGTTAAGGATGTCTCCAAGACCAAATGGCGTGCATAGTCCAACCGGGCCTCTATGAGCCATTGCTTTGGGCTTTTGCCATAGAGTTGACGGAATTCCCGTGTGAATGTGGACAGACTGCGCCCAGATAATGCCGCATAATCTTCAACAGAAAGTGGCTTCAAAGCATGTTCAGCCATTAAATGCGCGATATTCCGCTTTTGGCTCTGGTTTTGTGCTTTCAACAAGGTTGCGCGGAAGAGCCCCTTACGGTCCTGTTCATGCAATAAATAAAGCAGCTCCAAAAGTTTGACACGCAAGATCACAGAGGGTCGTGGATTGGGTTTATAGACCTTTCGCAAGGCCTCCATATATTGGCTTACAGAGGACGAAGCCGGAATTTTTAAAGGCCCATCCACACCATCTTTTGCCAGCACGTCCTGGGACGTCGTTGCAAGAAACTCTTGCACAAGATCTTTGCTAAAGAAAAACAGAAAAGAGCGCAAAGGACCAAGGTGACTTTGGAAGTCAGACACTAAATATATATTGCGTGGCATGAGCAGAATGTCTTTGGCCTGAAGTCTGATCTCTTGGCCATCAAAAGCGGTAAAGCTTTCTGTGCCTTCAAGGACATAGGTCAAACAAAGTTGATTGGTATAAAATTCAATATCCCGTAAATCCGCCGCCAAATCTTTATAATAAAGACAAGACTGACGATCCGTCATAAAAATATGCGCATCCGCAAACTGATTCAGCTGTTCTGGAATCAAAAGCGTTTTATCTTCACAATGCGCTTGAATCGTCGGACGTTTAGGGATGGTTTTCTGTTCATTGTGATTCATAAAAGAATCCCCAGAAGACCAAAGACTGTGACGGGCACAAACAGCCACCCTTGCGGCATTATTTTATAGGATATTTTAAAGAAAACTGGCATCAAAACACCCAGAATGGCAAAACTCGCCGCAAAGGCTGTTGCCGTTATGGCCAGCCCGGTTTGTTCTTCTTTGACAGCCGCAATGGCAAAAAGAAACGTTTGCAAAAGCAACGATATCGTCGCGATATGCCAACAATAATATTGCACATAGCGCACCTCATCCGTCAGAGTCTGCGCCTCTAATAAGGGCCGCGCAATATCTCGACCCCCGAGAAAAAAATGTAGATTGGTATTAAAAAGACTTAAAAATGCTGCAATGATAAGATAAATATTCATTAAAGCCCTCGCTTAATGGTCTTTAAGACGCGATTACAAACTATAGCAATCTTAGAGGCCCGCAGCGCTACACTTAAAACGCTAAAAATACCGTTTTCAAGTCATTTCTGATCAAGGTTGCCAAAGGGCTGCCAACAGTAAAAACGGTTTGGGCCGGACCGAACCCCTGTCAATTTGCATTATCTGGGAAGAGAATATATGGGACTTCTTTTAGCAGCCCTTGCAGGATTGGTCACAATCGGCCTTATTATTTGGCGCGTGAGCCTCATCTTGAGGGCCGGCAGCGAAGCCGTAGAAGTTGCCCATGACGTCAAGCAAGCTGTCAGACGCCACCAATGGCGGAACCAGCAAATTAAAGGCCCTGTTATTGAAGCTGTGACAGAACCGACGTTAGCAGCCACCGTGATCATTCTTTTGATCATCAAAAGCGGTCATGGCGTGAATGATGATCTTTTGGATCGTTTGGCTTTCAATTTACAAGACGTGTTTGCTTGCGACAAAGAAACGGCTGAAAATCTTGTTGGCGAAGCCGATTATGTTACAAGGGATCTTGTTGATGATCGTCGCTGGGTCGGACGTTTAACGAACAGAGTCTTATCCTCTTGTCGCCAAGAAGAAAAAAGAGACATTCCCAAAATATTGTTTCGTGTGATTGCCGAAGACAGCTTGAGTGATGCGCAGAAAAATCTACTGTCCCATTATAAGAATGAAGCCGGTTTATAAGGACCCTTACGTGTCTTTTAGCGCTTGCGAGGGATTCCCTAGAGCCTTGCCCGAATAGGTACCAAATGTACAAAAGCTTTTTGAAAGACTTTTTCGCGAAAAAGTCGTCTAATTTCACATCCGTGAAAAAATATTGAGGTTTGCCAGCAGCCTCAGAGGGATCGTTTTATCCCTCTTGCTGGGCGTTGGCTCACCCTCCCCATGAATAAAACGAAAATCTTTATTTAATAAGGCCAAGAGATTTCAGCTTTTCTGTGGCTTTGGCCCGCCACGCTTTGAGTTTAAGATTTTCTTCTTTGACGCGGTCAAAGTCAGCTTGTAATTGCTGCATCATTTGACTGGCTTCTTCTGCTGTGCGTTCAGCCGCTTCGATTCGTTCTCGGAAACGGCTGGCCTCCGCTTCTGCAAATTCAGCACGGGCTTCGGCACCGGTGCGCGCGGCTTCTAATTGGCGTTCTGCCTCCGCCCGCGCCGCTTCCACGCGCAGATTCGCATCCTGCTCCGAAGCTTCTAAGGTGCGTCTGGCTTCTTCGCGTAAATTTTTGCTTAAAGCTTCAATTCGGCTCTCGGCATCTTCCAATTTTGCCCGTGTTGTTGCGTCGGCATCTTCGATAATACGGTCTGCGGTTGCGGCCCGGGCTTCCGCTTGGGCGGTCCGGTGACGGAACTCTTGCATTTCGGCTGTTCGCTGTTGGGACTCGCGTTCTGCTTCTGCCAGCCGTTCTTCTGAACGGCGCAGCACCATATCCGAAGCCTCAAGTTGGCGCTGGAGTTCCAGGCGAATCCGTTCTGATTCTCCCAAGCGCCGCTCTAATTTTGCACGATGGGTCGAGATATCTTTCAATTCCGTCACAGCGACGCGGATCACACTGGCGATGGATTCTTGGGCGTCTTCCAAAGCCTCTAAGATCGGTGCCCCTTCGAGGCCTGCAAAATCTTCTTGATAAGGATCGTCTTGATCTTGCGGCATGTGAGGGTCAGCCAGCGGCAGGGCCCGGCTTTCTGAGAGCGCTAGGGCATTTTCTCGTAAAGGCTGTGTAAACTCTTCTCGGCGACCGAAGCCACCTTCTGGCAGACCATCATTGAGGATCTGCTGTTGCATTTCTGTTTCACGATCATGGGCCAAAGGAGAAGACGCAGGCCCATGGTTTTGCCCATGGGTCTGGGAGAAGCCCTCTTGGCGTGGCGCACGGGTTAAAATATCGCGTGCCTCTAAAGAGCCAGAGGTTGTTGCACGGCTCAGTCCACCTGCTTGGGGATCGCCCATCTGGGGATTCTCTGTGAAAGGATTGGCTGTTCCAAAGGGAAAGCCCCCGTCTCGCTGGGCTCCATTTTCTGGCCTTTCAAAGGACCCATCGGACTCGCCCCATTGTTCTGGTCCTGTGAAATCCCGACTTTCGGCCATGCTCATGATCCTGTCTCCCTGCGCTCCGAACCCGCTTATGCTTTACATGACACCTAAAGCGTTTTGTCCGGGGCCGATCTTCTCTCATTTTAGAGTCTATGCTTTCTTTTTATCAGAAAGCAATCGTCTTTCATCTGGAAACCTCTGATTGCCTCTTTTGCCGTTTTTATCCTCAAATTTTTCAATATGTTATGAGGGTTCACAACATAAAATCCGAGGTGAATCGAGGTGGCCATCTCGCCTTAAAGATTGAACATTTGAACCCAAATTACCCTGGGCGACGTCGCGTTTCCATCTCTGTTTCATAAAGTTCCTGGTAAAAAACAGGCATTCTGACATCTTTATCATCAATCACAAAAATCATATAATCGATCCGTGGATCATCTTCGAGTCTCAAGGCAAAACTCATGCGCCCATAAGGCACGCATTGATAGCAATAGCGCATCACTTCGCGGGGCAATCGGCGCGTCCAAGGATTGATCGACAATTTTGGTCGAAAACTATAGGTCACCGCATCAATAATCAAATCTTGGGCTGCAAAAATATTTTGTACTGAGGTTTTATGGTTTGATCCTCGAAAGTTTTGCCCTTTCACCACAAACACATCGCATCTGGTATCCGGTGAAACAGCAAATTTCGCCTGATCCAGTTTTTTGCGAAAGGTGTGATCCCTTGGTAGATCCATTTAGGCAACTCCTTATACCAACCGGCAAAAATTAAGACTCTATCGTCGGTTGGCCAGAGTCTTGTTTTTATCGCAAAACATTTGCTCTACATCCATGCGGCATGTGAGCAAAGACCAACCGAAGAGTCATCGACTGTGCCGGTTGGTATAAGGAGGCAAAGTCGAATATCATGATAAAGCATTTCGCCTTTAATGAGATTCAGGTGAAATGCTTTATATCTTTGTTTTTACCGCAAAACGCATGGTTAAAGGGGCTCTCACTTTAACCAGCTTTGCTATAGTTTCAGATTACTGTGCCTTTTAAAGAAACAAGATC
The DNA here is from genome assembly GCA_002340345.1 of Alphaproteobacteria bacterium UBA2562. Classification (GTDB taxonomy): domain Bacteria; phylum Pseudomonadota; class Alphaproteobacteria; order UBA2562; family UBA2562; genus UBA2562. Next base: position 12,443 of record DDLW01000032.1, on the reverse strand, counting down.
TTCAATTGACCTGTCATTTTGCTTCTTTATACACGAAACTTCACATCATTTTGCACAGTCTCTGTCTAAGACATCACGATTTTCTTATATAGTCCCCGGAAAAAGCAAGAATGACTTAATAGGGTCACCCCTGACTTTCACTTTGCCACCTATATAGTCACATACCGTCATAAACGACTAGTGCTTTTCCTGCATATGACAAAAGAACTAGCTTGTTTATCTTGCTCTTTACTATTTTAAGAAGAAAAGTTTATAGCTTTGTGCTTTTATCGTGAATGCCGACGCGTTACGCTGATTTCTTCACCAGGGTTGGTGTCACTTTGCGCATATGCTGCACAGCCCGCTGACGCCAAGCACGGAGCTCTTCCAATTCTTCTTGGGCCTCAGAAAGTTGGTTATGCAAGTCGTCACGCTCATGGCGTAATTTACCAATTTGCTCCATGGCAATTTTTTGTAAAGCCAGCAGTTCTTGGCGAACTTCAGGCGATATATCCGCTTTTTGCCCAGAGGCGGGTGTTAAGCTCTCTTGAATCGCTTCTGCCACATCCGAAGCCGCCGAAAAAAGCCGATCTAAGGCACCCGCAAGGCGGGGGTCCATTTCAGACTCTGCTGGCACGACTTCTGCGGCCTCGCAATCTGCGTTTGAACGACGCCAATTTTGTAAAAAAGGAAGAATAGATCCAAAGGATCCTCCCCCCAATTCTCGCCTCACAGCCCGTAACGTCGGCGCGCGACCATGTTGTGCCAAGCGATCTGCAACCGCATAGACATTATCCGCCGTCACCAAAACACCCTTTGCCATCGGGAAAACCTCCGCAGTCCTAAACCATGCGACCTCTGTTTTGCCTCTACGGACTTGAGACTTGGCCAGAGACGCATAACTGTTTCTTGTGAACAGTCTAATGTGGCAAAATGAGCTTTTGGTTAATTTTTCTTCACCTTAAAGGGGCTTTCCCATGAAAAATGACCTTTGAGGGCAAAAAGATAGATTTATTCTCAGACTCCTGACAAAGTCGTTTGGTCATACAGAGGCGATATTGAGAACAAAGCGCGTTAAAGGGAAAACCTCTTCAATCATGCGTTTTACGGCACAAACAGAGAGGCTTTTGAAAAAGCCTCTTAAAACCCTCTAAATTTTTTTTACATTTAAAACAATAACTTGATGCATGGAGGCGCTGCCTTTCCGAAGGCTTTTTGAAAAGACTTTTTCTTGAAAAAGTCGCTTAGAGCAAAGTGCGGCTGGATGGAAACATCCAGACAAAACGTTTTGCGGCAAAAACAAAGATTTAGAGCATTTTGCGTGATTCTATTATCACGCAAAATGCTCTAGGTTTCGCGTAAACGAAAAAGTAAAATGCTATAAAGGCATAAAATCAAAACCCTGGGAAGGAATGCCAGAATGTCAGCGGATAAACTTCAAAAAGAACAAATTTCGCTTGTAGACACTCTTGTTGCAGAGGCCCGCGATCGCCTCAGCCATGAACGCGCTGACGCCGCAGAAAGTTTTTTACGCAGCTTTTATGCGGCGGTCCCCCCCCAAGATTTACGGTCGGAAACTGTTGAAAATCTTTTTGGCGCGGCAATGGCATGCTGGCGTTTTGCCGCCATGCGCACAGCAGGCACCCCCATTGTCCGCGTCTATAACCCCAATTATGACGATACAGGATGGAGCACCCCCCATACGATCGTCGAAATCATTAATGACGATATGCCCTTTCTGGTGAATTCAATTCGCGCAGAGCTAAACCGTCGTGACCTTTCCGTGCATTTGGTTATCCATCCTATTTTACATGTTTCGCGCAGCGAAGAAGGATTGCTAGAAACCATCCATGGCGGCCATGTTCCAGAAGATGGCCAAACTTTAAAAGACGGCGAGCGCTTTGAATCCTGGATCCAAGTCCGCATTAGTGAACAGCCCGGTGAGAATCATTTAGAAGACATTCGCAATTCTCTTTTGGCTGTTTTAGCCGATGTCAAGGCCGCAACCGAAGACTGGCGTGACATCCGTGGTAAAGTCGCTGATATTCTCTCTCATCTCAATGACTGCCCGGTCGAGGTCGAAAAAGAAGACATCGATGAAACCAGAGCCCTCTTACAATGGGTTGATGATGACCATTTCACTTTTCTTGGATATCGTGAATATACCTTCATTGGCGAAGACGGACATCACAGTCTGAAAATCGAAGAAGACCAAGGTCTTGGCATTTTACGAGATTCTCAAGTCAGCGTTTTTAATGGTTTGCGGAATTTTGAAAAACTGCCGGCGGAAGTTAAAGATTTTATTTGCCGTTCTGATCTTCTCATGATTAATAAGGCCAATCGTATTTCAACTGTCCATCGCCGCGTTCCCCTCGACACACTTTTTGTAAAGCGCTTTGATGAAAAGGGGAACGTCGCCGGTGGCTATTTGATTGTCGGTCTTTTCACCTCCATTGCTTACAATCGATCGCCCCATTTCATCCCTGTTTTGCGGAAACATTTGGACTATGTCTTGGCCCGCAGCGGTTTTCGCAGCAATAGCCATGATGGCCGCGCTTTATTGAATATTCTTGAAACCTATCCCCGTGACGAGCTGTTCCAGATCAAGCCCGATGAACTCTATAGCATTGCCATGGGCATCCTTCATCTGCAAGAACGCCAGCGCATTGCGCTTTTCCTAAGGCGTGATCCCTTTGAACGCTTTATTACCTGCTTGGTTTATGTGCCAAGAGATAGCTATTCCACAGAGCTGCGTTATCGCTTCCAAGCCCTCTTAGAAGAGGCTTTCAACGGGTCTGTGTCTGCTTTTTACACCCATCTTGGCGATGAAATGCTGGCCCGCCAACATGTCATTGTCGAAACAACCCCAGGTCAAATTCCCGACGTCAATCCCGAAGAGCTTGAAGACCGTCTTGTCGAAGCCGGGCGGAGCTGGATTGACCAGCTCAAAAGCTTACTCATCCAAGAAAAAGGGGAAAGTGTTGGCCTTGGGCTGCTCCGGCGCTATGGCCGCGCCTTTCCAACCAGCTATCGTGAGCGCTTTGCCCCCCGCGATGCTGTCCGCGATATGACCCAGCTGGACATTGTGCATTCAAGCCATGATTTGGCCATCCATCTTTATACAGCCATCGAAGATGAACCCGATGAGGTCAGTTTAAAAATTGTCAATCGCGATCACCCCATCGCGCTTTCTGATATTTTACCCATTTTAGAGCATATGGGATTGCGTGTTATCGGGGAAAATAGCTATGAAGTTCACCCCACAGATGATCATCACTGCTATTTCATCCATGATTTCCACACAAATCTCAATGGCAATCACCGCATTGACCTTGCCGATGTGCGGCGCTGTGCCGAAGAAGCCGTCCGTCGGGTGTGGCATCGTGACATGGATGATGATGGCTTTAATGCCCTTGTCTTGCTGGCCAAGCTCAATTGGCGCGAGGTGGTGTTGCTCCGGGCTTATGCCAAATATCTGCGCCAAGCCGCTTTCACCTTCTCCCAAGACTATATCGAAGACACCCTAACCCGCTATCCAGCCGTTGCCCGGTCTTTAGTGGCGCTTTTCCAAGCCCAGTTTGACCCAGACGCCTATGACAATGACAATGAAGGCAAAGCAGCCCGTCTTGCGGAAACCGCATCCCTGCGCCATGATATCGAAACGGCTTTGGAAGACGTCGGAAGTTTGGATGATGACCGTATTTTACGGCGATTCTTGAACCTCATCGATGCGACTTTGCGGGTGAATTTTTATCAAACCAAAGAAGACGGCACTGCGAAAGGCTATCTTTCCTTTAAATTCGATAGCAACAAGATCGAAGACCTTCCGAAACCAAAACCTTTCCGAGAAATTTTTGTCTATAGCCCTTTAATGGAAGGCGTCCATTTGCGCTTTGGCAAAGTCGCGCGCGGTGGGTTGCGATGGTCTGATCGCCGGGAGGATTTCCGTACCGAAATTTTAGGGTTGGTCAAAGCACAACAAGTCAAAAATGCTGTTATTGTCCCTGTCGGCTCTAAAGGGGGCTTTGTCTTAAAACGGCCTCCTGCAGCGTCCGAGGGACGCGAAGCGATGATGAAAGAAGGCATTGCCCGCTATCGCGATTTCATTTCTGGCATGTTGGACATTACCGACAATCTTGACGGCACAGATATCCTTCCCCCCGCACAGGTTCTACGCCGGGATGAAGATGATCCTTATCTGGTTGTTGCTGCGGATAAAGGCACGGCCACTTTCTCGGATATTGCCAATAATGTGGCCGAAGATTATGGCTTTTGGCTCGGTGATGCTTTTGCCTCTGGCGGGTCGGCGGGCTATGACCATAAGAAAATGGGCATCACAGCCCGTGGCGCTTGGGAATCTGTGAAACGCCATTTCCGAGAAATCGGCCATGATACCCAATCCCAAGACTTTAGCGTTGTCGGGGTTGGCGATATGTCCGGCGATGTGTTCGGCAATGGCATGCTGTTGTCACGCCATATCCGTCTGATCGCAGCCTTTAACCATCTCCATATTTTCATTGATCCAAGCCCGGATGCTGCGACAAGCTATGAAGAACGGCAGAGGCTTTTCCAACGCCCGCGCTCCAGCTGGACCGATTATGATCCAAATTTGATCTCCCAGGGCGGCGGTGTTTTTGATCGCAAAGCCAAATCCATCCGTATTAGCCCAGAAATCCGTACAGCCCTTGGCCTGAGCCAGTTTTTAGAGCAAATCACCCCAAGCGAGCTTATCAAAGCCATTGTACGGGCCGAGGTCGATCTTCTCTGGTTTGGTGGGATCGGCACCTATATCAAAGCAGAAGAAGAAAACCATTCCGATGTCGGAGATCGTGCCAATGATCCCATTCGCATCAACGGTCAAGATGTCCGGGCAAAAGTCATTGGCGAAGGGGCCAATCTTGCCGCAACACAAGCTGGACGCATTGAATATGCCCTCTCCGGTGGGCGCCTCAACACAGATGCTGTTGATAATTCTGCAGGGGTTGATTGCTCTGACCATGAAGTGAATATCAAAATTCTTCTGCGTAATGTCGAAAAAGCAGGCGATATGACGCGAAAACAACGCGATATCTTGCTTGAAGATATGACCGAAGAAGTCGCTGAGCTGGTCTTACGCGATAATTACCGGCAAACCCTCGCCATCACCATGATGGAACAGCAAGGATATTTATCCCTGGATCATCAAGCGCGCATGATTCGCAAGCTTGAACGTAGCGGTCGCTTGGATCGGGCTTTAGAATATCTCCCCGATGAAGAACAAATCAGTGATCGCCGCGCGACACGTAAAGGCCTCACACGGCCTGAATTGGCGGTTTTACTGGCTTATGCGAAGCTTGATCTCTATGATGCTTTGCTCGATTCTGATTTACCCGATGATCCTCTCTTGATTGCCGACCTACAGCGCTATTTCCCACAACCCCTGCAAGACCGTTTTCCAGACGCCATTGAACAGCATCGCTTGCGGCGCGAAATTATTGCAACCTATGTCAATAATTCGATGGTCAATCGCGTTGGGGCCACCTTCGTCAGTGATATGCAAGATCGAACAGGCGTCGGACAGGCCGACGTGGCCCGCGCTTATGCTGTCGTCCGCGATGCTTTTGGCTTTCGAGACCTTTGGGCTGAAATTGATGCCCTTGATCTCAAAGTGCCCGCCGATGTCCAACATGACATGCTGCGGGAAGGCTTACGCCTCATGGATCGATCTGTGGTGTGGTTCCTCCGCAATTGCCAACATCCTTTAGATGTCACAGCGGTCTTAGAAGAATTTGGCGCCCCCATCGCAGAGCTCAGAACCTGTCTGAATGATCTCATAACCCCAGAAAACCGTGCCATTGTCGAAGAAAGAGCCACCAGATTCATCCAACGCGGCGCCCCTGAGGCCTTGGCAAATTCTGTGGCCCGCTTGACCCAATTTTCCCCCGCCATGGATATTGTCCGGATCGCCCGTCAAAATGATCTTCTTGTGCGCGATGTCGGTCGGGTTTATCTCGGGTTGGGGGCAACCTTCCGTTTTGATTGGCTGCGCAAAGCCGCCGGCGCCATTTCAGGTGAAGGACAGTGGACAGAAATGGCCACCCAAGCCATTGTCGAAGATCTGGTCGCCTCCCAAACAGAACTCACCATCCAAGTGCTCACCCATGCAAAAACATGCTGCGCCGACACAGAAGATTGCCTCTCAGAAGGGCTTGGCGACAATGTGGTCAAAGATTGGATTGCGGCCCATAAGTTAAAAGTTGCCCATGCTCGTGAATTACTGGAAGAAATAAGCCATACAGCCAATGTCGATTTGGCGATGTTAGCCGTTGCGAACCGCGAACTGCGCAATATGATTTTGGCATAAATATCTTTGACAGGCGGGGCTGGTCAGGATCTGCGCCCGGCCAGCCCGCCATGGCTGCAAAAGCATGATAAGGAACAACAGACCGATGACACAAACAGAAGAAAAGACTTCAGAAGCGCCAAACCCCACGATGATTGATCCGAAGCTCCTGGAAATTCTTGTCTGTCCTCTGACCAAAACAAGCTTGCGCTATGACAGCCAGTCTGCGGAATTGATCAGCGAAGCCGCCAAGCTTGCCTTTCCCATTCGCGATGGCATTCCCATTATGCTCATTGATGAAGCCCGCTCCCTTGAAGAGGCTTAGAGCAAAGCGCGATCAAGAGGATCCCCCTGATCGCTTTCGTTTTTCGGCAAAAACAAAAACAGAGAGCATTTCACCTGATTCAAATTAAAAGCGAAATGCTCTCGAGCCCTTTGCCAAGGCCAGCATAGAACAGCGGCAAAGGCCATCGCCACAGAAAGGACAGCAGGCAAATGGAAGACCGCTTTTCAACCGAATTCTGGCCCACAGAAATTAGGCTGAAACAAGCAGAAAAATGCCTCGAAATCGATTTTGATGACGGCTATAGCTGCCGCTTATCTGCTGAATATCTCAGAGTCGAAAGCCCGTCCGCAGAAGTCCAAGGCCATGGACCAGATCAAAAAATCCTTATTTACGGACGCCGCCATGTGGCCATCCTCGGGGTCGAACATGTTGGCCATTATGCGATTCGCATTCTCTTTGATGATCTCCATGATAGCGGTATTTTCACCTGGCGTTATTTGCGGAGCCTTGGTGAAGAACAGGATGCGCGCTGGCAGGATTATCTTGACCGTTTAGCGGAAAAAGGCTTGTCGCGTGATCCTGTATAAAATCTTTTCGCTTACGCGAAAATGGAAAGGCGACTTTTTCGAGAAAAAGTCTGTCAAAAAGCTTTTAAAGAATGTTAGAGGTCTTTTTTCACAAAGCCCCTAACATCCGGACTTACATGTATGGAATCACCCCGGATTCACAACCATGACCACACGACGGTTCAAAGCCCGCGCTGATTTCGAACGATCCCTCGCATAAGGCTGACGAGACCCAAAACTCACAGCTGTTAAGCGTTCAGCACTAATGCCGAGCTGGATAAGATATTTCCGGGCAATATCAGCACGCTTTTGCCCCATTAAAAGATTTTGTGTCTCATTGCCACGATCATCGGCATGACCAATCAATGTTGCAGAGACATTAGGCCGCCGTCGCAACCAATCGGCTTGGCGCACAAGAACCTCATGGGCCTTTGGATCAAGTTTAGAGCTTCCCGCATTAAAGAAAACACGATCGCCCGCGATATTGGTGAGATCCGCTTGTAAAGCAGAGGCTGCTCCCGCATAGACAGGATTTGCATCTGGTGCATAAGCCGCCTGTGGGCCCCCTTGCGGTACCCCTGCATAGCCCAGCTGTTGGTTATAACCAGGCGCAGCATAGCCTTGTTGCGGTTGCTGGCCATAATAAGGCTGTTGTTGACCAGGCTGTTGTGTATAAGCCTGTTGCGGTGGTAATTGTGGCACCTGCTGGGCGGGGGGCACATAAGGGTCCCCAGGAATGGATGGATAGCCTTGATTTGGATAGGCCGGATAGGCGGGGGCTTCTGTTGCTGCCGCCTGATCTTCTGGTGCATCAAAACCAAACCAATCTGAGACCCCTTCAATCGTATCGCAAGCACTTAAGCTGCTTACGAAGAGCAGAGTCATTGCCGTTTTCGCCAATAAATGCGTCTTACGCTGTTCCGCCATGATCTTCCCCATGCGTTTAATCTAGCCCCTGGCAGCCTCTTTAAAAAGGCTCTCCGGCGAGTCTCATTTGTGCTGACACGACATCATCGAGTCGGTGTCTTCAACACAGCGAGACCAACCCAGGGGCCGGACAAAAACCGCCTCTCTGCGGGCAAAGTCTTTGATGTCAGAAAACCTCATCAAAGACTCCGCGATGAAAGAGTTAAGGGGGTCCTTCTTTTAAAAGATCCCAAGGCTCTCTCTCAAAGAGGCTGTCCACGCATCAACCGGGGGAGATCCCCCACCACACCCATCGCATGGCGCATGAACAAGCGCTTCAAAGGCGGTATCCGGTCCACAGCAGCTAAGCCAAGGTCCCGAGCTACTTTGATGGGTAACACATCGTTCGAAAATAAACGGTTAAGAGAGTCCGTAACACTGATCATGACAAGATTGTCAAAACGTCGCCAAGCTTCATAGCGCTGCATCAGATCTGGAGAGGCCAAATCCTGGCCAAGTCGCGCTGCATCCACAAGAATCTCGGCCAAAGCCGCCACATCACGCAAGCCCAAATTCAGCCCTTGGCCTGAAATAGGATGGATCCCATGGGCCGCATCTCCCAGTAAAACAATGCGTCCCGCCGCGTAGCGATGGGCATGTTGCAGGCTGAGAGGATAGGCGAATCGCTTACCCATCGGGCGTAACCATCCGAGCCAAGGACCAAAGCGTTTTTCAAGTTCCATGGCAAAATCATGGTCACTCAAAGCCATCATACTCGGCACAAGACGATCTTTTTCTGTCCAGACCAAAGATGATCGGTATGGATGATCGGGTCCGGCCACCATGGGCAAAAGGGCAAAAGGCCCAGAAGGCAAAAACCGCTCATGGGCTGTGGCTTGGTGCGGTTTTTCATGATGTACAGTACAAACAATACCTGTTTGGTGATAAGACCAGCCTGAAAGCGGAATGCCAGCAGCCTGGCGCGCCATCGAACCTCGGCCATCGGCTGCCACCAATAAAGGTGCCGAAAACCGTCGCCCATCTTGCAAGGTCACCTCAACATGGCGTTTCGTTTGTACGATATTGCCGGGCCCTTTTAAGCGCGCATTTGGAACCAAAGTGAGATTTTCAACCGTTTTCTCAACAGTGAAGAGCGCCCGGCGAATCGCTTGATTCTGGATGATATAGCCTAAAGGCAGAAGCCCGCCTTCCTTCCCATGCAATCCGAGATCTTTATGGGCATAATGTAAAAATAGCTGCGAAGGACCATCACTGACGCGAATATCTTCGATGGGTTGGGCATCCGCTTTCACAGCCTCCCACACCCCAGTCATTTTCCAAATTTCAGCAGGCCCTTGGGCAATAGCGGAACTCCGACCATCATGGGGATCTTCCAAAAGCTCTGCCGGATTTGACTGTTCCAGCACAATCACATTAAGACCGGCCTGGGCAACAGCAATGGCAAAAGAAAGACCCGCCATTCCCCCTCCCATCACCAACAGATCCCCCGTTTGCGTCTCCCCCTGTTGTGGAGGAGGCGTGTTCTGAGAAGAGTCGATGCTGTGTGTCTGGTACAGCTCTTCCATAATGCGATTCCTTTTCATGCCAACGCCGACAACAAGGCCACAGCATAAAGCTAAGCACGGATAAGCGCAAAGACTGAAAAATGCGCTTTAAAACAAGAGCCCACAAAGCCTTTCACCGAATATCAGTCAAGCGAAAGACGCGCGTGGTTCGAACGAATCGAAAGCGTTCGGCATCAGCCGGGCCTTTCGGGTCAATCACGCGAACCAGAACAGAGAGAATGCGCATGGATTGGGCCAATTGTCGCGGGAGCGAAATAGCGGCGTCACGCCACGCGCCATAAAGAAGGGCTTATTGCCCCTATGGCCCAAAGGCCTGTCTTTGTCTCTGCGACCCTTTGCCTCAAGGCGCTCTCTATATAAAGAGAGGCCTGAAAAAACATCTTGGCTTTTCCGCGTCTGTCAAAAAGCAAATCGCCTGAAAAAACGGCACATAAAAATGACCAAGGTGCGAAGTTTCTAAAGAACAGCCTGATTTTCACTTTTTTCTCAGAAAAAAGAGCGCTTCTTCTCCGTTCGACTCCTCACCCACAAAGATTAACCAAGAGTCAAGCTCTGAAAAGCTTTGTCTGAAAGCCGACATATGTCGTGAAATGAACAAAGTTTGGCCTTTGCATAATTTTTGTTCAATAAAGCAGAGATAATATGGAGCATTTTGGTCCTGTTTTTGCCTATATTATCCCGTAATTTCTTTTAATAAATTGATTTTAAACACTTTATTTAGATGACGTCAAAACCGGCACGCTTCTTGATATTACAGACCGGGAAGCTGGCATGACCGTCGCTGTTTGTGCATATCTTAGTCTATGGACAAACAGAAAGATCGAGATCGTGCCAAACCTTGTCCCCTTTAGGCTGAGTTTAGACTTGGTCTTTTGGCGGATCATTTTCAATGCCGAAATTATGATAAGGAGCGGCAGATGAAGCTCGTGATGGCGATCATCAAACCGTTCAAGCTCGATGAGGTCCGAGAAGCCCTTACAGCTCTTGGGATCCAGGGATTGACGGTCAGTGAAGTTAAAGGTTTCGGACGGCAAAAAGGCCAAACTGAAATCTATCGTGGTGCCGAATATTCGGTGAACTTTCTGCCAAAAGTGAAAATCGAAGTCGCCGTCTCCGCAGACAGCGTTGATCAAGTGGTTGAAGCCATCCAAAAATCTGCAAATACCGGCCGGATCGGTGACGGCAAGATTTTTGTTCTTGATGTGAGCAAAGCCGTACGCATTCGCACTGGCGAGATGGATGGGGACGCTCTTTAAGATTTGCCCGTGCAATCCCTTAAGAGCCTGTCACCCCATCCTTAGCCTTAATGAGTTCGAGGAGTTTTTTTAATGAGCAAGCTTGCGAAAACCCTGGGCATCGGGGGGATCGCCGCAGCATCCGCTATCTTTATCGCGGGTCCTGCTCAGGCGGAGGTTTCTAGCGAAACCGCTTATGTGTTCAACACGTTTTCCTTCTTGATTTGCGGCGCATTGGTTATGTGGATGGCCGCTGGTTTCGCAATGCTCGAAGCCGGTTTGGTCCGCAGCAAAAACACCGCAACCATCTGCTTGAAGAACATCGTTCTCTATTCCATTGCTGGCATCATGTATTACCTGTTTGGGTATTCCTTGATGTATACTGATGTTTCCGGCTATATCGGATCTTTCTCTCTCTTCTATAATCCTTCCGAAGCTGAAATTGCTTTGTTGGCAGCCGATGAGAAAACAGCCGAACTCGTCAATGCCACCATCGACGCCACTGGCTATTCTGTGGCTTCCGATTGGTTCTTCCAGATGGTTTTCGTCGCCACAGCCGCGTCTATCGTTTCTGGGACCTTGGCCGAGCGGATTAAATTCTGGCCCTTCATGATTTTTGTTGTGGTCCTCACCGGCATTATCTATCCCATCCAAGGGTCTTGGACTTGGGGTGGCGGTTGGTTGTCCGCGATGGAGTTCTCTGACTTCGCCGGTTCGACCATCGTGCATAGCGTTGGGGGTTGGGCTGCTTTGGTTGGCGCTCTGATCCTTGGCCCCCGCATTGGCAAATATGGCCCAGATGGTCGTGTCAATCCGATGCCTGGCGCAAATCTGCCGCTTGCAACCCTCGGCACTTTTGTTCTGTGGTTGGGATGGTTCGGCTTCAATGGCGGTTCCCAGCTTGCTCTCGGCAGTGCTGCCGATGCCACCAACATGGCCATCGTGTTTGTGAACACAAACCTCGCGGCTGCCGCTGGTGTTGTCGCCGCTGCTTTGATGTCTCAAATCCTGTTCAAGAAAATCGACTTAACCATGGCTCTCAACGGTGCCATCGCTGGTTTGGTTTCCATCACAGCAGGCCCTGACCTCCAAAACCATGCTCTGTCTTTGGTCGTTGGCGCTATCGGCGGTATCTTAGTCGTGATTGCCGTGCCTCTTCTCGACAAACTGAAAATCGACGATGTTGTTGGGGCGATTTCTGCACACTTGGTTGCTGGTATCTGGGGCACCTTGGCTGTTGGGATTTTTGGATCTGGCGACATTGTAACCCAAATCATCGGTATCCTCGCCGTCGGTGCCTTCGTATCCATCACAAGCGGTATTGTCTGGTTCGCCCTGAAACTGACAATCGGCATTCGTGCGGACGAAGAAGACGAGGTTATGGGTCTGGACAAATCTGAATTGGGGATGGAAGCCTATCCTGAATTCGGTGAAGGCTCCCAGCGCCTTTAAGGAACAGGTCTAAGGATTTTCCTTAGTGAGAGCAAAGCGCGATCAGGTGGCATCACCTGATCGCTGCGTTTTGCGGCAAAAATAAAAACAGAGAGCATTTCCATTGATTCA
>DDLW01000258.1:929-6065 GCA_002340345.1 Alphaproteobacteria bacterium UBA2562 | reverse complement strand
ACCGGAGAGGATGGCATCTTTGCCTTGGAAGAGCGACGCATCTGTCAGCCCGCCATTGGACTGCATGAAAATCAATCTGGGCCCTTTACCCAATTCTCCTGTTCCCAATTCTTCTGCCACTTGCGCGACATAGCGCCGCAAAATCGGCGAAAGATAGGCATCGACCACGGTTGTATCGCCGCGCGGGACAAGTTTCATGAGCGGGCTGGCTTCATGGCTGACAGAGATCTGGGTAAAGCCAATGTCCCGCGCCATGGCAGCGATTTTTTGCTCATGCTGATGGTGGCGATAGCCATGCATCAAGGCGATGGCGATCGCTCGAATGCCATGATCATAGGCCGCCTGTAGATCTTTTCGGGTTTTGACGTCATTGAGCGGTGTCAGAACATCCCCTTCGGCGCTTAAGCGTTCTTCAACTTCCACGACCTGCTCATAGAGCATTTCGGGCAGCTGGATATGGCGCTCAAAGAGATGGGGTCGGTTTTGATAGCCGATGCGCAGCACATCACCGAAGCCCTTGGTGGTCACAAAGACCGTGCGGTCGCCTTTGCGTTCCAGCAAAGCATTGGTGGCAACGGTTGTGCCCATTTTGACAGTTGCAATCTCTCCCTCTGGCAAAGCCTCGCCGGGCGCGAGGGAGAGCAGATCACGAATGCCTTGCACGGCCGCATCTTTATAGCGCTCTGGATTCTCTGACAGCAATTTATGGCTCTGCAAGCGGCCATCTGGTGCCTTGGCGACGATATCGGTGAATGTGCCGCCCCGGTCGATCCAAAATTGCCATTTTGCGTCTTGTTTTGTTGCGACCATTTCACCATCACCTTATTTTAAGAGCGAAGTCTTCTCAACCTATGGATTAAGAGGCTTCTTTCACACCACAGGACGATATTAGAAAAATTCCGTTATTTTCAAAATATTAAAACAAACTCTAAAGCTCTTTTGCGACTTAAATCAGAAACATCAAAACACCCGCATAGGACGCTTTTACGGCCACGCAAACATCCCACACAAAAAACGCCTCTCTTTTCACCATGAAGAAATATTGCATTTTTTTTCCGCAAAGCGCAAAAAATACGTTAGCATGAAATTATCATGATGTGCTATTTTGTAAACTTATTGACAAATTGTCAACGTCATGATGGCAATTTATCCGTTAAAGCATCGACGAAATGTTGATTTTTTGACTTTGCTTTGCCCTTAAGGAACAAGAGAGTCTCAAATCTTGTCTGGACATAGACGTCAGGCCAACCCTTCTGATTTTGCCGTTATCCCTTTCCAGGACCCGGCAAAAGACGCCTCTCTGGAAGGTCCCTTTCATCTGTTTCCATGTCACGGTGAAAAGCTCTATGTTTTTGTTTTTGCTGCAAAATGCATGGTTAAAGGGACTGCCACTTTAACCAGCTTTGCTCTAAAGTTTCTCTTGTCCTCTTTGACACCCAATGAGACGGTAAGAATCGTCTTTCATGTCTATGACCAACAGGGAGAATCACTTATGGGAATTATGTCACGGGTCGGAACACTCGGCTTGATTGGTACCAGCCTGCTATCTTTTGCGACCGCCCACGCCGCGTCTTGGGACATGCCGACGCCTTACCCCGATAAAACATTCCACACGGTGAATATTGCCGCTTTTGCCAAAGATATTGATGAGGCCACGGACGGCAAGCTGACCATAAAAATTCATTCTGCGGGATCTTTGTTCAAACATCCCGAAATCAGTAAAGCGGTGCGCAGCCGCCAAGTGCAGATTGGAGAGTTTTTCCTCTCGCGCCTTGCCAATGAACATGCGGTTTTTGGCACGGATTCCCAGCCTTTCCTTGCGACGAATTACGAAGATGCGAAACGTCTGTGGGAGGCACAAAAACCCATCATTACAAAGCTTCTCGACAAACAAAATCTGATTCCTTTGTTCTCCGTACCATGGCCACCGCAAGGGCTGTATACGAAAAAAGAAATCAAAACCATCGAAGACCTGAAAGGTCTGAAATTCCGCGCTTATAATGCAACTTTGGAAAAATTCGCCACGCTTGCGGGGGCGGCCCCGACACAAGTCGAAGTGCCAGATATCCCCCAAGCCTTTGCCACAGGCCAGGTCGAAGCCATGATCACGTCGCCCTCCACCGGGGCCAATTCGAAAGCCTGGGACTTCATCAGCCATTACACGGACATCCAAGCCTGGCTGCCGAAGAATATTGTCGTCGTTAACAAGCGCGCGTTCCAGAAGCTTGATGACGTCACCAAAAGCGCCGTTCTCGACGCGGCAGCAAAGGCGGAGACCCGGGGGTGGAAAATGAGCCAAGAGGAAACCGCCGCAAAAGTCAAAATCCTCAAAGACAATGGCGTAACCATTGTCACCCCTTCGGCTGAACTCTCCAAAAGCCTGAAAGAGATCGGCGCTGAAATGCTGGACTCTTGGAAAAAGGATGCGGGCGAAGACGGGGACATGCTTCTCAAAGCTTATAGGGAATAACGTCTTTTCCAGGCGGCGTTTGGCCTTTGTGCCCAACGCCGTCCCTTTTTATTTTTTTACAGCATTTTGCTTTTCTTCTGAATCAGAAAGAATGCTGTAAGTTTTCGTTTTTGCCGCAAAATGGATCAAAGTGAGAGACATATCACTTTGCCCTTTGCTCTAAGCAAGACTGGGTCACGCCATGAGAGCCTTTCTCGACACTCTATATAAAGCCAGCGGCTGGGCTGCGGCCTTTTTTATTGTCGCCATTTGCGGCGTTGTTTTGATCCAGGTTTTTTTAAATCTGATCGATAAAATTGCCATGGCGGTGAGCGGTGAAGCCATTGGCCTGACCCTGCCCTCTTATGCGGATTTCACGGGATTTTTCTTAGCGGCCGCCTCTTTTCTCGCCCTCGCCTATACCCTGCGTCAGGGCGGCCATATCCGGGTAAGCCTTGTGACCGCCCATCTTCCCGCCCCCTTGCAATATATGTGTGAGATCGCCTGTCTTGGTCTTGCCAGCACCATCAGCCTGTATTTCACCTATTATACGGCAAAATTGGTCCATGAATCCTGGACTTTCAACGATTTATCCTCTGGTATCGTCGCTGTACCCATTTGGATTCCGCAATCCAGCATGAGTCTCGGCCTTGTGATTCTCTCTGTGGCTCTCCTGGATGAGCTTGTTGCTCTGCTCCCGGGCAAAACGCCGTCTTATCACGGCAAAGGCGAAAATCTTCTCGCCCCCAATGATCCCGCAACGCACAACCAGGAGACATCTTAATGTCTGAAATTACGTTAACTTTGTTTCTCCTGATTTTACTTCTTGTGCTTTTGAGCGGCGGTGTCTGGGTGGCCTTTTCGCTGCTGGCCGTGGGCATGGCCGGCATGGCACTGTTCACAGACGCCCCCCTCGGCGATGTTTTGGCGACCACCGTCTGGGGGGCGAGCAATTCCTGGGCTTTAGCTGCCTTGCCGCTCTTTATTTGGATGGGCGAAATCCTGTTTCGCTCGCGCCTATCAGAAGATATGTTCACCGGCCTTGCGCCCTGGGTGAACCCTTTACCAGGTCGCTTATTGCATTTTAATATCTTTGGTTGTGGTATTTTCGCGGCGGTTTCCGGGTCCAGCGCGGCCACCGCGGCCACCATTGGCAAGCTCGCCATCCCCGAGCTCTCAAAACGCAACTATCCAGAACGGTTGATGCTTGGCACCCTCGCCGGGTCCGCCACCTTAGGACTTTTGATTCCGCCCTCGATTATCTTGATTGTTTATGGTGTTGCGACGGAACAATCGATTGCAAGGCTTTTTGTGGCCGGGATTGCGCCTGGTCTTCTGCTTGTGTGCCTGTTTGTCGGATTTGTGATCCTGTGGTCGCTCAGCCATAAAGACAAGCTTCCTGCGGACTCTGAAACTGTCAGCTTGAAAGAGAAAATCAGCCGATCCCGCCATTTGATTCCTGTGGTTTTGCTGATTATGGGGGTGATTGGCTCGATTTATTCTGGCATTGCCTCGCCGACGGACGCGGCGGCTGTTGGTGTGTTGCTGGCCCTGCTTTTGTCTTGGCAGTCCAAATCTTTGACTAAGAAGAGTTTTTTCGAGGCTCTTCTGGGAGCGACCAAGACCTCTTGCATGATTGCCTTTATTTTGGCCGGCGCCGCCTTTTTGACCGTTGCCATGGGCTTTACGGGCATTCCAAAGCTTTTGGCGCAATGGATTGGCGCGCTTGAGCTCTCTCCCTATGCTTTGCTTGCGGCTTTGACCGTGTTTTTTGTCATTTTAGGCTGCTTTTTGGATGGGATTTCCGTGGTTGTCCTGACGACATCGGTGATTATGCCCATGGTCGAGCAAGCGAATATTGACCCGCTTTGGTTTGGGATTTATGTGGTGATTGTCGTGGAGATGTCCCAGATCACACCGCCTGTTGGGTTTAACCTCTTTGTGATTCAAGCACTTACCGGTCGCAACATTCTGTCTGTGGCCCGTGCGGCTTTGCCTTTTTTCCTCTTGATGTTTGTGGCTTTGGGTTTGATTATCGCTTTTCCAGAGATTGTGACCTATCTTCCCGATAATATGTAAAATGGCTTATCAGGATGGAGGATTCGCAGATGACAGATGGACCCAAAACAGGCACCCCAAAGGAAGCGCCGTCTCCCATTGTGTCTTCTGAACATCTGGCCTCCGAGCAAGGCTGGCAGCTCAGCGAGCTTGAATATGGGATGATCATGGCCTATCACGCCTTTAGCCGCTGGATGCTGCGGTGCATGTCCTCTGTTGGCTATAGCGATTTCAATCCCTTAGATGTTTTGGTGCTCCATAATGTCAATCACCGCCAAAGGGAAAAACGCTTGGCGGATATTGCTTTCATGCTAAATATCGAAGATTTGCACACGGTCAATTATTCTTTGAAAAAGCTGATGAAGGCTGCCTTGGTCGCCAGTGAAAAACGCGGCAAGGAGATGTTTTACTCAACAACATCAAAAGGCAAAGAGGTCTGTGCAGAATACGGAAAAGTGCGTGATCTTTGCCTTGTGGATCCAGCTCTGGCAACGGAGAGAAATTTCACGGAGATCCAGAAATCGGCCACGGTCTTGCGTGGTATTTCTGGCCTTTATGACCAAGCCTCGCGCTCGGCGGCGTCTCTTTAAAGCAAATGCTGTAAAAAAGTTTTAGGGGATCTTAAGGGG
>DDLW01000258.1:0-882 GCA_002340345.1 Alphaproteobacteria bacterium UBA2562 | reverse complement strand
AGTTTTAGGGGATCTTAAGGGGACATTTTTCAAAATGCCCCCTTATGCGCGCAAGCGAAAAAGCCTTGCTTTAAAAAGCGCCCAGAACCGTTTTGCCGATCGCCCGGCCACTTTCTTGATGGCGATGGGCGTCTTTGAGACTCTGCACGGTCATGGGACCAAGATCGTCTGTCAAAGTCGTGACGATTTTCCCAGCGTCAACCAAATCAGCCAATTGTGTGAGAAGGTGATGTTGAACGATCATATCCTCGGTTTTGAACATGGATCTCGTGAACATAAACTCCCAGTGAAGGGAGAGGGCCTTTGGTTTGGCCTTGAGAATATCAATCCCTTGGGGGTCGTCGATCATGCCAATCTTGCCTCGAGGGGCAATGGCCTCGATCATCGCCTCATAATGGCGATCAGAAGCCGTTAAAGCGGCAATATACTGTGGCTGCACCCCAAGCGCTTGTAATTGCTCTGGCAGGGATTGGTGGTGGTCAAGGACATCATCGGCGCCCATTTTCTTGACCCAAGCGATGGTCTCGGGGCGCGAGGCGGTGGCGATCACCCGCAGATCTGTCAGGGTCTTGGCCAATTGGATTAAAATCGAGCCCACACCACCAGCGCCCCCAATCACCAAGAGACTTTCCCTTGCGCCTCTTTTTCCTTCCCTCTCGTCTCCTGCCCCCCTTTGCGGTGCCAAAGCGAAACAGTCAAAGAGCAATTCCCAAGCCGTGATCGCCGTCAAAGGCAGAGCCGCCGCTTGCGCCATGGTCAAATGGGTGGGTTTACGCCCGACAATTCTCTCATCAACCACATGGCGCTCGGCATTTGTGCCAGCTCTGGTGATATCCCCGGCATAGAAGACAGGGTCTCCGACTTTAAATAGGGTCACATCCT
>DDLW01000137.1 GCA_002340345.1 Alphaproteobacteria bacterium UBA2562 | reverse complement strand
GATATTATGCAGAGGTCTTGACAGTAGAGACAAAAAAGAGACAAAAAAACCCCCCGTTTAAGAAAAACGGGGGGGCTTTAGTGATCGCTGGATACGGGAGTGTCGAAGGGAGACGCAAGTTCGGGAAAACCCGATCCCGCTTTCGACACAAAAGAGCTTAGTGCTCTGTCCCGCTCGGATCAATCATTAAACTGTCATTTCAGCGCCACAAAAAGCCATTATTTTCAGGTGGTTTTGCGAAAATTTACAAATTTATGGTACTCTCGCCGACGATCCGCAGCGAAAGCAAGAACCGCTTATCAAGAGTCTCTCATCTCGAGAGTTTATTTTTCCCTCTCTGCTATCGCACAGGATCCCAGCGCGCAGCACGCCTCAGAAACGCTTCCGCAATCGGCATCACTTTTTCTTTTTTCATGCCAGGCTTCAACGCTGGATTATAAAGGGTCAAGAGCATAAGACTGTCCCAAGGCTCCAACCGGCCAATCAAACTGCGGTCATTAAAAATTGAAGATCGAAATGTGGCAGAATCATTTGTCAACCCCATGCTCTGGGTCAATTCCTCGGCAATACAATGGCGGCGCATAATGTTGTTATTGGTCACGATATAAACATCGGCATGCACAACTTGGTAATTCTTATCATGCAATTCCGCATAACAATCCGCCCCAGGCTTAATCTGGCTAATGGCCTGGCTGCTTAAGAGATGAATACGAAGATTAGCGCCTTCTGCAAAATCTGGCAGAATCTCGATCGGCACGCCGGAAAGATGGTGCAACACTTTCAGATGCTTTGCGACCTCTTCTCGGTAAAGCGCCGCATTCGGTCCAAAGATTTGTGCCTTTATCGGCTGCGTCCACTTCACAATACGGCCTTTTCGATGGCTGCCACCAAATTCACTGTAAAAGGCCGTTTTGTGGAAAAGCGTAAATAAGAGACGATTATAGTCTGTGTCCTTTGAAGACCCAGCATGGCCATAGGGGGCCACAAACATGACCGTCAAAAAGGGCAGTAAGACGAAAAGGGCCAACCGAAAAAATAGCATTACCATCCTCTTTATGGGCATAGACTTTTCGCACAGATTTCCAGAATGATCGATCTCTCCCCATAGAACAAAACTTTTAAAACTATGGCGTAAAGATCCAATCTTCTAAAGAAATTAGTGTAAAAGACAGGTCTTAAAAGAGGGTAATGAAAGATAATCGTTCAAATTTTACGGCCCGACGGCCCCATAACCATCGCTTTTGTCTATTGCTCATTCAAACGTGGCATAAGCTCGACAAAATTGCAGGGCATATGGCGGTTATCCAATTGCCAGCGCAGAATTTCTTCCCAACCATCGCTCACAGCGCCACTGGAGCCTGGCAAACAAAATAAGAAAGTGTCGTTTGCAAGACCGCCACTCGCCCGGGATTGTAAAGTCGACGTGCCGATCTTCTGGTAAGAAATCATGCGAAAAAGTTCGCCAAAACCTGGAATCTCTTTATCATAAAGCCGTTGAAACGCTTCTGGAGTCACATCGCGCCCCGTAATGCCTGTTCCCCCTGTTGAGATCACCACTTGCACCTTAGGATCTGCGACCCAAGCAGCAACTTTTTCAACAATGGCCTCCGCATCATCTTTGACAATGGCACGATCGGCAAGATGATGGCCATCACGCTCAAGGAGCTTCACCAGCTTAGCGCCTGATTTGTCGCTTTCTATATCACGGGTATCAGAGACAGAGAGAACGGCAATATGAATCGGAATAAAAGGACGATTGAGATCAAGGCGTTTTTCTTCTGCTTGCATGCCTGGCGACGACAATGCCATTTCGAAAACTCCTTCATAAGGATAGCAAAAGAGGCGTATGTCCTCACCGCATGGGGATCAGCACTCTTTGCAAACTGATACGGGGGGGGGACATCTTGCCACAGAACAGGGCCTGCTTAAACAGACCCTGCTCCAGAATTATGAAATATTTTATGATTTACAAGACCTCAGAAAGAGGCATTCACAACACCCTGACCATCATGCGTCTCTTGCGGGAGATAATCAGGCCATTCGGCGCCAAGGATATGGTCGATTGAGGGCGTTTCTTGCCCAAGACGTTGCCGATAGATCCAGTAATTTGTGATCACACGTTCGACAAAAGAGCGTGTTTCGGTAATCGGAATGCTTTCAATGAAGAGCAAAGGGTCATCCCCATGGACATCTTTTGCATGCCACTTCATCACATTGCCAGGGCCAGCATTGTAGGAGGAGATCACATGGAAAAGATTATCATCAATATAGCGGCTGGCGAGAAGATGCTCAACATAGCCCTGGCCCAACGCAATATTGATGGCCGGATCATACATGGTCACACGGTTCACGCCAGGCACGTTGCGTGTCCTCGCAACATACATCGCCGTGCGCGGCATGACTTGCATGAGGCCCCGCGCGCCGACATGGCTTTTTGCCCGCGGTTGAAACGCAGATTCTTGGCGCATCAAAGCATAAATCAAAGCACGATCGATAGAAAAGCCCGTTGCCGGCTTCCAGGCTGGAACAGGATATAAGGCAACATCATGAATGACATTATGTTTACGGGCTGAAAGCCAACCAAGATACATGGATAAAGAAGGCATTTTTGAATGGCTTGCCACCGCGATGATCGCCTGGCGTGTTGCCGCATCCCCCTTGGAATAGGCAGACCGGAGTTCGCCCTCGGCATCATGGTCACGCCCTAATTGTAAAAGGGCCATCGCCCGGCGCCCAGCGGGGTCTTGCAAAAGGCCGCGCATTTCCCCCGGAGAGGCCCCAGGGAAGGACCAATTCAGACGATCTTCCAATCCTAAAGCGCGAATCGATAATTGGCCATAAAGGCTTCTTGGCGTTTCGGCCGCTTCTTTCAACCAAGGGGTCACCTGGTCAAACTGCCCTAATTTTAACGCTGTTCGTGAAACCCAATAGGCACCAGCGGCACGAGACCAGGTGCCAGCACGCTCGGACTTGGCCAAATGTTCGAAATGAGTCTGCGCATTTTCATAGCGCCCAAGTTTCCACGCGGAAAGCCCCGCATACCAATGGGCAATAGGAACATATTGGCCGGATCGTTGTGCGGCACCGCTGGCATGTTTATAGCCTTGCTGCGGTTTATTGGCATAGAAATAGCCCGCCCCGATTCTGGCCCACATTTGATCACGCTCAACCCGATCAAATACTTGGCGTGATTTGCGGGTTTGCATCACCCGCACGGCCCCACTTGGATTGCCGCGTTTGATATAACGCCCAATTTGATTGCGTAAAGACCGTGCCGTGCGGCGCGCCCAATTTGATTTTTTAGGCCGATAGCTTTTATCTTTTCGGTCAAAATCCCCGCCATAACCGACAAGAAAGCGACCTGAAGGCCTGTGCGGTCGAGACGCGCCACGGGGTTTCCGAGTTTTCGCTAAACGGTAAATCGCGGCGGCATCGGGATGATCATGATAGTGGGAGAGCCACTTTTTTAGCTCTGAATAGCGCGACCGATAATGGGTTGGGTGCAAATAACGCTGGGCAAGAACATGGCCCATAAGAACAGAATCTTCGATCTCTGCAATAAGCCGATTGGCGGCTGACCATTTTCCACGCTTCTGGAGCGCAAAGATATGCTGGTAGCGCTCAACATCATTGCTATTCAACGGTTTTGGGAGAGAAAAAGACAGATCAGGATCATCCGAATGGCGAACGGCTCTCTCTCGATTGTCTTCGCCAACAGCATCGTTATTCGCAGCCCAAGACGTTGTCTCAGCGGAAAAAGATAATCCGGTTCCTAAGGCTAGGCCGAAAATTGCAAACCGCAAGGATCTTGTTTTTAAAGAAAGACCCGAGTCAAACTTGCGATCAGACGGCCAGGATCGGAAACGAACATTCATAAGGGTCCCCCACCAAAAGACAAAACTCTTAAGAGCAAAGAGAGCATTTCGAGAAAATTGTGCATTCTATCCACAATTTCTCTCATAAAAGCGCTATAGCATGCACCACAGATACAAAGGGCTGGAGACTGTTACGTCCTTTTGCTCTAACGCTTATCGATGTTGAGCATTTCTCCCAGATGTTTTTCCACAATCAAAAAAACATCAAAGCGCAGGGACTCTTCCTTCATCGCATGCACAATCTTATGTGCTTTAACATGCATTCACAATCTTGTGAGAGTTTATACGCATTTATAGTGTTGTGATACAATGCGCTAAATTGGTCAACTGCATTTTTATAGCAACAAAGTTAAACCGGAAAAAAGCCTTTTTGCCAAGCCTGTAATGTTTAAGCACTTTAAAAATTAAGCCCATCCCTGATGAACATCCCAATATTCCGGCCTTAACAGACTCGATCGCAATCACCAGATCCATTGCCGATGTTTGGGGGGTCTTGCGACAAAGAAATGGGATTTTCTTTCAAAGAGTCCGAAAGAACATGCATAATTGGCGCAAATTCAGAAGATAAATAATGGTAAAGAGGTTCTTTTGTAACCGTGCGGATGCGAACGGGAGGAAGAGCAAAACCTTGTCTTTTTTTATAATGATTGACAAGTTCAAAAGGCGCTAAAAACCCACTGATAATGCCCGCATTATATTTCTTGAACATTTCATCTATGGTTTGGAAAGAACGGGCGTTCTCTTTATTCTGCGCATAACTTTCCATCCAGGGAATCCCAAGCACAAATCCAATGGATTTTTCGAAATCCTCTGTTCTATTTGGGTGTGACCAAATTCCAGGCTCAAGAATAAGGACAGGGGTTTGCGAGCGCACAAAGTCACGTTTATAATGTTTCTCGGCAATTTCTAATCGTGCAATCTCGCCATCAATACGCCCTGTATTAAAACTTGCAATCGAGCGCCGCCCTGGCAAGCTCACAAATTCAGGCGTACAGCCCACTTTTTGATAATGTTCTTTCAGATGAGGCACAAGAAGACTATTCACGGTTAAACCTTGTAAATAGCCAATCTTTTTAGGACATGCTGGTTGTGCAGAAACCATTGGCATTACTGCAAAAATACTCATTATAAAAGCAAATAAAAAAGCCATCTGATTGTAATTTCTTTTGCAAGACAACACCAGCGGTGTCATGTGATACCCTTCTCATCCAGTCAACAATGACATGACGTCACCCAATTTCTTATAAAAGAAAGAACCGTTGGACTCGTAGTGACAGCTGCTTTATAAGATACTTATAGAATAGTAAATATAGTGCAAAACATAATGGCTGCATATTTCTATCAAATTATACTGTACTCTAAAATGTCTAATATCTTACGTTCTGTCAAATGAATATAACGCCTTTTCCATGGCCCCTGCAAAGACACTGTGCCGGGCGTCGATCTCCATTCTAAACAGTTGCAATATTTCACGCTTTCTCCACCAAAAGCTCTCAAGCAAAAGCAACAGCTTATGCTGTTGCCATTGCCCGCTTTATCGCCAGTTTTATAAAAATATAATATTTAATCGCATGCCGGTGGGTTTCAATCTTAAAAAGACTGCTTTACATCTAGAATGTTTTCAGAAAACCATCTGGATCCTCTTGTCAAATTTCTTACCACGGATCTTAATTTTTCCGATTTTTACATCCTATTTTACAATGGATTGGCCATGTCGAACGAACTTTCCGTCATGATTTCACCGCAACAGATCTCTGAGAATAAAGATCTTTCCCAGCGTTGCGACGCCATTGCAAACGCCATTGATATGGGAGATTTGTTAAGTCTGAATGGCTTCGGCTCCGCGCCTGCTGAAAAAGCCGCACATTTCGCCTCTCAAGCTTTGCAGCATACGGTCACAGGGGATTTTAAACCCTTGAATGAAGGCATCGCCCGTATGAAGCTGGCGGTAAAAGGCCTTCACCCTGAGCGCCTCGATAAAAATAATAGCGGTTTTTTCAGCCGTCTTATTTTCAATTTCAAAACAGAAGTGACAAAATTAGAAACACGTTTCCAATCTGTGGATACAAATTTGCAAGATATTGAAATGGAGTTTCGTCGCCATATTCAAGAAACAAAAGAATCGATCATTGTTTTACGCGGCCTCCATGATGCTGTTTATGATGATCTGCAAGAGCTTGTGCTCCATGTGGCGGCGGGCGAAAAACGCTTAAAACAGGAAAAAGAGACCTTACAGTCTCTCCAGTTAGACGTCCAAACGATTGCGGCATCCGGCGATCAGGTGACCATCACCGAGAAACAAAGAGATCTTGATAAACTTCGCGCGGCAGTTGATCTTCTTGATCGTCGTGTGACAAATCTTGAAAAATCGAGGGTTATTTTTATCGGCCTCTTGCCTGTTTTAGGACGTGGGATTGAAAGCGGTTTCATCACATTGCAAGAATTTGAGATGTTGATCACCCAAGCCATCCCCGCCTGGAAAGTCAATGCCACCACCATTATCGAGCAATTAAAAACAGCAGAACGGCTAGAAGCCCTGGCAGAGGGGCGTTCCTTTACAGAATCCCAACTGGAACAGATCGCACAAAATTTGGAGCAAAATGAAACCAAAATCATGGAACAAACCCGGGAAGGCATTGCTTCGACAGATAAAGTGATCGCCATGCTCAATAGCCTCGACCATACTTTAACCCAGCTTGACACGAAAGCCGCACAGGTCATGGCCGAACGCGAAGATGCCAGAAAACGGCTCGGCGAAGCGGTAACAGTCTTTGCGGAAAATCGCGCGTCCCATTGATCATAACACGCGCAATAAAAGTTTTACTTAATGGAAAAGAAACACAGCCCTGGTCTGGAGCTTACTTTATGAAAATTTGTAAAATCATCGCAATTCTAGGAGTGTTTCTTTTTCTGGCCAATTGTGGTGGCGAGGATGAAAAACAATTCCATCTGATTTCTGGCTCTGAGAATAAAAACTTGGAGCCCATTGTGACAGAATATTGTGATGCCCACGGATGGGCCTGCCACTTTTCTTACAAGGGCTCGGTCGATATTCGTTTAGGGCTGTCTGATTCTCATTTCCCTTATGATGCTGTTTGGCCAGCCCATTCCATGTGGATCGAATTGGGCGATCACAGCCGCCGGGTCCGCCATGCGAAATCAATCTTCACCTCTCCTGTGGTTTTTGGCCTGCGGAAAACCGTTGCAGAAGAGCTGGGCTTAGACGCAGGGGCCCTCGTGCCCATCACCCAGCTTATCTCCCTGGTTTCTGAGCAAAAACTCAAATTTGTCATGACCAGCGCCACCCAATCCAATAGTGGCTTTGTTGGCTTGGTCGGCTTTGCCACCGCCTTACAAAACAATCAAAAACCACTGTCTCTTGAGACCTTAGACCAGGGCGCAATTCGAGAGGATATTCGGTCCCTGTTGCAAGGCGTCACACGCTCCTCAGGCTCTAGCGGCTGGCTCAAGGAAATGTTTGTACAAGCTGCACAGGATAAGACCCCCTTTGACGCCATGGTCAATTATGAAGCCTTGATCCTGGAAGCCAACCAGACCTTAGAAGCCTCTGGGCTTGAGCCCATGGTCATTCTGTATCTGGCCGATGGCACGGGATTCGCAGATTCGCCCCTAGGATTTGTGAAAAGAGATTTAGACGACCAAGAAGAACGCGAGGCCTTCTTCCTCGGTCTCCAAAACCATCTTTTGGCAGAAGAGACCCAAAAAACATTGCTTCATTTAGGACGGCGCACAGGCTTTGGCTCTGTGATTCCGAACCCACCAAGTGATGTTTTCCGGGAAGACTGGGGGGCTGTGGTCTCTCGCCCCCTTCCGGCCATTCGCTTTCCAACCGCCGCAGTCGTCGATCGTCTTTTGAGCGACTATCAAATGGACTTAAGAAAGCCAACGCTCTTGGGAATGTGCTTGGACTTTAGCGGCTCCATGGAAGGGGCCGGACATGCACAGCTTGTTGGCGCCGCAGAAACGATTTTCGATCCTCAAAATGCGGCAAAGCTCCTGATCCAGCCCCATCCCGATGATCTTTATGTCCTGATGCCCTTTTCCTCTTTTAGCCATGAGCCTGCTTTTTATAAGCCGGGGTCTGTCATAGAAAGTCACGCAGGAGATTTTAACACCGTCGCCGACTATTTACGCGCCATCACGCCAGAGGGGGGCACAGATATTTATAGCTGCGTCGCCGATATGATGGCCTTATTACAGCAAACAGAGGCCTTCCAAAAAAACAGCCATCTTGTCGGCATCATGCTGCAATCTGATGGTGTCAGCGATGGGGGTCTTGAGACCATAGATATGGCAAAGAACCGTTTGGGGATCTCTATTCCTGTCCATGCTTTGCTCTTTGGAGACGCGGAAAAAGGTCAAATGGCTTTGATTTCTGAAACAACGGGGGGGCGCCTGTTCGATGGTCGTCAACAGCTCGGGGCCGCCTTTCGAAAAGCCCGTGGATATCAATAAAGGCTTTCCCTTTTTTTCTGTTGTCGCACAAGCGAAAAAATGAAGAGAAAAGCCAATATCTGCTTTTCTCTAAAGGAAGACCACCATGATCACAATCGTTCCTTGGTATCGCAAAAATGCCTTTTTGATTGCAGCGCTTCTGGGGGTCGGTGCCATGCAAATCGCCGCCTTTGGCCTCGGGCTGGGACCGCTTGAAGCGGTTCTGGTTGGCCTTGTGCTGTTTTTTGCCGCTATGATCTTGCTCTTTCCGGTCTCCCCAATCGCGACTTTGGCCGGTATGGTTGGGTTAGGTGTGACACCAGGCAAACTTCTCACCGAGCTTGCCGCCGCAGAAGACACCGAAAAGACCGTGAAACAAGCAGCCACATATGCCAAAACCTCTGGCGCGCTCAAACTTGCAAAAGCCCTAGACGATCTTGCCCAAGAAATTGCCATTTCAATTGCTTATATCAAAAAACATCCGATCCGCTATAAAGCCATGCGTGTTGCCTTTGTCGAGCGGATCCATCAAACAGATCGGCTTGCCTCGGGGCTCTGCGATATTGGTTCCGCCAGCGCAAAAACACTTGATGCTGACCGGATCTTCAAGGCAACAACAGCCCTGAAAGACGCTCTCACCTCTGCACGCCAACAAAGCGTTGAATTTGATGCCGCGCGTTTGAATGCCACCTTGGAAATCTTAGAAGGGGAATTCCACCCCAAAAGTCAAGATAGAGAAAAGGAGACCCCTTAATGTCAAATAGCGCACGCGTCATCATCGCCGTCATCATTATTGTGGCTGGCGCAGCGATTGTCTTTTTGGGAGCTGGCGAAAGTGGTCGTTCTTTAACCGATGGTTTTCTGGGACAAAAAGCACAGCCCGTTTGGGGCTTTGTCGGCGGCGAAAAAATTCCTCTGTTAGAAGATCCAGACATCATCCAAGCCCTAGAATCCGCAGACACCCCCATTGCCCTTGACGCCAGGAAAGCGGGATCCCATCAAATGTTCCAAGAGGCCTTGATCAGCCAAAACCCTGATCTCCTTTGGCCCGCAAGTCCTGTGCCCTATGTCAAAGCCAAAGCCGCAGGCCTGTCCGAAACAGGCAATGACCCCATTTTTAACTCACCTTTGGTCTTTTATTCTTGGGAACGGATCGCCGACGCTTTTATTCAGCGGGGCCTTGCGGAAAAAACAAGCGAAGGCTATTACCGCCTTGATCTCGAGAAATTCTTGAAACTTGTTGAAAATCAAGAAAGCTGGGCTGATATCGGCGTTCCAGAAAGCTTTGGCACGATCATGGTGCAATCAACAGATCCGGCCTATTCAAATTCTGGCAATCAATTTATGGCGCTCGTGGCCAAAACTTATGAAAAGATTCATGGCGATGAAGCAAAAGCCTTTGCCAGCACAAAATCTATGTTCGAAGCCATGGGCTTAAAAGAACGCTCTTCTGGCGATATCTTTACGAATTATTTGCGCTCTTCTTATCCAGCTAAGCCTTTGATTGTCGGTTATGAGAACCAAATTGTAAGCTTCGCTCACGGCAATCCAGAGATTTGGGAAACCGTTTTAAATGGCGCCGCAAAGCCTGTGGTTCTCTACCCAGAACCAACCATCGAGGCCACACATTTTGCCGTCGCTCTCACCGAAAATGGCCGGCAGGCCCTCGCAGCCTTAAAAAATCCCGATTTCCTCAAGCTGGCATGGGAAAAGCATGGGTTCCGTTCAGGGCTTCTTGTTGGAACCAGCAACCCAACCTTTAACCTCCCCCCAACCGTGTCGCAAATCTTGCGCACCCCAGATCCCGCCTATTTTCAGCGCCTAGAAACCGCTGTGACAGGCCGTTAACACTGAAACTGAGAGCAAAAGACACGCAAAACACATCAAGATCTATTGACGATAAGATGTGCCCATGGCACCGTCAAAAAGCTTTGACCGCAATATTTGTATCGTCTCTTGGTCACTCTTGAATCTTTTTATCTCTTGGATTGACGCCAACATTCCGATCCCTTGAAAGTCGGCCCAACCCACGCGCCATCGATCTGTGATGGTTCGAAGGATCCACCCGAAAGGCCCGGCTGATGGCCAGCCCCTTTCCGTTTCGTTCGAACCACGAGGAGAGCCCCTATGCCGCACTTCGCTGCGAATTTATCCATGCTTTTTACCGAAAAGCCGATAGAAGAACGCTTTGAAGCCGCCGCTCAACAAGGTTTCTCTGCGGTGGAAATTCATTTCCCTTATGATGCGCCCAAAGAAAAATACCGCAATTGGCTCCAAAAAGCAGAGCTCGAGCTGGTTTTGATGAATGTGCCCGCTGGCAATTGGGCCACAGGAGAACGCGGCCTGGCGGCGCTTCCAGGGCGGGAAGACGATTTCGCCGCAGCGCTCGAAGACGCCATCACAACCGCAAAATTCCTCGACTGCACACGCCTCCATGCCATGGCCGGCGTTCCAGAGCACAGCTTAGACCGGAAACACTGCGAAGAGGTCTATATCCGCAACTTAACAAAAGCAGCCCAAATATGCGGTCAAGAAGGCCTGACCTTACTGGTCGAACCTATCAATGGCCGTGATATTCCCGGATATTTTTTGCAACATCAAGATCATGCCCTCCAACTCCTAGACCATGTTGCAAGCCCCCATCTTATGCTGCAATATGATCTTTATCATTGCCAAGTGATGGATGGCGATCTATCGACACATCTTATGGCCCAGATGCCCTGGATCGGCCATATCCAAATTGCCGGCGTTCCCGATCGTCACGAGCCCGCCGAAGGAGAAGTGAACTATCCCTATCTCTTTCGTCTCATTGATCATTTAGGATATCAAGGATGGATTGGCTGTGAATATCACCCCCGCGTCGAAACCGTTGCTGGCTTAGGATGGGCACGCCCTTGGGGGATCGGAGGCTGGGATGAGGCTTTAGAAGACTGATTGTTTTTGAACATTCTTTTTTGATCTCCTTGATCTAGGAATCACATGATGAAAATTTATAAAAAAGCCATGATTTGCGGTGCCACCCTTGTCCTCCTCGGCATCAATGGTCTTGAAGCACAGGCTGGTGACCCAGACATTAATTGCGCAAACGCTATTAATACCATCGAAATGAAATATTGCGCCGACCTCGACCATAAACGCGAAGATAAACGCTTGAACGAAGTCTATAAGCGCTTAATGGGCGGGCTTGATAAACAAGGGCAAAAAATATTGCGCGAAGCACAACGGGCCTGGATTCCCTATCGTGACAAAAATTGTTCCTTGCATGCGGATTCCATGCGCGGTGGCACCGGATCAGGTTTGCTGTTTTTGTCTTGCATGGCTGAAATGACATCGAGCCGGGCCGACGAGCTGGAAATGATGGAAGGCATGCATTAAGGGCTGCGCTGTTGTGCCTCCGGCGGCCAAAGGACGCGTCCTTTGGAAACCGGGACTTGGAGGGGATACTCCCTTCCCGTGTAAACAAAAACCTCATAAGGGTCTCCCCCAGACATCGATAGACAAGGGTCCTAAAGGACCCTTGTCTATCGATGTTCGGAAGAGATACGCATAAGGTCTGTGTTTGTATGGACGAGAGTATCTCTCCAACTCTTGGTTTCCAAAGGACAAGTCCTTTGGCCGCCGGAGGCTCTTCTCTCCTCTCATGGTTCACGGAGGGCTTGGCTGTGGATTTTGGTTAGGGGGTCGAGGAGGTAGTCAAATAGGGTGCGGGGGGCGGTAAGCAGGGCGACTTCTGCGGTCATGCCGGGGGTTAAGGCGAGATCTTCGCTTGCCACAGCCACTTTGGCCAAGTAGTAGCGTTCGCCAGAGATTTTATCCTCGACCGCATCGGCGGACAGCGTGGTCACCTGCCCAGATAGGGGCGCCATATGGCGGGGGTTAAAAGCGGTGAGCCGGACTTCTGCGTCTTGGCCGGGGGTGACGGCATCAATATCTTCTGGTCGGACTTTGGCTTCGACAATCAAAGCGGCGGCGGCGGGAACGATCTCCATCAAAGTTTCCCGAGGGGCGATGACGGCACCGGCTGTATTGATCGCTTGGTTGAAGACGAGGCCGTCGGTTGGGGCGCGGATGATCCGCTTTTCCATTTTGTCTCGGGCTAAGGTCATTTCTTCGGCCAGTTTTAGCATCTGGGCTTGCAATTGGCTGAGTTCTTTATGGGTTTCTTCGGCGCGGACAAAGGTCCGGGCTTGATGTTCTAAACCGACTTGGTTTTTTTGCGCCTCAATTTCGGCCAGCTCTGCTTTCATCTGGGCGGCTTGGCCCCGCAAAAGGGCAATCCGGTCCCGGACTTGGGTGAGGCGCGGACGACGGATGAGGCCTTTTTCATACAGCGGGGCCAAAGATCTATATTCTTCACGCGCTAAGGACAGGCGTGTGAGCACGGCTTTACGGTCCGCTGTCAAGCCCTCTCGCCGGGAGGTCAAAGAGGCTTTGACACTGTCTGCCAAAGAGGCATCGGTGAGATCGGCCTGTTGACGTTGGCGAAGAACCGCTTGCTCGACGGCCAAAATGCGCGAGAAGGCCGGGTCTAGGTCGCTCAGATCGTCTTGCCCGATCTCTAACCCCACCAAATGGGGACCAAAAGAGGCGGCGGTGGCTCTTGGGCTGTCTGTTGCCGCTAGGGTCAAGGTTTCAGACCCTAAGATCTCGGCTTCCAACCGCATCCGCCGCGATAAAAGCTGGACCATCTCCAGGGTCATGAGCTTTAAGCGCCCATGGGCCTCGCGCTGGTCCAGGTGAAAGAGAGCCTGGCCACGGGCCACGGGATCACCTTCTTGGACCAGAACTTTTGCGATAATACCGCCATCGTCATGTTGCACCACTTGCCGGCGGCCTTCGGGGGCAACAACGCCAGAGGACAAAACCGCCCCATTCATCGGCGCCAAAGCCCCCCAGCCCACAAGCCCCGCGCCGCCAAGGGCAAAGACGGTCACAACCATCACAGAAAGCTTTGAAAAACCGAAAGAAGATTGCTGTTTCATTGTTCTATCCTCTTTGCAAGGGGGACTCGTTCTTTGGAAACCATGACTTGTGCTCGACAGTGTCTCTAAAACTCTCCCGGACGCCGGGCTCCTTTAGAGCCCAAGGACGAGCGACCGAGGAGAGCGCAGGCCGTGCGCCGGTTGAGCACATAACATCCGCGTGGTACTTGAGCGCAAACTATAAAATCCAAAGGATTTTATAAATAAACATGCAAACCAAGCCCCCTCACACCTCAAACCGATTCAGAAGGCTTCAAACCCACCGCGTCCTCCGACACCCCACGGCCCGGTTTGCGCACGGAGCGGCAGAGGGTGCCGAGGGTTTGTAGGGCGCCTTGGAGCAGAGGCAGGGCGGTGATCATGCCCCCCATCTGGCCGCAGGCCTTTGCACCAAGGATAGAAGCAGCAATCATGCCACCAACTGTTAAAGAGTGGCTCATGACCAAAGAAGCCCCGACAGCCAGCAAAGCAACCTGGGTTAAGGAGCGAATGGCTGTCGTTAAAGGGGCGGTGCGATCACGGCCTTGGGCGTCTTGCACTGCATTTTGCAAAGCATCTTGCGAAGACCCGGTCTTTTGAGAGGCAGGGCGGCGGCCCAATTGTGCAACAATCAGCATGGCGAGGGCCGAAACACAGACGACACTGGCCAAAGTCGGATGGATCCAGGCCAAAGCCAAGGCATAAAAGGGCCAAAAGATCCCTTCGAGAACCGCAACGGGAGTGCGGCTGGTCAGAATGCGGGCGGCGGGGCGCCACTGTTGCTCGATCTCCTGAACCCGCTTGGTTTGCCGAGCGGACTGCGCCAGGATCTTCAAGGGGGTGATGAGACCTTTCTCGGCACGCGCGATAAGGTCATGGCACGTGCGTTCCTGGCACCAAGACAGCCCCGCTTGCATGCTAATGGCCAAAACGACCCCAAGGCTGAGCATCATCAAAGTGGGCATGCTGCCTGAGAGCAAAACACGATCCAGCAATTGCAAGGAATAGAGGGGTACCGCAAGGCTGAGCATCTGATTGACGCTGGCGAGGCCCAAATGCCCGCTACAAAGAGAGGGCGCGGCGCGCCATAATAAATGGAGGCCTGCGAAAGAAGAGGTTTGCTGTGTCATGGCTTGGGCCTCCCTTAGAATGATATTTAAAAGTTTAGTTTATACCTAAAATAATGTTATTAAAGTTGTGGCCCCAGAGAGACTCCCCCCTCTCTGGGGCCACATTTCCTCTTTTTGCCTTTAGCCTAAAGCAACATCGCCTGTGTAAATGGCATCAAGAGAAAGATCGGCAAGGCGGGTCCGTTCCAACGTCACCAGATCCAGATCCCAGGCATCACCACCGCCATCTTTGTCGATTTGCAAAACAACATCATTGTCATTGCCTTCGACCAAGCGCCAGAATTGATCCATAGCCGTTTCGGCATCGGCCCCCAAATTATCGAGAAGCTTTGCAATATCGATCACATCGCCATCTTCGAAATCTGTGATGCTGTCACCGCCTTCATTATGTTTGCGGAAGACAAAGCGGTCATCGCCTTCACCACCGGTCAGGGTGTCTGCTCCGCGATAGCCTTTCAGCGTGTCATTGCCAGCGCCGCCGACAAGGACATCATCCCCAGAGCCGCCATCGAGATAATCATCGCCTTCGCCACCATCGAGTTGGTCATGGCCATTGCGGCCATAAAGACGGTCATCCCCCGCATTGCCGTTCAGGATATTGTCCCGATGGTTGCCATGGAACTTATCGTCATGGCTGGAGCCGGTGAGGTTTTCAATCCCAGACAGAGTGTCCTTGCCTTCACCGGTGGCGGTGCCCTCTTTCAGATTGGCAAAGACACGCTTGGCAGCACCTTCGAAGCTGGCGGTATCATTGCCAGCGCCACCGATGAGGGTGTCATTGCCACGACCGCCCTGCAAAATATCATCGCCAGAGCTGCCTTTTAGAGCATCATTGCCAGAGCCGCCAAGCAGAACATCGTTTCCTGTGCCCCCGTCAAGAACATCGTTACCAGATCCTGCTTCGAGCTGATCATTTCCAGAGTTGCCATAAAGTTTGTCATGTCCATTTCCTCCGTAAAGTGTGTCATTCCCAGAACCGCCACGCAATTCATCATGGCTGCTGCCACCATGAAGGGTGTCATTGCCGGATTTGCCATGTAGAACATCTTGGCCGCGATTGCCATAAAGCACATCATCGCCAGAACCACCATTCAGCGTGTCATTGCCATCATCTCCGGACAGCACATCATCGCCGCGTTGGCCATACAGGCGGTCATGGCCTGTGCCGCCAGACAAGGTGTCATCTTCATTGGCGAAAGGATCGACCGGGCCGCGATCTGGGGCAATGACTTCGCCGGTCACCCGGTCATAGTCCCAACCAGCAAGGACTTTGGCATTGATTGGGCCCAAATCGATGGCGAAGACTGCATCATCGAAATCACGATCGCCACCATTATAGAGATCTTCAAAGCCAAGCCGCACGATCCCCGATTCCGTCAGCACTTGCCCAACAGTGTGGTTGATGCCATCAGGATTCAGTTCAACATTATCGCTGTGACCGGCTGAGTGATAGTGGTGGTGACGCAGTTGGGTTTCTGTGCCGTCGGTGGCAACATGCACAAGCTGTGGGTTCGTGCTGTCTAAGGTTGCAGGATTGCCATCGCCATCGCGGAAGACCAATTCCCCTGAGCCATCCCAAGATTGGAAAAAGCTGTTATTGTAAGAATAGCCATTCGAGGTGAGGAAAAAGCCGATTTGGTCGCCGGCTTCAATATCGAGGGATTTGGAACTAACCCCGCCAATCAAAGACCCACCGCTGCCTTGCAAGGACGCATTTTCCCACAGCATTTCCACATCGGTGATTTGGCCGCTATTGGGATCAATTTTATACCAGCCTAAGCTGTTGCGGTAGCCAGCGCCTTCGCCTTCAAAAATCACTTGGGCATCATAATCTTCGGCAATCACGACAGAACTCAGATCCGCAAATTTGGGTCCACCGCCGCCATAAATTACATCATTGCCACTATTGCCTCTCAGGTCATCACCTTCACGGCCGCCCCAGATATGATCGTTACCAGAATTTCCAGAAACGGTATCTGCACCGCCCCGGCCTGACATGATTTCCGCACCGCGACCGCCGTTCAATTTGTCTGCGTCATGGGTGCCGATGATAGGGGTTAAAGCATTCATTGACATTAGACTCTCCTTTTATAGGGGCTTTTTTATGAAATCCGTTGGATTTCAGAGTTTGCGCTCAAGTACCGCGCGGACGTTATAGGCTCACCCGGCGCCTGGCCTGGCCCCCCCAAAGTCCTTTGCGACCGCCGGAGGCAAAATCACGCGGAAACTTTACGCGTTTTCTGTGTTGAAGCCTCTTCTGTGGCCTCTTCTGTTGTGTCTGGCACCCGGCCATAGTCATCTTCGATGCGCACAATGTCGTCTTCCCCGAGATAGCTGCCATATTGCACTTCGATCAAATGCAGGTCTTTATCCCCAGGATTGCGCAAGCGATGGGGGGCGCCGATCGGAATAAAGACGGTATCGGCTTCTCCCATAATCACGGTGTCCTTGCCGACGACCGCTTCGGCAATGCCCGAAACCACAACCCAATGTTCGGCCCGGAAGTGGTGATATTGGTAGGACAAACGCTCACCGGGCTTGACCACAATATGCTTCACTTGATGTTTTTCGCCGCCATGGAGGCTTTCATAAGACCCCCAAGGGCGATGCACCACCGGGCTTTCTTCCGGCTGTATTGCTTTTGACGAGGCTTCCAAGCGGGCTACTTCCGCATGGGCCGACAGTTCTTTAATGTCTTGGGAGCGATCTTTGGGGGCCACCAAAATCGCATCAGGGGTTTCGACAATCACCAAATCACGGACCCCGATGGCGGCGACAAGGCGTTCTGAGCCATGGATATAAGTGTTTTCACAATCTCTCATGACCGCTTTGCCATGGGCGTGATTGCCGGAGGCGTCGCTTTTATGGGCTTCGGCCAAGCTGTTCCAGGTGCCGACATCGCTCCAGCCGAAATCGGCGGAGACCATGGCGGTGTTCTGGGCTTTTTCCATGATCGCATAATCAATTGAGATCGATTCTGCTTCATGGAAGGCGACGCGGTTTGGCACCACCACATGGTCGAGCATATTCGCGTTTTTCAAGGCCCGGAAGCAGGCATAGAGCACCCGAGGGCAATGTTCGGCCATGGCTTCGAGGATGCTGCCAACGGTGAACATGAACATGCCGCTGTTCCAGTGATAGTCTTCGGACCGCAGCAAGTCTTCAGCGACTTCACGGGATGGCTTTTCAACGAAGTGAGACACTCTATAGCCGTCTTCGACATTGGCGATGGCTCTACCTCTGGCGATATAGCCATAGCCGGTTTCGGGGCTTTTGGCTTTCATGCCGAAGGTGACGAGATGGCCTTGGCGGGCGAGCTGCTCGCCTTTTGCCACGGTCTCTAAAAAGCCTTCATGGTCGCCCATGACATGATCGGAGGGCATCACCAACAGCACAGTGTCAAAGCTTTTTTGCGAGGCGACAAAAGCGGCCAGGGCAATGGCAGGGGCGGTGTTGCGGGCTTCTGGCTCTAACACCAAGGAGGCTTGTCCCATGCCAATTTCGCGTAATTGGGCTTCGATCAAAGGCCCAAAATCCCGGTTGGTCACCAACATGGGTGTGTCAAAGCCGAAATCCGGATGCACGGCCAGGGCTGTATCTTGCAACATGGAGTTTTCGGAAACCAAGCGGGTGAATTGCTTTGGCATGGTTTTGCGGGAAACGGGCCATAAGCGGGATCCGATGCCACCGCACAAAATGACGGGTTGAATGCCGTTTTGATGTTTTTGTGTTCTCTCCATCGGTGCCTCCATGGGGCGAGCTTTGTCTCGCTGTCTATCGTCTGAAGGGCGGTTCTGCCCGGTTGTGGGGGATAACCGCAAGGGCTGTGCCAAAGGAGAAAAAGGCGCTCATTTTTTCGCTATTTCTCTAAAAAATTATATTTTTCAATATCTTAAATTTTCTCCATGCGGAAAATGTATTTCGCGCAAAATGCAAAAACCTGCTTTTTTCTGCATTTGGGTTTGCAAAATGCAAAGCGCCCTGCGAGGCGAAGGGGGTGAAGCTTCCCGTTGTGGGAGTGTTTTTGCTTACAAATATAAAGACATATCCGCGTTTTGTCTTTCAAGAGGGCCTTCCAGCGCTTTTTCACCGCTTTTTTCGACCTCGGGACCAGAGGATCCGGCGTCTGGCCTTCCCCCGTCTTTTTGGCACAGCCTTTGCTGTTACCCACCGCAAAAGGGTTTTAAGCCCTTGATTACACCCTTATTCACCGCAAAAGACGGCATGGTCAAAAGGCCAAAGACAAAAGACGATCCGGAGAGACTGTCATGAAAGTTCGGCGCGAAAGACCTTCACAAAGACTGCATCATCGTGTCACGGCGCCCTTGAAAGTGGATCTGCCAGAAGGACGGTTCATGACCGCAGATTGGAGCCTGAGCGGTTTAAAAATCGCCGACTATAAAGGCTCTGCAGAACAGGGAGAGATCTTAGACCTCACCCTGCATGTGCCGTTTCAAGGCTTTGATATTTCCTTTAGCGCCACAGCGAAAGTGGTCCGCAACAATCAAGAAGACCATTTTCTGGCGGTGATGTTCGAAGAGATCGGCGAGCGTGAGACCGAAATCATGTCTCACTTTGTTGAAGAAATCATCCGGGGGTCCATCACAACGGTGGATGATACCTTATTGCGGATTGACACCCCGGTCACCCCGGTCTCGACCAAGCCAGACCCCAATCCGACAAGTGATGTTCCGGTGCAGCGCTGGCCGATGAAGACCATTTTCTTCACAACTTTTTATGCGCTGGCTGGGTTGGGGGTCCTTGCTTATGTCGGGCTCCTCGCCTATTCGAACTTCGCCCGCTTAGAAGTGGAGACCGCCGTCGTTAGCGCTCCGTTACAGCCGCTGATCGCCACCAGCAATGGCCGTATTCGCAAAGTCCATGTGTCAGAAAAAACATCCGTGTCCTTCGCCGCGCCGTTGATCACGGTGGAAGATCCGGAACTTGAGCGCGCCATTGACTTTGCCCAGCTGCGGATTGACCGGGCCACCGTCGCTTTGCTGTCGCATCAAAAGGAGCTCGCAGCCGAAAAAGCGCGGTTGAATGACTATCAAGCAATCGCCCAGGATGAGCTGGTGCGGATCGAAAGCGAGATCAAGACCCTTCAGACCCAAGCCAATATTGTCGGCACCCAATTGGGGCGCTTTACGGGCTTGTTGAAAAAAGGTTGGACCACGGAATCCAAAGTCGATGAAATCCGCCAAGTCTATCAAGATATCTCTGGGGCGCTCACCCAAGCCCGCTTAAAGCATGCGGAGCGCAGTGCCAATCTTGAACGGGCCTCGGAAGGGCGTTTCTTTAACGGCATGCGCTTGGAAGGGCGGATGACCGAGCTAGAAGCAGAGATCGATCGCGCTTGGCATGAAATCACCTCGACAACCCAAGAACATAACGCGCTTTTACGCCAGCGGGATCGCTTAATGCTCGCCGCCCCCAGCAATGGCCGGGTCGTCACCCTCACCAAGCCTGCTGGCAGCACCATTAAGCGTGGCGAGGAAATCGGCCTGTTCGAGCGCGATGAAGCCCGGTTGATCCATGCCTATCTCAACCAAGATGAAATTCTCGAGGTCGGCTTAGGCGATGAAGCGCAACTCTATTTCCCCAGCCTCGACGAAAAAATCCCCGCCAGAGTAAAAGCGGTGGATCGAACCGAAGGCTATATCGACGAAATGAGCGATCGCTACACATGGCGCGGTCAAAAAGACCGCAGTGCGCGCGTTACCCTGGCGTTTGAAGGGCTGAAAATCGAGGATATTCGGCGCCGCTTTGATCCCGGCCTGCCTGTGATCGTCTTATTCGAGCGCCGCAACCGCAATGATATTCATCATGACATTCGCCATATCGTGGATCCTTCTGAGGATGCGGGAGAGAACTTATGAGCCAGGATAACAAGAACGCTATCATGTCTGCCTTGGATGATCCGTGCCGCCCGATCTCTTGGCGTGAAAAATGGTCTTTCATGGTGCTGTATAAGATCTTTCTCTATTTCGCGACTTTTTTTATCGCTTTAAGCCTTTTACCCAACACAATTTGGGATCCCGAGCTTGAGAAAATCACGATACTGATCGGGGTTCTGGGGATTTGGCGCTATAGCTGGTGGTGTACCCATGCGATCCGTGCTGTCATCTATCGCCGCATTCGTTATCCCGCCTTACGGGCCAGGGCCGATGCCATTTGGAACACTGGCAAGCGGCCCCGCCATGCGCATTTCATGATGACCACCTATAAAGAACATCGCGAGGTCACCGAAGCGGTGATTGAAAGCATTTGCCGGGAAGTGCGCAGCATGGGGCTCCCTGCCACCCTTTGGTTGGGATCGGGGGATATTTATGATGAGCGGATCATTGAAACCTATCTGCGCCTCTATGCGACGGATATTGATTTGGAATTTGTCATGATCCGCCAAAATCAGCCGGGTAAGCGGATGGCGATTGGCCTGGTGCTGCGCGCCATGAACCGTGCGAATATCGATAAAAATGACTTAATTGTCTTTATGGATGGGGATTCTATTTTGGGAGAAGGGGCGGTGCGGGCCTGTGCCTCTTTATTCCAAGCCGATCCCATCCTGCAAGCGGTCACCACCGACGAAGAAGTCATTTGCTTTGGCCCCGCCTGGGTGCGCACCTGGCTGATCATGCGCTTTGCGCAACGCAGGATTGCCATGCAAAGCCATGCGCTCTCCGAGAAGGTCTTGACCCTCACAGGCCGGATGTCGGTGTTTCGGGCGGGAATCCTGACCGAGCGCGGCTTTATCCGCACCATCGAAGCCGATTATCTCAATAGCTGGCTCTGGGGCAGTTTCCGTTTTCTCTCAGGCGATGATAAAAGCACCTGGTATTATATGCTGCAAAAAGATGCCAAAATGCTCTATGTCCCGGATGCCATGGTCTATACCGTCGAATATATCGAAGGCACCGGCCTGCCGCGCATGGTGCAGAATTTCCGGCGCTGGTCGGGCAATATGTTGCGCAATGGCAGCCGGGCTTTGGCTCTGGGGCCCAATAAGCTTGGCTTTTTCATCTGGTGGTGCGTGATGGATCAGCGGATTGCCATGTGGACCATGTTGGTCAGCCCCATTCTCGCTCTTCTTGCGACCTCTTTGCATACATGGAGCTATTTTGTCTCTTATATTTGCTGGATTGCAATTTCACGGATGTTGCTATCCTTGGTGCTCTGTTGCTATACGCGCAAGGTCCATCTGTCCTTTCCCTGGATCTTGTATTTCAACCAGCTGATCAATGCCATGGTGAAGGTCTATTGCTTGTTCCGCCTTTCGAAACAACGCTGGACCAATCGCGGCAACCAATCCGCAGGCTTTAGCACCAGCTGGAAGGACCGGATGCGCAATGGCATGGCGTTTTACCTGACGACCTTTTATGTTTCTCTTTTGGTGTTGGCCTTGATCACCTATTCTGAGCTGATTGAACTGCCCTCCTGGTTGATCACCAAAACCTTATATTTTGACTAGGGTCTGTTGAGATTCA
>DDLW01000031.1 GCA_002340345.1 Alphaproteobacteria bacterium UBA2562 | reverse complement strand
CTGATCGCGCTTTGCTCTAGGCAAGAATTGCCGCATTTCAGGCAATTCTTGCCTCATGCCAACCGACAGAGTCTTACGACTCTTCGGTTGGTGTTATCGAACCAGGTGTAGCTTTTTATCAATTTTTCGCAAGAGATCTTCTAAATTCGTGCCGCGATAAAGTTTCTGGGGACCCATATGAATTTCATAAAGCGGCGCTTGTTTTCCCGAGATTTGCGTTTTCGAGATCGCCAATAAAGCGTTTTCATGGCTATGGCGAAAGATCGAAAAAACAGCAAGCCCAGGGCAGTGATCAATGGCGTAATCGCGCCATTCCCCTTTGGACACCCGACTTGAATAGAGCGCTAAGAGTTTTTCAAGCTCAAAGCGGTTAAAATAAAGAATGCGTTTGGTTTTATGTTTTGTTTTTTTCTCAGAAAAGGGAAGAATATCGCTCATAGGGACGATTAGCCTTTCCTTTCCCCCTGTGAGAGCAAGACTGGGTCAGTGGCGCTTTTATCGCCCCTCTTAACCCATGCGTTTTGCTGCAAAAACAAGACCCTACGGCCTTCTGCGCCGTCTTGCAGCAAAAAGACGATACTGTGTTTTGCTGCAAGACAAATAGGGCCAAATCAGCCTATCATAGCTCTACTGAACAGGCACTTCGTTGTTATTATACGGATCTGGCGTATCATAGCATGTAATTTCGCCAAGAGTATAGTAACAATAAGGCTGGGCATTTGCTTCTTTAAGCTGCTCCATTTCTGGATCAACGACTTCTTTACAATAGGATTCCCCCTCAACAACATTGATCATGCCGCAATCTTCACCGCTGGCCGCAGACGCAACGTGATCTGTGGGGAACTTGTCCGTATGCACATAGCTTGCTAAAGATGCCCCCGCAATGGCGACACCTGTCTCGACACCACATCCTCCTAAGGCAGGGGCTGCTATAGCGAGAAAACAGAGTGGCATAAAAATTTTCCGCATCGACCAATCTCCAGGCATAGTGCTTTAAGTGTTTCAAACGCGCTTTACAGCATTTTGCTTTTATTCTAACGCAGAAAAATGCTGTAAGTTTTTGTTTTTTCCGCAAAACGCAGCGATCAGGGGGATCCACCTGATCGCGCTTTGCTCTCATAAAGAAATAAAGGCGACCAGCTTTCTGTCTGGTCGATATGTGTGTGCTTTGAATGGGCTTGTCTGTTTTTGAAAAGACGTGCGAGAAAAGCCCCCCGTTATCGTTAATTAAGCAAAAAATAGGCCGGTCTTTGCTCCAGCTTTGCTTTATTATAAGATCGGTCTCTTAAAAACCCCTAAAATGCGTCTCTTCATTGCAAAAGGCTGCTGAGTGGCGATGGAACAAAATCAAAATGCAGGGTCCTTGGCGTTCTCCCAAGATCAATCTAACGAAATAGAGGAAAATCGCAGCCGTTTAGCACGTGCAGCGCGTATGGCGCGCTTGGGTTACTATGAAATCGTGTTTCATCAAAAAGAAAATACCTATTGGTCAAATGAGCTTTATGAAATCTTTGACGTGTCCTCTGAGGCCGGCCCACCGTCCGCCCTGCGCTTGCTGGATATTGTGCATCCCGAAGATAGTCCACGCTTGCAAGCTGCCTTGGAAAGCCATTGGCAGAGCTTGACCTTCAATTTCCGCCTGTTAACCCGCTCTGGGCAGACCCGCTATTGCCGCAGTGAAAATGAAAGGATCTTTAGCCCCTCAGGCCGGGTAACCCAGCAATATGGCATTGTGCAAGATATTACCGCGCAAGTGGAAGCAGACCGACGGGCGACCAGGGCAGAAGACCGCTTACGGGATGCGATTGAAAGCCTACCAGATGGCTTTGTGCTGTATGATTCTCGTGGCAAGCTTGTCCTTGTGAATGATACGGTGCGCCATATGTTTATTGGGTTGCCGCCTCGTTTTTTTCGCGCGGGCACCCAATTTCGAACTTTACTCTCTGCGATTCTTGACCATGATTTTATTGATCTTGGCGTTGATACACGCGAAGATTGGTTCCGACAGCGAGAATTAGCCTTTCATAATAAAATCAGCCCTTTTCCGATGCGCACGAAAAATGGCCGATTTTATCTTCTCTATAACCATCCCACAGGGGAAGGGGGCACTGTTATTGTCGCGCATGATGTGACTGAATTGAAAGAGCAAGAACGAAAACAAATTAAAATTGAAAAACGGCTGGAAGATGCCCATCGCATCGGACGTATCGGCCACTGGGAAATGGATTTCGATCTGACCCGGATGACTTGGTCGCCCAATATGTATGTGGTGACAGGGCAAACCCCTCATTTTGTCGCAACTTATGAGAACTATCTTTCGATTATGCATCCCGAAGATCGCAGGCAATTGGAAGACATTAAAAGACATCCGACAGATCATTCGCTTTTTGAAGGAGAGTGGCGGGTCTTGGGCGCTGATGGCGCTGTGCGGTGGATCCATGCGCAATGGACCTTAGAAAAAGACCCTGAAACAGGCCA
This sequence comes from Alphaproteobacteria bacterium UBA2562, assembly GCA_002340345.1. Taxonomy (GTDB): domain Bacteria; phylum Pseudomonadota; class Alphaproteobacteria; order UBA2562; family UBA2562; genus UBA2562. The sequence continues at coordinate 2,961 of DDLW01000031.1, read as the reverse complement.
AAAACGCTATTTTGGGATCAACCAAGATATTACCGAACGCAAACAGGTTGAACTTGCCCTTAGAAAAAGCGAAGAAAATTTGAAAATGGCACAAAGGCTGGCCAATCTCGGGCATTTTGAATATGTGCCAGGCCAAGATGAAATGCTTTGGTCGGACCAGCAAAAGCGTATTTGGGGGCTGACAGCGGATGGTCCTTCTGATCTGGAAGGGGTGATGCGGACAATCCATCCGGAAGATAAATCAACGCTTATTGCAAAATTAGGAGAGAGAGGCCCTGATAGTTTTGCCCTCGATACAAGAATTCTAAGGCCGAATGGCGAATTGCGCCATATTCATGTCGAAGCCTATCGTGAACGCAGTCTCCAAGGCGATACCAAGCGCTTTTTCGGCATTGTGCAAGACATTAGCGAAACAGTACAGCGGCAAAAAGATCTTAAACGTATGGCCATGCGCAATGCTTTTTTACGGGCCGCGATCGAAGCCAGCCCCGTGGCCATTGCTGTCGCCGATGGTGGCATGGATAATTTTCCGATTCTCTATGCAAATGAAGCCTTTGCACGCATGAGTGGATATGAAATTGATGACTGTCTTGGCCAGCCTTTGGATTTTCTACAGGGACCGGGAACAGATCCAGACTCCCTCGCCGCGTTGCGAAAAAGTTTTGAATTGGGGAAAATGGCTGAAGTTGAGATGCTCTGCTATCATCAAGATGGGCGGGCTTTTCGAAATCTTATCGAACTTGCCCCTGTTTATGATGAACATGGGGAGCAAATTGCCTTTGTTTCCGTGCAAAAAGATGTCACAATTTTACGGCAGCAAGAAGATGAGTTGCGCCAAGGGCAAAAATTAGAAGCTTTAGGGCGGCTTGCAGGTGGTATTAGCCATGAATTGAGTAATATGTTGCAGCCAATTATGACATTTTCTGGGCTTGCTCTCCGGCGAGATCAAGATCAAACGACTGAGAAATATTTGCGCTCTATTCAAAAAAGCGCTGGCAAGGCGCGGGATATTGTTCGCAATGTTTTGGCCTTTTCTCGCAAAGATGCCCCCGCTGCCGAGGCGATTTTTCTGTCTGAAGCGATTCAAGAGATCTTAAATTTTGCAAGAAGCGTGCTTCCCCCTCAGGTTGAAATCGTGGAAGATCTCTCGAAGGCGCCTTTATCGGCCTGTGTTGGTACAACAGAATTGACACAAGTGATTGTCAATCTTCTTAATAACGCAGCAGACGCCATGTCAGGCCAGGGCAAAATTACAGTGCGTCTTGAACAGGTGACATTGGCCGAAATGAGTACGCGTTTAAAAGATCGTGTTGATCTTTTCTCCGAAATGGAAGCGGATTTTTTTGCTTGTCTTTCCGTCCGCGATCGGGGAAGTGGTATGGAAGAAGACGTTCGGAGCCGTATTTTTGATCCGTTTTTCACAACAAAGCCGGTCGGGCGGGGGACAGGGCTTGGATTATCGGTGATTTACGGCATTGTTCAAGCCTGGGGAGGGCATATTGGGGTCGAGAGTGCTTGTGGTCAGGGAACAAAATTTGATATTTTCATCCCTCTCGATCCTTTGTTGAAAGCATAAGTCTTGTATCTGTTATGCGATGTTCGCTGTCTTTTGACCTTATGATGACATGAAATTGAGTGCAGGGAGGGAATTGTGGCGAAGATATTGCTCGTTGAAGATTCCGAGCTGGTCCGGGAAGCTGTGGCAGCCATCCTAGAACAAGAAGGACATATCTTAACCATTGCAGAGAATGGGGAAGAAGGCTTAGCAAAATTGCAATCAACCGCTTTTGATTTGGTGATTGCCGATTTGTGGATGCCGAAAATGGATGGCCTGGCCATGCTTAAGAAAAGCCGTGCCTTAGGCGATATGCCGCCCGTCATTGTGCTGTCCGGGGGCGGACCGCAGGCGCCCTTAGAGCTCTCGGCAAGCCTGGCTGATGCCAATGGGGCTGTGGCTGTTCTTTTCAAACCCTGTGAAGATGAAGAATTGCTCTCGGCTGTGAATAAAGCGCTTCTTTAAAGGCGGGTGGGGATTTTTAGGGGCGCTATGAATTTTTTGCTACGATTATTTTTATATATTTTGATATTATTCAAATTTATCATAAGAGCAAAGCGCTGAGACAGAGAACCTTTCACTTTCGTCCAATAAAAGCGAAAGGCTCTAATCTTCATAGGTTTGCTTGTTTTGATATAGGGCCAGCAGCAGATGTTCTAAAAGCGCTGCCATATCTTCTTGCTCTTTTTCAGGAAAGCTTTCGATAAGATTTTCGAGATCTTTTAAAGGATCCCGTTCGAGATAGGCTAAACCTTCACTGGTCAGGTCAATACGCCGTGAGCGCCGGTCGCGGATATCGACATGGGCGGCCAGAAGTCCTTTTTTCTTAAGCGCAGATATTGTGCGCGAGGCCGGTGCTAACGTTGTCCCCTGATAATTTGCAAGACCGCTGACCGTGCGTGCTTTGAGGCCACCACGCGCAAAATACCGCAAGGCTGACCATTGAACAGGATGGAGCCCATCCCGAAAACAGAGATTATGAACGGAGCGGCTCACTTGCTCCAACAAACCGGCATTCCCGCGCGATAATTTGGGTGGGCGCTTATCTTGGACCATGAGACGCTCATAAAGTTAGAAACTATGACGAAAAGCTGCACAAGGTTTGGCGAGGAAAGTTTCTCTCGTTGGTCCTTGGGCAGGGCTGTCTATTGTTGTTTTTGCCGCAAAACGAAAGTGACCAGGGGGATCCACCTGACCCGCGCTTTGCTCTCGCCGGAGAGTATGTCTGACTTTTGCCGGTTGTTTGCATGCTGTGTCCAAAGTCGTTTTACGAGAGTCATTCGTAACCAAATTGGGTCGCGGATGACTCTAGAGTCTTGTTTTTGCCGCAAAACGAAAGTGACCAGGGGGATCCACCTGACCCGCGCTTTGCTCTAGAGCCTTTCACTTTTATCTTGAATCAATGG
>DDLW01000345.1 GCA_002340345.1 Alphaproteobacteria bacterium UBA2562 | reverse complement strand
GGCGGCCTCCGCAGGTCAGACCGGCAGCAAACATCCTCTCTCTCCCGCTGTGCGGAAAATGGTCGAGGAAAACCATCTCGATGCCAGCCAAATCCCAGGCACCGGCAAAGATGGCCGTTTGACCAAAGGCGATGTGCTCGACTATCTCCAAAAAGGCGGCGGCGTCGGTGCCAAACCAGCAAAGGTCTCTTCCACACCACAAGCCACAGCGCCAAAAGAGCTGCCCCCACGGCCAAAAGATCCACGCGAAGAGCGTGTCCGCATGACCAAATTGCGGCGCACAATCGCAAACCGCTTGAAAGACGCGCAAAATACAGCAGCAATGCTCACCACTTTTAATGAAGTGGATATGACAGACCTGATTAAAACCCGCGCAAAATACAAAGATCGCTTTGAGAAAAAACATGGCGTTCGTTTGGGCTTTTTATCTTTCTTTGCCAAAGCCTGCGTTCAAGCCTTGCAAGAACTGCCCGCCGTCAATGCTGAAATTTATGGCGATGAAATCATTTACAAAAATTATTATGACGTCGCCATTGCGGTCGGGACGCCCCAAGGCCTTGTTGTGCCTGTGGTTCGTAATGTTGACCAGCTGGCCTTCCATGAAGTCGAGCAAACTGTGGCGGAACTTGCCAAGCGGGCGCGGGATGGTAAGCTTTCCATGGCAGAAATGACCGGGGGCAGCTTTACCATTACCAATGGTGGTGTCTATGGATCATTGCTCTCCACCCCCATTCTGAACCCCCCTCAAGCGGGGATTTTGGGCATGCATAAAACCATGAAGCGCCCCATGGTTGTTGGAGATCGCATTGAACCACGGGATATGATGTATCTCGCCCTATCTTATGACCACCGCATCATCGATGGTAAAGAAGCCGTAACATTCCTCGTGCGGGTCAAAGAAATGTTAGAAGATCCAGAACGCCTCCTATTACAGGTCTAAACAGTTGTAAGGCGTGTCGTTAACACTCTGAAATGCTGAAGCGCCCTCATAAAGATGAGGGCGCTTTCTTTTTAAGGGTGATTTCTATCTGATCTTGACGCATCTTATGTTCGACCTGCCACAACAAAAACGACAGCATGGGGAGACCGCAGCATGGGCAAAGCAAAAGAAGTATCCGTTGGCAAAGATATCGCTGAATTGCCATATCGCCCTTGTGTCGGGATTATGTTGTTAAACCGCGAGGGCAAAGTTTTTGTTGGCCGCCGGAATGATTCTGATGCTCTTGCCTGGCAAATGCCACAAGGTGGTATCGACAAAGGCGAATCCCCAAAAGACGCTGCTCTGAGAGAACTGCAAGAAGAAATCGGCACGGCAAAAGCCGATATTATCGCAGAACATGAGACATGGCTGTCCTATGATCTCCCCAATCATTTGGTCGGCAAAGTCTGGAAAGGCAAATATCGTGGTCAAACCCAGCGTTGGTTTTGTTTGCGCTTCACAGGAGAAGATCACGACATCAATATCGAAACAGACCACCCGGAATTCATCGAATGGCAATGGGTCAATATTGACGATCTGCCGAATTTAATTGTCGCTTTTAAACGCGAAATCTACGAAAAAGTTGTTCTTGCATTCAAAGACATCGCCATACCGGTTTAAGGCTTGTCAAATTCAAGGTTTCCAAAGGACAAGTCCTTTGGCCGCCGGAGGCAACTTTCTTGAAATTTAGAGCATTCCGCTTTTATGTTGAATCAGGTGAAATGCTCTATATCTTTGTTTTTGCCGCAAAACGCATCGTTAAAATAGCTCTGATTTTAACGCGCTTTGCTCTAGGATTGGAGACTGAAACTGCCATGGCTGATGTGAAAATTGCACCTTCGATTTTATCCGCCGATTTTGCCAAACTCGGGGAAGAAGTCAGAGCCATCGATACAGCGGGCGCTGATTGGGTGCATGTCGATGTCATGGACGGCCATTTCGTCCCCAACATCACCATCGGTCCCGATGTTGTCAAAGCTTTGCGGCCCCACAGCGCGAAAATCTTTGATGTCCATCTGATGATCACGCCCGTTGATCCTTACATCCCCGCTTTTGCCGAAGCGGGCGCTGATATCATCACCCTCCATGCCGAAGCGGGCCCACATTTAGATCGTTCCTTACAGCTCATCCGGTCTCTCGGTAAAAAGGCCGGGCTGTCTTTGAATCCCGCTACATCAGAGACTGTCTTGGATTATGTTCTTGATAAGCTTGATTTGATTTTGGTGATGTCGGTCAATCCCGGCTTTGGCGGCCAGGCTTTTATTCCGTCCGCCCTAGAGAAAATCCGCAAGATTAAAGATAAAATCGGCGATCGTCCCATTGAGATTCAAGTGGATGGCGGGGTGAAGCCAGACAATGCTGCGGCCCTGGCGCAGGCTGGCGCGACTGTTTTTGTCGCTGGTTCTGCTGTTTTCGGCGGTCCTTATGCGGAGCGTATCATGGCTTTGCGCGATGCCGCGCGATTCTCTTAAGCGAATATCTTCGGCTTTTTTTCGCTTGCGCGAAAATTTAGGCGACTTTTTCGGGAAAAAGTCTCTCAAAAAGCTTTTTGATCATAGGATGAATTGCTTTGAGTTTAGCATCTCATGCCCCAAAACGTGCCATTCTTTTTGATCTTGATGGCACCTTAATCGATAGCGGCCCTGACATTCGCACAGCCTTGAACCTGGTTTTAGAAGCCCAAGATCTGGCCCCTTTAAGTCTGGAAGAAACCTTAGCACGGGTTGGCAAAGGGGCTCTCCCCCTTGTCACCAAAGCTTTCGCATATCGTAATCGCCCCCTGTCTGACGAAGAGGCAAAAACACAAACGGCCCTTTTTGCCAAGCATTATGCCGCACATTCTCTTGTTGAGACAAAACCCTATCCCGGCATTCCGCGCCTGTTGGAGCAGTTAAAAGACAAAAATATCCCCATGGCCGTGGTCACCAATAAACTTGAGGATATTACCCATGCTCTTTTGCAGGCTTTAAATTTTCACCCCTATTTCCCCGTCGTCGTTGGGGGGGACACTGTGGGGCATCGGAAACCAGATCCCGCCCCGCTCTATTATGCATTGGATAAGCTCAATATGTCCCGGCAAGATGCCCTTTTCGTCGGGGATAGTGCCTCTGATAGCGGTGCTGCCGCCGCGGCTGGGATGGATATGATTGCTGTCAGCTGGGGCTATTGCCATGGGGATCCAAGAGCGTTACCTGCGACCACCTTTGTCGAGACCGTCAAAGATCTTTCGGATCATCTCATGGCTTTCACAAATGAGAGCAAAACGTGATTGGGGTGTTTCTTTGGCTGTCTTCGGCAAGGCTTACTCTAGGAAAGTGGGATTTTTTTCCCCTCTTATATGAATATCATGCCACAGGCCATAGACTGTCAGAGTAAAGACAAGCTTTGCCGCTTTTTTATCGAACTCTTTTGCGCATAAAGCCTGTAAAGCGTCTTGATGCAGCAGCTCACCAAGCCCCGGTTGCCCGCCAAGATATCGGCCAAGGGCCTCGCGCCTTTGATTTAACCAAGATTGTACCGGCACTGTAAAGCCGCGCTTTTTCCCCCAAACATCCAAGGCACCGCCATGATGTTGTTCAAGCCAACGGCGCAAGAGAACTTTGCCCAGGCGCCCCTTGACCTTCAAAGCATCTGGCAGAGAAAAAGCAAAAGCGGCCAACTCTTTATCCAAAAAGGGAACACGCCCTTCCAGGCTATGATGCATCAAGCAGCGATCGGTTTTGATTAAGAGATCATCACGCAACCAACCTTGAATGTCATGCCATTGCGCTTGCTGGAGAGGAGAAAGCTGTTGCGGCGCTTTTTGTCTCGCTTGCCGTGCAAAAGCTGGAATGGCGGGATCTCGAAACAAGGCCGCAAAGCGATGGCTGTCGCCTTTTTTGCGCTCTGCCGCAGGCCGCTGAAAGACTGCAGGCAAAAGTCGCTGCCAGCCTTTGGCACGATAACGCCCATAGCCGCCAAAGATCTCATCCCCCCCTTCGCCAGAGAGAATAACGGTCACGTCTCGGCGCGCGGCTTCGGCCAATTTCAAGCTTGGGAGAATGGCATAATCCGCCACCAGATCATCCGCACTGGTCGCCAATTCAGGGAGACGGTGCCAGAAATCTTGTTCTGTAAATGTAATTTCATGATGTGCGGTTTTGAGAGTCTCTGCAAGAAAACGCGCTTGGCTACGCTCATCATTGACACTATTGTCGGCAAATCCAACCGTATAAGTTTGCACATTATGCCCAACAATCTGCGCCATTTTGGTCACCAAGGCCGAAGAATCAATTCCGCCGGACAAGAAGGCACCGTAAGGCACTTCTGACTGCAAATGCTCTGCAACAGCGCGCTCAAGATGTGCATCGAGCTGCGCCAAGGCGTCTTTCTCTGACAAAGCGTGACGCGGTTGAGCGGGCGGTAAATCGGGTGGAAACAGATGCCGCTCGACAATCTCTCCCTGCTTAAGGACCAGGAGTTCTCCAGGCTTCACGCGGAAAATACCACGAAATAATGTGTCCTCACCCGCATGATATTGCTGGTTCAAACTGCTTGGAAGCGCATGGGGATTCACAGCCCCTGTGATCCAACCCGCTTGCACCAAGGCACTCGGTTCCGAGGCAAACGCAGTGCCAGCCGCCGTTTGCGCATAATAAAGAGGTTTGATACCAAAGGGATCTCTGGCCAGAAGGGTGACATCTTTTTCGCCATCATAGAGGGCAAAAGCATACATGCCCGAAAGAGCTTTTATGAAATCGATCCCAAGAAGGCGGTAAAGATGGAGCGGCACTTCGGAATCCGATTGGGTTGCCAGGGGAATGGCCTTCGCTCGAAGCGCGGCTTGATGCTGCTTGAAATTATAGATCTCGCCATTGCAAATGATCGCGCTTTTCGGCCCAGAGCCTTGGGTTTCAATGGGCTGCGCGCCCCCTTCCAGATCGATAATGCTCAAGCGGCGATGAAGAAGCCCCGTCCCAACCACAGTGAACCGCCCTTGCCCATCGGGACCGCGATGGGCGAGAGCCGCACTAAAACGATCTAAAAGGCCTGCGTCTGGCATTTTTTGACTTTTAAGGCTCACCCCCGCAAGACCACACATCAACCACCCCTTGTGATTATTCTACAAGATTATTCGACAAACACAGAGAGTTTCCGCAAAACCAGCTCTGGCACTTCAGCCGCCCGCAAAGAGGCTAAGGTGTCTGTGCAGACTTCTGTATTGCGAAATTGGGTCTGTTCTAATTCTGCAAGTTCAAAATTATTCCCCAGAAGCTTCGCCCCTTCAAAAGACGCCGGGACCCGCTTATCCGGTGCAGAATCAAAAGTCACCGTCCCAAGTTTAGCCTCATGGAAGTTGATATTATTAAGTTGTGCTTTTCGGAAACTAACACCGTCCAGGGTTGATCGGTAAAAATTACAATTTTCCAAAGTGCTTTCGAAGAAAACAGCTTTACTCAATTTGCTGCTGGAGAAGTTGATGCCTTTTAAAATACAATTGCGAAAACTTGCCATGCGTAAATCTTTGGTCTTGAGATTCAAATCCTTCACCGTCACATCGCGTAATTCAAGCAAATGGCCTTTGGTTCCGCCGCTTTCCAAAAAGTCTTCGTGATTTGCAATCAGTTCAGGCAAATTCTCAACAGTCGGATGCAAGAGATCTGCTGAAGATGTGAGACCGGACAAGGGCTGACCCGAGAGATCCGAAAGGCTTGTGTCAATTAAAATGGCATTGCTAAAATTCGCCCCTTCGACATGGGCGGCATGCAAATTTGCACCGCTGAGATCACAATCAGAAAGATTGGCATTCACCAACACGGCCTTTTCCAAAGACGCTTTTTCCAAAGATGCCTTTTGTTTCCCAGCCTCTCGGGTAATTCTGGGACCTTTTAGCCGCGTGGTGAGCATGCCTGCGCTGAGATCTGTGCCTTCAAGATTCGCATCATTCAAGGTTGCCCGCGACAAAATTGTTCCGCGCAAATCCGCACCGCGCAAATTAGCCCCTGTCAGATCACAAGAATCCATATCGGCCATAAACAAAATCGCATGTTCAAGGTTCGCCTCACGCAAATCAGCGCGCGCAAGACAGGCTCCTGTTAAATCGGCTTTTGCAAGACTAATTCTCCCAAAAGTCCAATCACTCAGATCAATATAGCGGAGATTTGCCTGTTTCCCGCCCTCTTGGCCAAGCAAGAATTTCTGATGCGCCACCAATTTTTGCATGATGTCTTCTTTGGTGGGTTGTGTCTGTGTTGCCATGGCCTTTAACGTCCTGTTTCTTTAACCCAAAAGGGAGTCTCTTAGATGGACTCTATTCTGTTCTTTTGGGCATCACATCATGAGGCAAGTGACGACCATAAAAATCATGGCCCATCACAAGAATGAGACATCATCCAGCAAATGTCATGAAAAGCGCTGTGCTGTTGGCTGTGCTTCAGCAAAAGAAGAAGTTGCTCTGACCTTAGAACAAACGATCCTGAAAGGGAATCTTTTAAACGCATGGTCTTGCGGAAAAACAATAACTTAGAGTGATTCTTTAACGACAAAATACAAACAAAAAGATTAATCGCCAAAGCGCCCTAAACAAACGGATCAAAAGGATCGGCTCACCCCTTTGATCCGTTTTGCGGCAAAACCATAAGGCTGGCAGCATTTTTTTGACCCAAGACAAAATCAAAGTAGGGTTTCCTGCCTCACGGCAAGGCAAACCGTGCTCTGATCTCCTTGATGGAATTCTGCCGCCCACACGTCTTTATCCTTGGAATACGGTTAATTTACGCAAAACGATTTCCGGCACACCGGCTTCCCGCATGGATTTCAAGGACAGAATACAAGCGCTTGTATTGCGGAAAATACTTTGCTCAAGTTTCGTCTGTGTGAAATCAACTTGCACCAGTTTCGCCCCCTCGAAAGACACGGGGATACGGCGATCGGGAGCGCTATCAAATGTTACTGTCCCAAGAACAGCATCGCGAAAATTGATATTTTTCAGAGCCGACTTCCGAAAGCCAGCCCCCCCAAGGCTAGAGCCTGAGAAATCACAATCCTCAAGCTCTGATTCAAAAAAGACAGCCTTATCGATATCTGAATTTGAGAAATTGATATTCTTCAGATTACAGTTCCGAAAACTCGCCATGCGCAAATCTTTATTGCTGAAGTCAATGTCTTCGAGGGTAAAGTCACGAAGTTCTAAAAGTGCCCCATCCTGACCACCGCTATCCAAGAAAAGTTGATGCGCGGCAAGGAGCTTCGCAGGGTCAATATGCTCATCCGTGCCGTAGCTCAAATGAAGGTCACCGGAGGCAGGGGCGCCATTGACGCCTTCAAAGCTTGTTTCCACAAGAACGGCATTATCGAAATTTGCTCCTTCGATATTTGCGGAATCAAGGTTTGCCCCCGTCAAATCGCAATCAGAAAGATTTGCCTTCACAAGAACAGCGTTTTCTAAAGACGCATTCCGCAAATCAGTGGCGTGTTTCCCGGCTTTCAAGGTGCCTCTTGGCGTGCTGCAACTCCGCTTTAAAGCGCCAGCGCTCAAATCCGCCCCTTCCATATGAGAGTTATTGAGATTTGCCCGCGACATAATCGCCCCACGCAAATCCGCTCCCAATAGGTTTGCACCACTTAAATCGCTATGATCCAAATCAGCCATAAAAAGAATAGCATGCTGAAGATTAGCATTCCGCAGATTGGCCCGGGCAAGGCAAACGCCGGTCAGATCTGCTTTTGCAAGATTAATATTTTCAAAAGTCCAATCGCTGAGGTCCGCAAAATGTAATTTTGCTTGTTTACCCCCTTCAATTCCGCGCAGCCAGCGTTGATGAGCGACGAGCTTCTCAAGTATTTCGCCTTTTTGCGGTTGAGCTGCTGACATATTCATATCCGTCCTAAGTCTGGCCTGTGTAACCCGAAAATTGCTTTTATTGTTTCATTACGATTTCAATCTTCACTTTGTGAGATTGAACAGAATGAGAAGCCGTTATTTTAACATGTCTAATCATTCTGAAAGGAACTGGTGCTTCTGTTTCAAATGACAGATGACAACATTTCTATTTAACATAAAGACCATTTATTCTTTTTGCGCGTTTCGCTTTTCCCTTACTTGGCTTTTCAATCTGCCAAGCATTCTGTTCTAATATAGTGCTCATTTTGCTAACGGCGAAGGATAACACTATTTTATCGAATAATTGAAGCATCTTTCTCAAAAATGTAAACAGGCTTATCAATCCCAAGGCTAAATTTGACAAAAGAGCACCAACTTTCAAAAGGTAAGGAATTTCAGGTGATTATATTGAATTTATCTTAAATTTCTTAAATATTTGCTATTTCCATTTTTACAGAAGATTTTTATTTTTGACGCTTTTTTTATTTGCCTATATTTATGAGATAGACGAAAAAGGATCAAATTCATTTCAAAGAAAAACCAACACCCTAAGGTGGAAGTCAACTGCGCTCATAAAATTTAAAAAAAATATGGTTATTTCTCTATATAATTTCTCCATTTCTAGATTGACAGAAAAAAGGGAGACACAATGAACTGGGGAATGATGTGATTGAGATTCTATCGGCTCTAAAACCTATTTTTGCTTTGATTTTATTCGGTTTTTTTCTGAAGCGCCGTAAAATTGTTGAAGACCATTTTTGGCCTGCTGTTGAAAAAATCACATATTATCTTTTTTTTCCATGCATGCTCGCCACAACCTTATCGAGAGCATCACTAAAGGAATTCTCGGTATGGCCCATGCTCGCCGGAATGCTCTCTGCCATCTTTGTCATCACCATTGTGCTTTTAGTCACAAAAATACTTTTAGAGCGCTGGAAAAAGGTTAACGGGCCTCTTTTTACTTCTCTTTACCAAGGCGCTGTTCGATTTAATACTTATGTCGGCCTCGCAGCTGCTGCTGCCCTTTACGGCGAAGATGGCATTGCCCTCATGGCTGTGGGGGTGGCTGTATGCATTCCGACGTTAAATATTCTCTGCGTTGTCATCCTTTCCTATTATGGCCATCGCCCTGATGACGACCACGCCCCTAGCCTCGGCATGATCTTTCGGCAACTGATTCGCAATCCGCTTATTTTAGGATGTGCGATTGGGATTGCTGCGCAAATGAGCGGGCTTGGTTTGCCAGGCGTGCTTGGGCAGGGCATAGAAATTTTAGGGCGTGCGGCCTTACCCCTTGGTCTCCTTGCTGTTGGCGCTGGTTTGGAATTTTCTGTTTTAAAACGCTCTGGTCTGACGGTTTATGTTTCATCAGCCTTGCGCCTCTTGATTATGCCAGTTTTAACCTTATGTTTTTGCTTGTTTTACGGCGCAGAGCCGCTGAGTATCTCTGTTGCTCTTCTTTTTCAGAGCCTTCCAACAGCCACCAGCGCGTTTATTCTTGCCAAACAGCTCGGGGGAGACCATGAAGTGATGGCGGCAATTATCACCTTACAAACCCTTCTCGCCGCTATAACGATGCCAGCCTTATTGATCGCAAGTCAGATGCTATAGCAAGGTCAAAGTCATTTGATGACAAATGATGGCCAAACCCCTTGGGGGGGGCCTTGCCTCCCCCTTGCCCTCCCTTGGAACTCCTTGCGCAAATTCAATAAAATAGAGCACATGTCGTATGATCATTTTATGGGGCATGCGCTCTATAACAGAAGACCAGCTTTGAGAGGTTTGCTCTTCCCCTTTTCCATAAGGACTGAAATCGATTTCTTCAGCTCATAAATATTTGAAATCATTAATTTCAAGCAGAGTCCTGATCTTGGCTCTCATGCTGACCCCTGTTGCTTTTGGTTTTTTAGGCAGCATGCTCCCTGCTTTTGGCTATTTACCAGCTCTTGGTGGGGACAGCCTGTCCCTTTGGCCTTGGCAAAAACTTTTCGCAGACCCTGCCCTTTGGTCCGCAAGTTTTTTAGCCCTTTGGGTTGGGCTCGCCGCGACGGGCTGTTCACTTCTTCTCACTATGGGCTTTTTCGCGGCGTGGCAAGGGACGCGGTCTTTCACCATCTTTTTACGGCTTCTTTCACCACTTTTATCAGTGCCTCATGTGACCTTAACATTTGGTTTGGCCTTTCTGCTCGCGCCAAGTGGCTGGATCATTCGTCTTTTGTCGCCATGGCCCTCAGGATTTCAGACCCCTCCTGATTGGCTCATTTTAAACGACCCTTATGGTTTCTCTCTTATTTTGGCGCTTATCTTAAAAGAAGTTCCCTTTTTATTTTTAATGGGCGTGTCTGCACTCAATCAAATTGAGAGCCAACGCTCTTTGGCCACGATGCGATCTATGGGATACGGACCCCTCGCAGCCTGGAGTAAAGTTATTTTCCCACAAATTTATCCGCAAATTCGCTTGCCTGTTTTCGCGGTGCTTGCCTTTTCCATTTCTGTTGTTGATGTTTCTTTAATTATCGGTCCCTCGACACCACCGCCTTTGTCGGTCCTCCTTCTAAGATGGAGCCAAGACCCTGATCTCGAATGGCGTTTTGTCGCCGCTGCGGGTGGTTTATGGCAATGTTTTTTACTGATCATCGCCATAGGGGGGTGGTTTTTAGGCGAAAGGCTGGTTAAAAAAATTGGTCTTTTATGGATTCTTTGTGGCCATAGGTTCTCTTCAGATGTGATCCTGCGCTATAGCTTTCTTCTGATTAATATGGTGAGTTTTTTATGTGCATATCTGGGAATGATGGCCATGGGTGTTTGGTCCATTGCAGGATATTGGCGTTTTCCCGATGCGCTTCCAGAACGCTATAGCTTGACAAGCTGGGCGCGTCAGCTTGATCAAATTGCAGTTCCTTTGACCAACAGCCTTTGGATTGGTCTTGCCAGTGCCTTCATTGCCTTAGCCTTGTCTCTTCTATGGCTGCAAGAGACATCTTCGTGCCATGCCAGCCCTTCTCCGCAAAATTCTGGGAAACGTCAAGCAGCGAAACTGCCTTTTTTACTCTATATTCCCTTATTGATTCCTCAGATGAGTTTTCTTTTTGGTGTCCAAACTTTTGTGCTTTTCATTGGGTGGCACCAGACATGGGTGACTTTGCTCTGGAGCCACCTGCTTTTTGTGCTGCCTTATGTCTTCTTATCCTTGTCTGAAGCCTATCAAAGCTTTGATTCACGCTATGAACGGGCGGCCCTCTGCTTAGGGCTTTCACCGCTCCATGTTTGGTGGCGCGTGAAGCTCCCCATGCTTTTGCGCCCTATTTTAGCCGCCATGGCCCTTGGATTTGCTGTGAGCATTGCGCAATATCTGCCCACGCTCCTTTCTGGCGGCGGGCGTTTTCCAACCCTGACAACGGAAGCCGTGGCGCTTGCGAGCGGTGGCAATCGCCGCGTGATTGGCATTTATGCTTTATTGCAAATGCTTCTTCCTTTTCTCGCCTATATGTTGGCCTTAGGACTCCCGGCCTGGCTCTATCGTCACCGCAGAGCTTTGCACACCCATGGAGGGTTATAATGACATCCCTTGGTTCACAAGAATCAACTTGTTCTGGGGCCCCTCCCCTTTGTGAAGGCTTATCCTTACGAGACATCGTCATTACGCTCGAGGTCCCTCTTTTTGATCCCATTTCCCTCGACATTCCCCCAGGCGATATCATGACCTTGATGGGCAGTTCGGGGGTTGGCAAGTCGAGTCTTTTGGCTTTTCTCACTGGCACTCTCAGTCGATCTTTCAAAACCCATGGCCAGGTCTACATCCATCAAAAAGAGATTACTCAAACCCCTCCAGAAAAACGCCATCTTGGTATTCTCTTCCAAGATGATCTTTTATTCCCCCATCTCTCAGTTGGCCAGAATTTAGCCCTAGCCATTCCCAAAAGCGTTAAAGGTGAGAAACGACAAGAAAAAATTTATGCTGCCTTAGAGGAGGCTGGCCTTACAGGATATGAAAATCGCGATCCTGCAACCCTGTCAGGCGGACAAAAAGCCCGCATTGCTTTACTGCGTGTTCTTCTCTCAGAGCCCAAAGCGTTACTTTTGGATGAGCCTTTTTCTAAGATTGATCCAGAGACAAGATCAACATTTCGCTATTTTGTCTATGACCATGTCCGAACTTTAAAATTGCCGACATTATTGGTCACCCATGACCCCCAAGATGCCTCCATAGCCCAAGGCCGTCTTAAAGAACTCAAAAAAACCTAATTTTAGAACATTTCACTTTTATCTTGAATCAGTGGCAATGTTCTATGTTTTTGCCATAAAACGCATCCTTAAAAGGGCTCTCACTTTAATCGACTTTGCTCTAAGAGCCATTGATTTTTGATGATTTTCATCTTCCCGTCAGCCTCTTCCAGATTCAAACAAAAATGGAAATACTATAAATTCAAAGAGAAATACTATATTGCAAAGTAAATTACTGTATTTAGAATATTTAATGATCGATATTTTTAAGCAAAACTGCTAGGAATGGCATGATTTAAGAAATCATTGAAGAGCGCATTCCCAAAACTAGAGAAATATCGACAAACAACAACATATTAGATTTATTTGCAGTGAAACACCATCATTGTGTTAGATCTTAAGGACAAAATCAATCTCACCGGCACAGAAATATCCTTTTTCCGAGCGACAAGGACACTCCCGATTAAGTCAATAGGAAGGCCCCCATGAAGAATATTCGCATCGCAACAATCAGTCGGGGGCTTGTCATTGCCCTCATAATCACCAGCTTGCTGCAAATTGGAAGCGCTGGATTAATTATGATTGATGTGCATGCTATTAAAAATATTTGGTCTCAATTTGACGAGAATCGCTCCAAAAAAGCCCATGCTTTAGATAACCTTACTGCCGATATCGGTTATGGCGGTATGATCCATCAATTCAAAAATTATGTTTTGAGATAAGATATCTCTCGTATTGAAAAAATACAGTTTAAATCTGGTGGTGTAGAATCGGCCTTAGATGACTATGAAAGTCAAGGCGTTACAGATGCGGAAAAACAAGCCATTGCCGATATTCGTGTGGTAATTCGTGCTTATGCAGAAAATCTTCTTCTCGCACAAAGCTTGGTAGATCAAGGGCGGTCCCCCGAAGATATTGATAAAATTGTCAAGATTGATGACACCCCTGCTTTAACAGGCTTAAAAACTCTGAGCCGTTTTGTCGCCCGTGAAACACAAACAAAGCAGCGAAATGCAGAGCCTCAAGAAAGCAATATCTTAAATAAAGCCGCCCTCGCGGCTGATATTCGACGCGCCATAGGCTATGGTGGCATGATTCATGAGTTCAAGAATTTTGTTCTACGCAAAGATCAAAATCGTAAAGACCTCTGCATAATGGTTGATTTTTCTGTTTGTCTTTTTCGGCTTCTGTTTTTGCAGGTTATTTTGGCCGAATTTGGCTCTATAAGTGGCACTTTAGGGTTGTTTTCGGCTTTCTCCTTCCTTTTTAGGCGGACTCCGG
>DDLW01000302.1 GCA_002340345.1 Alphaproteobacteria bacterium UBA2562 | reverse complement strand
GGTGGATGCGATCAACCGCACCAGCCGAGAGATTGTTGCTGGACGGCTCGATCAACGCATCTCCATCAAAGGCAATGGCGATGAGTTTGACAATCTCGCCGAGAATCTGAACAAAATGCTCGATCAGATTGAGCGGCTCATGGAGGGCATGCGTGCGGTCACAGACAATGTCGCCCATGATTTGCGTGGCCCCCTCAATCGCTTGAAAAGCCGCTTGGAGGTGACGCTGCTCTCGGAGCATGACCCAGAGATCTTGCGCCACGCCTTGGAAGCCACCATCACAGAGGCGGATTCTCTTCTGGCCACCTTCAATGCCTTGCTGTCCATTGCGCGTTTGGAATCTGGAGCCCAAAATCTCGACCATAGCCCTTTGGATCTTGCCCAGCTTGCACAAGATACCGCCGAGCTTTATGAGCCTTTAATCGAAGATGCCGGGCTTTCCCTCCATTTTGAGGCACAAGATCAAGGCTTTATCCTTGGCGATCGCCATCTTTTGGCACAAGCCCTTGCCAATCTCTTGGATAATGCGGTCAAATATGGCAAACCGCTGAACCACCAAACTTGCCCGCTCCTGGCGCAAAAAAAAGACGCCGATATCCTGTTAACCATCCGCCAAGCAGACCATCCCCATAAAGGCCAAAAACACAAAGCCCTGCTGATCAGCGTCTCTGACCATGGCCCAGGAATCGACGCCCAAGACCATCAGAAAGTCTTACAACGCTACTATCGCTTAGAACAAAGCCGTTCCACAATTGGCAATGGTCTGGGGTTAAGCTTGGTCAATGCGGTGGTCCAGCTCCATGGCGGCCATCTGACCATGGCCCAAACCAATCCAAAGGCCGCCCCCGGTCAACAAGGCCTGACCGTGGTTTTGGCCTTTCCGCTGCTCTCTTCAGAACACAGCGCCTTTGAAAAAGCCAGCAAAGAGCTCTCGGAAAGAAAATGAGAGACATTCCCCATAAAATATGCGAAAAAATCTTTCATGATAAATCAA
Source organism: Alphaproteobacteria bacterium UBA2562 (assembly GCA_002340345.1). Classification (GTDB taxonomy): domain Bacteria; phylum Pseudomonadota; class Alphaproteobacteria; order UBA2562; family UBA2562; genus UBA2562. The sequence continues at coordinate 11,258 of DDLW01000302.1, read as the reverse complement.
ACAACGCTTAAAGATCCCCATGAGCAGCCATACTGAAAATCCTGTTCCATCGCCGATAAAGCGTTTGACACCCCCAGATCTTAAAATGCGCAAAGGCAAAGATCCCTTGGTGTGTCTGACCGCTTATGATGTGCAAACAGCCCGTATTGCAGATCCTTATTGTGATCTTCTGCTGGTCGGGGATTCCCTGGCCATGGTTGTCCATGGATTTCCCTCCACGCTCGCCGCCACCCTCGACATGATGTCTCTGCATGGGGCCGCCGTTGTACGCGGAGCACAGCAGGCTTGTGTTTGTATTGATATGCCTTTTGGCAGTTATGAACAAAGCCCAGAACAAGCCTTTGCCAGCGCCGCCCAGCTGCTCGCCGAAACCGGCGCCCAAGGGGTGAAGCTTGAAGGCGGCAGCGTCATGGCCGACACCATTCGCTTTCTGACCCAAAGAGGCATTCCCGTGCTGGCCCATGTCGGCTTGACCCCACAAGCGGTCAATAGCTTTGGCGGCTTCCGGGCTCAAGGGCGCGATGCCCAAGCCGCCGACAAAATCACCGAAGATGCCAAAGCCGTTGCCGAGGCCGGCGCGTTCGCTGTGGTCATCGAGGCTGTCATGGAACCTCTCGCCCGTAGCATCACCGAAACAATCGCCATCCCCACAATCGGCATTGGTGCTTCTGCCGCTTGCGATGGGCAGATTCTCGTCACCGAAGATGCCCTGGGGGTCACTTCCGGACGTGCGCCCCGTTTCGTGCGGCGCTTTGGCGATATCAATGGCGCGATGCAAGATGCTGTCAAGCTCTATGCCGAAGAGGTCCGCGCCCGGCGCTATCCCGCCGCAGAGCATTACTATAAAGCAAAGTCATAAGACCAACCGGCAAAAAGAGCCCCCTATCGCCACCCGGTTAAGCCTTGCGGCGCTTGCGCAAAATACCAATCAAAGAGTTGGTGGCTCTGTCGGTTGGTATAAGCGGCTGGCCCTGCTGTTTTTTTTTCCGAAGAAACGTCAATTGGCCGTGACATAGTTTACCGATGGCGCCTTATAGAACGCGGCCCGCAGCGAGAACACAAGCTCTTCAAGGTCTAAGGGCTTGGTCAAGAAATCGCTGATCCCTGCTTTACGCCCGCGCTCAACCGTGCTGGGCATCGCGTCCGCCGTTAACAGAATCACAGGAATGTTTTTGCCGCAAGACAGGGCCTTGACTTGCCGGGTCGCTGAAATACCATCCATCCCCGGAAGATTGACGTCAAAAATCACAACATCCGGTCGCGTTTTGCCAATCAGCTTTAAGGCATCTTCTGCCGTTGTCGTGCAAATCAGAGACAAATTATCGATTTTCTCGACAATACTTTCCATCAAAGAGACATTGTCTGGGTTATCTTCGACATAGAGCAGGGTTCGTTGTTCCTGTCCGAGACCAAGATCCATGAATGTGATCTCTTGTGGCGACGTTTCGACCGGCTTGTGGACCGCGCCATAGCCAAGGGGCAAATCGACCCAAAAACAGCTGCCTTCATTTTCTTGACTTCTAAAGCCGATCTTGCCGCCCATTTCTTCGACAAGGCGCTTGGTCAAGACAAGACCAATGCCAGAGCCTTGAATATCCGTTGTTTCAGCGCCAAGCCGATCAAAAGGTGAGAAAACTTCCGATTGTTTTTCTTGCGCAATGCCAATCCCGGTATCCGAGACCAAGATCCTTAAATATTCATTATCGCGTATTTCTGTTCTAAGGCGGACTTCACCATCTTTTTTATTATATTTGACCGCATTAGAAATGAAATTATAAATGACCTGCTTGGTTCTCAAAAAGTCGGCAGAGACATAGGGCGTATCCTGGGTCGTTTCATTTCTAAAACAGATATTTTTTTCTTTTGAAAGGGTTCTGGCCGCTGGCAAACATTCTTCAATCAACATATTCGTGTCAATATTTTCAATCGATAAGGTCATTTTCCCCGCTTCAATTTGCGCCAAATCGAGCACTTCATTGATCAGGCTCAGTAAATGCTCACCACCTTTCACAATTTGCTGAATATGGCTTTGTTGCTTTGGGGACAGAATATGGTCTTTATCAATCATAAGAAGCTGCGAAAACCCGAGAATCGCATTCAAAGGCGTGCGCAATTCATGGCTCATATTGGATAAAAAGTCGGATTTCGCCTGATTGGCTTGATCCGCATCCTCTTTCGCTTGCTGCAATTCCTTGGTCCGATCACAGACAATGTCTTGTAAGTGATTGCGGTGAAAGGCAAGTTTTTCTTTCGTCTCTTCCAATTCAGCAATGATTCTTGCTTTTTCCAAATTCTGATAGGCCGTCTCAGAAAGATGGTTGGCAATGGTAAACATGACTTGGGCAATTTTTTGAAACCGGTCATGGGACATTTCCGGGACTTTGTAAAACGCCTCCACCAACTCATCTTCATCGGTGCCAATATCACGGGCATAGCGTCTTCTGTCTGGGTTTCATCACGCACCTGGCCCACCAACCAATTCCCAATATGACGACCGCGCACGGAAATCCCCGCACCAGCATCCCAAAGCCCGCCGCTTTTACACACTTGCACCGTCGGCCCAGCGGGGTTTAAGCGGCCAATGATCGAGCCTGAATAATAGCAATTTGCACAGCCCTTGACCGTCTTGCGAATAATATTTAAGCAAAGATGAGAAAAATTACTGGGCTTGGTGATCGGCGTGCCGTCTGGCCGCGTAATAAGAGCAGCAACCCCCATGGCGTCTGCAAATTCATCTTGTATGCGTTGCAGCTCTTCGAGATCAAAAAGCATTTCCAAGGAGATTTCAGTTTCATCGACCATCGTAATATCCCCTCTAATACGGATGGTTTCTCTCAAAGGCCGCGTCATAGGATGCTTATGATATGCAGGGAACCTTGGGAGAGAAGTGCGTTATCATCGCCTTAATTATTATAGTATCTAAATATAAAAATCCAGACCAAAAGACTCAAACTTCCAAAAAATTGTTTTTGCTTATAAAATACAAAAATAGAGTGTTATACTCTAGACCAAAGCCGGTTAAAGTGGCAGCCCCTTTAACCCTGCGTTTTGCGGCGCAAACAAAAACAGAGCGCATTTCACCTGATTCAAATTAAAAGATAAAAATAAGACTTAGGACTGTTTAACCACAGAAGTGCTATGCTATGGATCTATGTTGGAACGCTCGAAAAACATGACGTGATTCCCTGTGGAGCCATCCCTTATGTCCAATATGCCCAAAATTGACCCTTTCCGTGTTCAGCTTTATGACACAGTGCGTCGGGCTTTAGGCGCTGAAAGGAATGATATTGGTTTCGTCAAAGATCGTATGATTCTCCAGGCGGATATCGTGTTCGAACCCTTTACAGCGGATCTCAGCCGCATGGGGCGATCGGTCATGCAAACGCTTGGCAATAGCCTCAATCGAATCGCACGCGAAATTCCCACCGCTATTCCTTGGAATTTGGAAATTGACATCCATTCCTGCGCTTCTGAAGTCATGAATGCACAATTCCCTGACAAAGAAAGCCAAACCCAGGCCCAAGCCATGGCTCTGCGTGAGTTTTTCATGGATCAGGGCTTCCCCAATAGCAATATCCTGATCAATGCTTATGGGGATTCACAATTGCTCGACAAAGTCATGAATGAGCGGGCCGCCCGGCGCAATCGTCGTGTGGAAGTGCGCTTGGCCAATCCTTGCCAACCCTATGAAAAAGACGATGTCGATCATGTCGATGACGGCATGGCGAAAATTTTAGAAAATGCCAATGCCCCTAAAATGGTGCCCATCGGCGGCGCTGAAGACCGAGGCCCGCGTATGGTCCTTGCCGAAGAGGCTGCAAAACAAGACGACATACGCCGTAAGCGCGGCGGCACTCTTCTCGGTGCAAAAAATAAAGAACAATCTTGGTGACATCATTTTTGTTTATAAGCAGGAAGCGCTAAATTATAGCGAATGGCGGCGGCTCTGATCAAAAAACAGACCGCTGCCCCTGCAAACAAGGACGCAACGGTGGCATCAAACACCGAGACCCCCACAAAATACGTCACCGCCCCTGCAAGAGCGGCCAGCGCATAGATTTCTTTATGCAGCAGCAAGGGCAGTTCATTACAGAGAATATCGCGCACCAAACCACCAAATGTGGCAGACACCATCCCCATCACCGCCACGACGGCCCAATGGCTATGGGCGGCATAGGCTTTTTCAGCCCCGAGCACCGCAAAAATCGCCAAGCCCACCGCATCGGCCCAGACCAACAAGGATAAGCGCGATTTTAAATGTTGGGCAATAAACCAACCAAAAAGCGCGGACAGCACAGCCACCGCCAAGAAATTGGGGCTGGTCACCCAAAAAACAGGTCCTAGATCCAACAAAATATCGCGCAAAGTGCCGCCGCCAACCCCGGTGGCAACACCAATCACCATAAAGCCAAAAGGGTCCAGCCCTTTGCGGGCGGCGGCTAAGGCTCCAGACAGGGCGAAAACGGCGACACCGACATAATCAAGCCAGTGCAAAAGATCATGAAAGAGGGAGGCGGTTGCCAAAAAACACCTTTAACATCCGAAACAGCTTTTCGCTGACGCGAAATGAGGCGACTTTTTCGTGAAAAAGTCTTTCAAAAAGCTTTTGGGGATTGTTAAGGGGGGGGCCAAAACGCCCCCCCTTAACGCGATCCGTTAAACGCTCATACAAACATATTTCAGTTCGAGATAATCTTCGAGACCGTAATGGCTGCCCTCGCGCCCAATGCCAGACTGCTTCACCCCGCCAAAGGGGGCAACTTCTGTCGAAATAATCCCCGTATTGATGCCGACAATTCCATACTCAACGGCTTCTGCGACCCGCCAAACCCGGCTTTGGTCTTTGGCATAGAAATACGCTGCCAAGCCGAATTCCGTATCATTGGCAGAGTCAATAACCTCGGCCTCGTCTTTGAATTTGAACAGAGGCGCAACCGGGCCAAAGGTCTCTTCGCGCGCCACTTTCATGTCCTGGGTCACCCCTGTGAGGATGGTGGGCTCGAAGAACAACCCTCCTTTTTCATGGCGTTTTCCGCCCAACGCCAGACGCGCCCCTTTGTCCAGGGCATCGGCGATATGGTCTTCGACTTTTTCCAGAGCGCTCGCTTCAATCAGCGGGCCGAGCTGGACGCCATCTTCTAGGCCAGGACCGACCTGCATGTCTTTGACTTTTTGCGCAAGTTTCTCCGCAAAAGCGTCATAAACCCCCTCTTGAATATAAAGGCGATTGGCGCAGACACAGGTTTGGCCGTTATTGCGATATTTCGAGGCCAACGCCCCTTCCACCGCCGCATCCAGATCAGCGTCATCAAAAACGATGAAGGGCGCATTGCCGCCAAGCTCTAAAGACAGCTTTTTCACCGTGTCAGCGCATTGGCGCATGAGGATCTTGCCAACCTCTGTCGAGCCGGTGAAAGACAGCTTGCGCACAAGAGGATTGCCGGTCAGCTCGCCCCCAATCACAGGCGCATCTTCAGCCGCCCCGGTCACAATCGACAACAGTCCCTTTGGCAGGCCAGCGCGTTCGGCAAGTTCGGCCAAGGCCAAGGCCGAGAAAGGCGTATGCTCGGCGGGCTTCACCACCATAGAGCACCCCACGGCCAAAGCCGGAGCCGCTTTACGGGTGATCATCGCGGTTGGGAAGTTCCATGGCGTAATCGCCGCGCACACCCCAATCGGCTGTTTCAGCACAACAATACGCTTATCCGCCTGATGGCCTGGGATGGTTTCGCCATAGACTCTTTTGGCTTCTTCGGCAAACCATTCGATGAAGGCGGCAGCATAAAGGATTTCGCCCCGGCTTTCTGCCAGAGGCTTGCCCTGCTCCAGGGTCATCAACCGGGCCAGATCCTCCTGATGGTCTAAAAGCAGCTGATACCATGTTCTGAGGATTGTAGAGCGCTCTTTTGCTGTTTTCGCCGCCCAGCTCTTTTGCGCCGCCGCCGCTGCTTCGATGGCGAGGCGTGTTTCCGCCGCTCCCAAACGCGGCACAGAGCCAAGGGTTTCTCCTGTCGCGGGATTGGTCACCGCAACAGTTTGCCCGCTCTCCGCATCAATCCAATTGCCATTGACGTAAGCTTGCTGGCGAAAAAGCGCGCTCTCTTTTAGGCCCAGCTGGTCTGTTGTCGTCATGATTGGCCTTTCCCCTAAGTCACCATGAAAGCGAAATGCTCTATTTTTGTACTAAGACCAACCTGCAAAGTCTATGATTTTTCGCTTGCACGAAAATTGAGATGACTTTTTCGTGAAAAAGTCTTTCAAAAAGCTTTTGGATATTTAAGACTGTCAATATTATGACCCGATGGACGCAAGATATAACCTTATTCTTGTCAGTATTGGTCCCGCTTCTAGAAGAATCGGCATCGGTAAAGTATTATTTTTAAGGTCTGGCAGCTTTGCGAAAAAGATTTTTCCATTTTGCAGATAATTCAAATAATCACTTTTCACATTTTCGGCCTTTTTGCCTGCCTCAGCGGCCCGCACCTCAAAAGCACAGCCCGTGGCAGGGCCGCTATAATAAGACCCTCGGCTTGGCGGAAAGCTTGTTTCTGGCAAAGAGGAAAACAGAATAGCAAATTCTCGCCAACCATCAAAAACCGTCAAGCGTTTCGGGCATGTTCCCGTCTTCTTCAGATGCAGCATGACCGTCATCAGACCCGCAATGGGATCCAAAGCCCCTGGAGACGCCCGGCCCGCGCCCGTCACTGGTTTGGGGACAATCCGTTCCGGATACACCCCTTCTTTTCCAGCACGATACACAAGGCTGGTCGGCAGATAGCCCTTAAGAGCCTTGCCCGCTTTATCCAAAATCCTTAGCTTGTAAAGATCCGGAGACAGCCCTGCCTGCCCTAATGCCCCGCTGCCCGAAATATCCAACCGCCCGATGAAAAAGCGCTCAAACATTTGCGTGCTCACAATATCGGCGGAAAGCCCATAGCCGCCGCCTGGCGCATGGAAAGACAGCGCCGCATCAAACATCGGCATCATGCCCAGATGAAGTTTATACTGTAGGACGCTCGGGGCTGATGTGGCGGTCTGCGCGGTCTGAAGCGCGGACGCACGCACAGGGCTTTCCGCCACAGCCTGTGGCATTCTCCCCGTCAAAAGACTCACAATAACAACGCCAATCAGCGCCAAAAACCAATATCGAGACCCGAAGATATCGCGCTGCATGTCTTTTGCCCTTATGGTGAAATCGCGCCGTCCCTGTGTATGGCCCCTAAACGGTAAAATAAGTCTTGACAACAAAGAGGGCAAAACGCTATCAAGCTTTCCTTCTTGGGCGGTTAGCTCAGCGGGAGAGCACTCGCTTCACACGCGAGGGGTCACTGGTTCAATCCCAGTACCGCCCACCATCTTGATGCGCGCATCGCCGTCGATCGACGCATTGTCTAGGATCTTAAGGCCAGAGAGTTTGCCCCCTCCACAGAGCCTCCACCATAAGCGCATAAAAACAAAAAGCAATAGCCTCTGTCCGCGCCCCGCTTCCAAAACGCTCTTTCCCAAAACCGTCTCGCCATATCATACGCATACCAGCCGAAATGTCGGAAGACTCTGCCGGTTGGTATGGACGATATGGGATGAAGATGAGGTTGCTCTCTTGCTCTCATTGGTTTTTTAGGGATATACAGGCTATTCTGAATCAGAAAAAGCGATATCGTCCTGCTCTTGCCGGAAAAGAGATCAGAGACATCTCTCCTTTTCCCCTTTGCGCGCATCCGCTCAACGGGCCAAGACCCAACAGCAGGCTGCAACTGACATAGGTTTGAATTTATGCCAATGAACCATGTATCCCTACTCCAAAGAGTTCTTTTGGGATGTTACAGCCTGGTCGACCGCACAGGTCTCTTAAAAACAGGGCCAGGCCGAAAGATGCAACGGTCCGTCTATTTTTTCTATAAACGCCATTATGAAACAAACATGGTGAATCATTTGCGCAAGCAAATTAACAGCCAAGGTCTTTTCATTGATGTCGGCGCAAATATTGGGTTTTATTCGGATCTGTTTGCGCGCTGGGGCGGAAAGAATTGTCATATCTTAGCCATTGAACCAGACCCCAGAAATCTTATTTTCCTCGAGGATCTGGCAAAAACAAAACCAACGCTCTCTCTTATCCCAGCAGCGGTCGGGGACAGCGATGGCCAAGAGGGTATTCTGATCCTCGACCCCAGAAATCCAATGAATAACCACCTTGGCGTTGGGCAAGAGGAAAACCAAGGCGTGACAGTCCCGGTTAAAAGTGTCGATGCCATTGTCCAAGACTTTATGGCTTCCCCACAGCCTGGCGCGTCTTTGCAGTCCCTCCCCGTCGTTCTCATCAAGATCGATGTCCAAGGCGGTGAATTGCCCGTTTTGCGCGGTGCCGCCCAGACCGTGCAGAAATGGCAACCCGCTCTGTTCGTTGAAATTGATCCTTGGCTCTCAAAAGACGGCGCAGATAAAGTTCTGGACTGGATATATGGCCATGACTATCTGGGCGCTTTGCCGCCTCTTTTTGCTGCCCCCGTCACAGCCAAAGACATCCTGGAAAAGGCAAAGGCGGAAGGATATATCGATGTTCTCTTCCGCCATCGCAGCCATTTTGAGTCTTAACACAAAACAAGCCTCTTCTTGCTAACGCGGAATCAGACGATTTTTTCGCGAAAAAGTCTCTCAAAAAGCTTTTAGAGCAAAGCTGGTTAAAGGGGCAAAGCTGACAATCCTCAAAGTCACAAACATGGCTAAGAGAAACCAGCGGAAGAGAAGCCATACCAAAAGCTGCAAAAAAACTCAAAATCATAGGCTCTAAATAGCCAGCCTTTTCAAATAAAGGCATATATCTAAAATTTTTATCAATTGATTTCTATTTGCAATGAATCAAACATAGATACAAAAATTACTTTGACCGCTCGCGATATTTCTGTTTATAGTTGTATAATATTTCGATAAAAGCTATGATGCAGAGAAAATATGGGCATAGAGAAACGACGAACAGAGAAAAACCACAAACATAGAAAAACTATGGGCACAGACTGTCGGGGGCAAAACAGAATATCGTAAAATTTTAGTCCTAGCTCTTTCCATCGGCCTTGATGTGCATATAATAGAAATAGGGTAAGTTTATAATGCCGCCGAAATATGCGATAAGCTGAAGAGCAGTAAAAAAGAGCCGCAAAGCACATACCGCGCCTTCTTTGAAGAGAATATTCGCAAAGGTTAAATTGAAGAAAATGGAACCACGCCGTCATTCATTGGCCAAAGAAAAAAACAACACGCGGAGACTCTCTATAAATCAACAATTTTTCAATGGTGTTTGCTTTGTAACCATTCTACTTCTAAGTTTTTTTATTTTAACGCTCGGCTTTAAAAATATTATCGATGCCTCATATGCCATCGCCTTGAGTGGCTTTGCGATCTCAATTTGCATTCTTTCAGGATGGTTGCTGATCCGGCACCCCCGTCCAGCACAAGCCCCTCTCGAGCAAGACCCCATATATCAGGATTCCCCCCACCAGACCCACGGCCATTTTTTGCAAGGCCTGTCGTCTGGATATGTTTCCATTGATATCGAAGACCTCGCCATCACAGAGGTCAACCCCGCCCTTTGCACGCTGCTCAACTGTTCTGCGGACAAGATCATTGGCCGTTCTCTTGCGTCTTTTCTCGCCTCATTCCAAGGTCACACCCTGGAAAGAGTCGAGACCATGTTGCGCAAAACACTCCAACGCCACCACACTTTCAAGCGCACGCCCCAACAGGCCGACATGCTGTTACAAACCCCAGCCTCTGACACCATTGCCGTGCGTGTGGAATGGGGCGTGGATCATGGCCATCTCGGCAAGCCAAAAGTTTTTGCTTTAATTACAGATCTTTCCCCCCAGAAAAAACAAGAAAACACCTATCAAAAGAAACTCCAAGACCACTATCACCTGCTCAATAGCCTGCCCCTTGGCATCAGCCTCCTCGAGGGACGCCGTTTCATCCAAGTCAATCAAAGCTTTTGCACCCTTTTCAACCGCAGCGCAGAAGAGCTCATCGGCCAAACAACCGAGCTGCTCTATGAAGACCGGTCCGCTTTCGACAATTTCGAAGACACCGTCTATAGCAGCCTCACCGAAATTGGGCAAACCGCCACCGTCGAAGTCGCCATGGTGCGAAAAACAGGGGAAAAACTCTGGATTCGAGAAACCGGCACATTTCTCGGCTTTAATGGCTTCGGCGCGCCCCGCTTTGCATGGATCGCCGAAGATATCACAGAAACACATAAAGCCGCAGAACAGCAAAGACTGGCAACAACCGTTTTCAACAATAGCAGCCAAGCCATCATGGTCTGCTCATCAGACAATCTTATCGAAACCGTCAACCCGACCTTCACAAGCATCACAGGCTACACCGCAGACGAAGTCATTGGCAAACCGCCAACCCTTTTACAGTCCGGTCGCCATGACACGGCCTTCTATGCCCATCTCTGGAGCCATCTCCACAATGAAGGGTCTTGGCGTGGAGAAATCTGGAACCGCCGCCGCAATGGTGAAATCTATGCCGAATGGCTCAGCATCTCCACCTTGCGCGATGCCCAAGGGAAAATCGAAAAATATATCGCCCTCTTCTCGGACATCACCGAACGCAAACAAGAAGAAGAACAAATCCGGTTCCAAGCCAATTATGATGCCCTGACCCATCTGCCCAACCGCAATCTCTTTTATGATCGCTTGCACCAAATCATGACCACAACAGATCGCAAGCTCTGCCTTTGCGGGCTGCTTTATATTGATCTCGATGGTTTTAAAGATGTCAATGATACTTTGGGCCATGCGGCGGGCGACCATCTGCTGAAAGAAGGTGCCCGGCGCTTAAGAAATTGTGTGCGCAACTCCGATACGGTCGCGCGCCTTGGCGGTGATGAATTCACAATTATTCTCAGCGAACTGCATCACCGGAATGATGCTTTTTCCGTCGCGCAATCGGTTCTGAAAAGCTTTCAAGTGCCCTTTGATCTTGGGGATGTCTCAGCACAAATCTCCATGAGCATTGGTATCGCGCTTTATCCCCTTGATACGCGTGATGAAGAAGAGCTGATCAAATATTCGGATATCGCCATGTATACGGCGAAGAAAAGCGGGAAAAATACCATCCGCTATTTTGACCGTTCTATGTTGAAGCAAAATATTGCAGATATTATTCCGGACATCTCCCAAGAAGAGGGTCCGGAAAATGTTCTGAAACTGTCCCCGCGTGGGTGAGACCTTGCGTGGTAATGCCTCCGGCGGCCAAAGGGC
>DDLW01000155.1 GCA_002340345.1 Alphaproteobacteria bacterium UBA2562 | reverse complement strand
CCGCAAAACGCATGGTTGAAGTAATGTCACTTTAACCAGCTTTGCTCTAGAGTTCAGTCCTCGTCGTCTTCTTCGAAATTCAGTTTACGTTCCTCATTGCCGCGCAGGACTTTACGGAGCCAAGGTGGCGGCGTGCCATTGATGGTCTCCTTCAATTGCGCGAGGAGGTCTTCAATGCGGGGATTATCTTCGACTTTGATAGGATGAATCCGCTTTGCGACCACACGGGCCGCTGCTGCTGCGCCAATGGCGGAGACATAAAGGATATGACAGTCCTCAACGGCTTCAATTTTGGGAACCAGCTTGTCCTCATTGCCATCTTCAAACATTTCGCCGTCAAATTGGATGGCTTCAGAAAGCTTGTGGCCGTCTTTTTCCACGTCATAGATCACAATATTTTTGGCCCAACCAAAATGGCTATCCAAATGCTCCATATCTTGGGTGCAGAATGCAACCTTCACAATTCCCTCCTTCTGGCTTTCGGATGCGATCGCTTGCTGTTCCATCACATCTGTTCCCAAGCGTGTGGTTTCGGTTTCCACCAAACGCAGTCTACGGGCTGTGCGCATGCTCGCCTCCTTCGCCGGAGCGTCCGATATGCGCAAAATCTTCGGGGCTATGCTCATGTTCCTGGGCAAGGAACATATTCCCTAAGGCAAAGACAACATCGCGCAAACCGCGATAACCAATATTGACCTGATGGCCAGCGCCGAGACGATCAAAGCAGGGAAGTCCAACCCGCATCAAAGGAATCTCTAAGCGTTCTGCGGCCTGACGGGCATGGGAGTTTGAGATAAGAAGCTCCGCCCCTTCTTCCGCAGCAAGGCCTTCAAGGTCATCATGGTCACCCACCACCACAGGCAAATCTGCAATGCGTTCCAAAGCAGAAGAGGGGGTAGGGGACACGGCTGCGACCACATCACAGCCCATTTTAGCGGCCAGCCGGGCATAGTTTGCGAGCAATTCAGGCTCGAGCCCCAAGGCCACTTTGCGGTGGCCGGTAAAGAAATGGCTGTCCATCATCGCGTCGGTGAGAAAATCGCGTTGGTCACGATATTTCTCGGGCACAGCCTGGCCAGACACTTCTGAGAGAGCCATCATGAAATCGTCAATACTGGCGATATCCATGAGAGAACCGCTATAGAGATTGGGAACGCCTGTGATCTCATGCAATTTCTGCGCGGCTTTGGTCATATGGTCGCCAAGGACGAAGGTGGCTTCGGACTGTCCCATGGCTTGGATCTCAGCGAGCGTTGTGCCGCCAAGTGTTTTCGCCGTGAAATCGTCGGGAATACGCCCGGTTAAAGAGCGCGATAAATCTGGCAAAATAAGTGGCTTCAGACCAAAAGCCTCGAAAATCTCCCGTAATTCAAGGATATCACCAGGGGTTAAATGAGAACCAGCCAGGACATTTACTTGACCTGGGACGGTTTCGTTGGCCGCTGAAACTTGCAGGCGGATTGTGGCTTCGATCGCCCTCGCAAAGCCATCTTCAAGGCCCCCTTCGAAATCTGGTGTTGAGACATGAACAACGGCAAGATCGGCTAGGTCGGGATTCCTATCCCGGAAGCGGACCATAATGCCATCCATATCCTCACCCTTGGTTTCTGTGAGGCCCGTGGTGCACAGGCCAATCAGGGTGGGTTTATTCCGATCATAGATGTTTTTTAAAGCCGCTTCGATATTGTCATATCCGCCCAGGATGGTAGACACTTCGTTCATGGCTGTGGTTTGCAGCGGAATAGCCTCTCGGAAATGCCGCACGAGCAGCACCAAACCGAAGGCCGTGCAGCCTTGGGAGCCATGGAAAAGCGGGAGAGCATCTGCAATGCCAAGAAAGGCCAAAGCGCCGCCTAAAGGTTGACTCATTTTGAGCGGATTGACCGAAAGCGCTTTTTTCGGGGCTTTGAACGTTTGTTTTTGCGCCTTTGCGCTCATGGCTTTTGCCTCCTTTTTTCGGATCCGCGCCTTCACACAGTCACAGGGTTTGGGGTGGTGTGAAGATCTTTTGCGGCCCAAGGGGCGGGGCGCCTGACTTCTTGCCAAACGGGATTGTTGATTGTCGCATCGATCTGATGGACGAGCGTGACAATCCCATCATAGCCAGCAAAGGCGTGGTGACGTTCTTGATTGATATCAAGCCAAGCTGTTTTGGCTTTTAAGGCAATGAATTGTGAACGACCGCCAGACAGCATGATGTCTGCTTCGGACTCTTTCAACATGTGGTACATCTCTTTGGGTTTAAGATTCTCCCACATATGAAAATCTTCGCCTTTTTGGGCAATGATCCGTTGTTTGTCTTCATCTGTCGATTTTTTGACACTGGTGCCAATGACGGTCATGCCGACATCTTCTAAAGCGGTGACGGCTGACCAAGATTTCACACCGCCGGTGAAGAGAAGAACCCGTTTGCCTTGCAGTCTTTCGCGATAGACTTGAAGCTTTCCTGCGACTTTCGCTTCTTCTTCGGCGATCAGCGCTTCGGTTTCTGCAATAAGAGAAGCATTGGCCCCGCGTGCGACCAGCATTTTGGCGATTTGGCGTAAGCTCTCAGACGTGTCTGCGACCCCGTAAAAAGAGCCTTCGAAGTAAGGAATACCGTAGCGTTCTTCCATTTTCCGAGCGATATTGACCAGCGCTTGGGAACACAGCATCATATTGACCCGCGCACGGTGTGCGACGGTGACATCGCTAAACCTTGCGTCCCCCGTGATTTTGCCCAGAACACGAATCCCGAGCTTATCGAGCAGCGGTTTGATCTGCCAGAATTCTCCGACAAGATTATAATCGCCAATGATGTTGATATCTTTGTCGGTCACCATGCCGGGCTCTTCGGTGCCAATCACATGGTCGAGCAAAGTTTCTCCGGCGAGCTTATTCCCCAGATTTTTAGAGCCAACAAAGCCTGGCACATTGACGGGAATGACACGCTTGCCAAGCTGTTCTTCCGCATATTGGCACACAGCCACCAAATCATCGCCGATCAAAGCGGGCACACAGGTTTGATAAACAAAAACCGCTGGGGGGTCATAGCGTTTAAAAACCTCTTTAATGGCTTTATAGAGCTTTTTCTCGCCGCCATGGATGATGTCCAATTCAGACATGTCGGTTGTCATGCCCGTGCGATACAGCTTTGGTCCTGAAGAGGCCGAGTGACGGTTATCCCAGCTGTTGCCTTCACACGCAATGGGGCCATGTACCAAATGGGCGGCATCGACAATGGGTTGGAGAACGATTTTGGCCCCATCAAAGGCACAGCCCCCGGCCGCAGCCCCTGGCATCAGGGGTTTGGAGCAGCCTTTTTTCCGCTCTTTGTCTGTTTTCTTCTGGTTGACAGCGCAACCAGGCTCATTAAAGACATCTTGGATTTTATCCGCGAGCATCATGATCCTCCTTGGTGGATTTTGGGGGTCACCACATCAAAGAGACGGTGGTGGGTGCGGGTCACACCCTTCCGTGATCTCTTCAAAAGGCGAGCCGCCTTCTCCGCTGCCATAGACTAGTTTCCTCAAAGGGCCATCGGGTCAAGCGTCTCAAGCTTTGACCCCTTTCGGAAACTCTAGCATAGGGCAGCGGCTGGGCGTGAGGTTGTTCCTCCCCCCTCGGCTTTGTCCCCCTCCTTCGACACACCCGTATCCAGCGATTTTGATCATCGGGTCTGTTCTCAAATACCGTTGTTTCATTTTATCAGCATTTGAGTTTAGCCATTTTTGGTCTTTTCGAACTGAGAGAGTCCAGCCCACCACCAAAGCCGCTTTATAGGCTGCACAAGCGGTTTTCGAAGTTGGCTGTTAAGCTTTAGGATCACTTTGTTTGAGAGAGGCTTGAGACCCTACCTCTATCTTTATCCCATGACGAGGGAGGGTCTCAGCTCTTATACCAACCGACAGGAAATTTTCTTTTGCCGGTTGGCCTTACGCTTTTGCGTTTGACTTATTTTACCAAATCAAAGCTGTAATCGGTCACAGCCGTATCGATGGTATCCAAGTCAGCAACTTCAAAGATGCGATCCAAGATCCGAACCATCACATTGATCGCCCCTTGATATCCCATGGTTGGGAAACGGTGGTGGTGATGACGATCAAAAATGGGGTAGGTCAAGCGGATCAGCGGCGTGCCTGTGTCACGCTCCAGATATTTGCCATAGCTATTGCCGATGATGAAATCGACAGGATCTGTGAACAGTAAAGAGCGCATATGCCACAAATCTTTGCCAGGATAGGCTTGACCGCTTGCACCATAAGGAGAGGATTCAAGCAGAGCTTTTTGCGCTTTGGCCCATTTTTTCGTGCCACCTGTGGACAGAACATGGACAGGCTCAGCACCCAATTCCATCAAGAACTGGCTCATGCCCATGCAGAAATCAGGGTCACCGTAAATGGCAAAGCGTTTGCCATGGAACAGGGCATGGCTATCGGCCATGGCATCGACCAAACGACCGCGCTCGAGCTTGATGCTGTCTGGAATCTCTTTACCAGAGATTTCGCTCAATTTCATGATGAGGCTGTCTGTGGCAGACAGACCCATGGGATAATTGAACTTCTCGACCTGATGTCCTTCACCACGGGCGTAGCTTAAGGTTTGCGTCGTGCAATATTCTTGCAAGGAAACCGTAGCTTTTGCGTGGATGGCTTCTTTCACATCGTCCAGCTTGGTACCACCGTCATACATGCGGTAGGTGCCATCTGTTGGTGTGTCGTAATTGTCGGCATTATCGCCAAGGATCAAAGCTTTCAGGCCCATTTCGCCGAACAGACGCTTCAATTCACGGTTATTGCCGACGCAGAACCCATCAAACCCAGGAATGACATTGATTTGATCATTCTCTTTGCGCATGCCCTCCTGGCCATTCCAGAAGTTCATTAAGATGCCCTTCATGGCATTGTCATAGCCAACAACATGGCTGCCGACGAAGGCTGGGGTGTGGGCAAAAGGTACTGGGAAGTCTTCGGGAATGCTTTCTTTCTTCTTGGCATTTTCAATAAAGCCATGAAGGTCATCACCGATCACTTCAGCCATGCATGTGGTTGAAACCGCAATCATTTTAGGCTTATACAATGCATATGCATTGGCCAAACCGTCAATCATATTGTTCAAGCCACCGAACACAGCAGCATCTTCAGTCATCGAAGAAGACACCGCAGAATTTGGCTCTTTGAAGTGACGTGTCAAATGGGTGCGATAGTAAGCAACACAACCTTGGGACCCATGAACGAAGGGCAGAGTGTCTTCGAAGCCTTGGGCTGCGAAAACGGCGCCTAAAGGCTGGCATGCTTTCGTTGGGTTGACGGTCAAAGCCTTACGGGCAAAGTTTTTCTCTTTATACTCTTCTGTTTTGGTCCAATCGACGATTTCTTGGACCTTAACATCGGAATGACCTTGCTCAAACTCGACTTTTTTCCGGGTGAGCATGTCTTTATACTCATCTTCACGGAAAAGCTTGCCGTGATCGAGCACTTTATCGGCGCTCTGAGGCATGATGATGTCTCCAGAGTAAGAAGTTCACATTCCCTGCCGAGGACAGATAAAGGCCGGATTTTCTCTGCCCTCGGGGGGTCTCAGCGATAGGGGTATATGCAATATTTGCTTATTTATCCCAAGGTGCCTTTACTTGGCTCCAGATAGGATTGTTGATTGCCATATCCATATCACGCGCAAAGATTGTAAAGCCGTCATAGCCATGATAAGGGCCAGAATAGTCCCAGCTATGCATCTGGCGGAAAGGCATGCCCATTTTTTGGAAGACATATTTTTCCTTAATACCAGAAGCGACAAGGTCAGGCTGCATGGCTTCGACAAATTTCTCGAATTCATAGCCGGTGACATCGTCATAGACTAAAGTGCCTTCGCCGATATAATCGGTGGTGCGCTGATAGTCATCTTTGTGGGCAAATTCATAGCCCGTGCCGGTGACTTCCATGCCAAGATCTTCATAGGCGCCGACAACGTGGCGTGGGCGAAGACCACCGACATAAAGCATCACTTTTTTACCATCGAGGCGTGATTTGTATTTCTCGATGGTGGCATCGACCAAAGGCCGGTATTGAGCAATGACTTTTTCGGCGTTTTCTTGGATTTTCTCGTCGAACAAAGAGGCGATTTTGCGCAAGCTTTTTTCGATTTGCGTTGGGCCGAAGAAGTTATACTCAACCCAAGGAATGCCATATTTCTCTTCCATATGACGCGCAATATAGTTCATTGAGCGATAGCAATGGATGAGATTGACTTTGGCCCGCGGGGTGTTTTCAAGCTCTGCAATGGTGCCATCACCAGACCATTGCGCCACAACGCGTAAACCGATTTCTTCCAAAAGGATCCGAGAAGACCAAGCATCCCCGCCAATATTATAGTCACCGATCACGGTCACATCATAAGGGGTTTGCTCGACAGGGGTTGCATTGCCTTCTTTTTCGAAGACCCAATCCCGGATGGCATCATTGGCAATATGGTGCCCCAAAGACTGGGAGACGCCCCGGAAGCCTTCACAACGCACAGGAATGACAGGCTTGCCATATTCTTTTGCTTTTGCGCGGGACACAGCTTCGATATCATCGCCAATCAGACCGATTGGGCATTCTGATTGGACTGAAATCCCTTTGTTCAGCGGGAAAAGCTCTTCGATTTCATCGATCAAAGTGCCGAGCTTCTTATCGCCGCCAAAAACAATATCGCGCTCTTGGAAGTCAGAGGTAAATTGCATGGTGCCGAAGCTATCAATACCGGTGGTACCGATATAGTAGTTCCGACGGCCAGACCAGCTATAATAACCGCAACCAACAGGGCCGTGGCTGATATGGATCATATCTTTGATCGGCCCCCAGACCACGCCTTTGGATCCAGCATAGGCGCATCCACGAATGGTCATGACACCGGGCAGCGACTTTACGTTTGACTTGACGCCGCAATCCTTTTCGCCTTCCTTATGGACGGAGAGATGGCGAGCGCGTTTTTTCTTCGCCTTCTCTGGATAGGCTTCCAGGACTTCGTCAATCAGGCCCTGATTCTTTTCAACGGTATCCGTCAGGGACATCGAACTCTCCTGAGGCTTGCCCTTCTCCGCCCGACGCCAAGGTTTGGCGACGGTGGGGTAGGGGTAAATTGTGATTAAGTTTCTGATCTATAAGGTAGATCATCCTATTTTTGGAAGGGGAAGGCCGACCAGGAAAACGATCTCTGTGGGCCTTTCCCCTTCAAGAGGCGGCGAAATCTTATTTCGCAGCAGCTTCTTTCGCTTGCAATTCAGCCAATTGCTGCTCTTCAGTTTTCATAATGCCGAATTCCATCAGCATTTCTTCCAACTCTTCCATGCTGATTGGTGTTGGAATGCAGCCTTTACCAGAATTGCCGTGGATGTTTTTCGCCAAAGTGCGATATTCATCAGCCTGCTTGCTGTCTGGCGCATATTCTAAAACAGTTTGACGACGCAATTCAGCATGCTGCACGATGTTGTCACGTGGCACGAAATGGATTAGCTTAGAACCAAGTTTTTTGGCCAGAGCTTCAGAGAGTTCAAGTTCTTTGTCCGTCTGACGCTCGTTACAAACCAAACCACCTAAACGAACTCCACCGCTGTGAGCATATTTCAAAATGCCTTTAGCAATGTTGTTTGCAGCATAAAGCGCCATCATCTCGCCAGACATGACGATGTAAATTTCTTGTGCTTTGTTTTCACGAATAGGCATCGCGAAACCACCACACACAACGTCGCCGAGAACGTCATAAGAAACGTAATCAACATCGTCATAAGCACCATTTTCTTCGAGGAAGTTAATGGAGGTGATGACACCACGGCCCGCGCAACCAACGCCTGGCTCTGGACCGCCGGATTCGACGCATTTAATGTCTTTATAACCAATTTTCAGCACATCTTCGAGTTCGAGATCTTCCACAGACCCAGCTTCTGCTGCCAAATGCAGAACAGTATCCTGGGCTTTAGAATTCAAGATCAACCGTGTAGAATCTGCTTTTGGGTCACAGCCAACGATCAAGATGCGCTGGTCCATTTCGACCAGGGCAGCCAGGGTGTTTTGTGATGTTGTGGATTTTCCGATACCACCCTTACCGTAGAAGGCGATCTGACGCAGCGACATAACTCATGCTCCTTGAATTGCGTTGTTGCTTCGAAGAATATTTCTGACCAACTTTTGCACACGGCGCTTGCCGTGGCACCCGAGACAAGGAGTTTGCAACGCTCGTGCCAGTTTTTAAAAAAATATTAATGCTTTGATTTGTATTGATTTTTCAGAGCATTGCCGAGTCTTTGATTAAAAAATTTGCTGTTAGACACCCGACAAAAACCAGACATAATGTCGCGTCAATGACAAGATTGTGAGACAAATGTCACAGTGTTTTGAAGTGTTTTTAGAAGGGCCTTGCTTTTTAGGACAGGCGAAGACAAGGCTCTGCCTTCCATAGACATCATCAGAGCAAAGCGCGATCAAGCGGGTTCGATTGGCCACTTTCGTTTTGCGGCAAAACGCATGATTAAAGGTACTGCCACTTTAACCAGCTTTGCTCTCGAGCCTTTTGCGTGATGATAGACGCACACAAAAGGCTCTCTCTTATTGTTTTTGCCGCAAAAC